>JAKOZI010000153.1 GCA_029780075.1 Pseudomonadota bacterium
TCGCGTTTGACCGTTGCCAGCGTCGATAGGCATTGTGGCGCGAAGACGTACCAGGCCAGCAGTGATAGCGCGGTGGCCAGGCTCCAGTTTGCGGCGATCAGCGGCGCCAGCGCCTGCGCGGTGTCCTCGCCTGCCGCCGCGAGCGCGTATACCGTGCCCAGGGCGCTGACCGCGACTTCGCGCGCCGCCAGACCAGGGACCAGCGCGATACTGATCTGCCAGTTGAAGCCGATCGGTTCAAACACCACCGCCAGCGCCTGTCCCAGCATGCCCGCCAGGCTGTACTCGATCGCCGGTCCGGTGGCGCCTTGCGGCGGTGCGGGAAAGCTTGCCAGAAGCCACAGCAGGATCGTGAGAATGAGGATGATGCCGCCAACCCGCTTGAGGAAGATCGCCACCCGTTGCCAGACGCCGAGGCCGACGTTGAGCGGCGTCGGCCAGTGATAATTGGGCAGTTCCATCATCAGCGGACGGACCTCGCGTCCCGCCGCGGTGAAGCGCTTCAGCCCCCAGGCGACAGCCAGGGCGCCGACGATGCCGGCAAGGTACAAAGCCAGCAACACCAGCCCCTGCAGTTCCAGCAGCCCATAAACCTCACGCTGCGGCACGAATGCGCCGATCAGCAGCGCGTATACCGGTAGCCTTGCCGAACAGGTCATCAGCGGTGCGATCATGATGGTGACCAGGCGATCACGCGGGTTGGCGATAGTGCGCGCGGCCATGATGCCGGGGATGGCACAGGCAAAACTCGACAGCAAGGGGATGAACGAGCGGCCGCTGAGCCCCACGCCGCCCATCAGGCGGTCGAGCAGGAACGCTGCGCGCGGCAGATAGCCGGACTCTTCGAGCAGGAGAATGAAGAAATAGAGAATCACGATCTGCGGCAGGAACACCAGGACCCCGCCGGCACCGGCGATCACGCCGTCCACGAGCAGGCTCCTGAGCCACGTGTCCGGCAAGGCCGTACCGATCGCCTGGCCCAATTCGGAGGTGGCGGCCTTGATCAGGTTCATCGGTGTTTCGGCCCAGGCGAAGACCAGCTGGAACACCAGGAACAGGATTGACGCCAGCAGCAGCGGCCCGATGATCGGATGCAGGACGACGCGGTCGATGCGGTCGCTCGGCGTGTGCGGCACGATCTCGTCCAGACCCAGATTCTGCAGGATCTGGCGCACCGCGACATGGTCGGACTGGTTGCTGTGGGGATCACCGATGGGGGCCGCATGGCCCGGGATGGGCGTGCCCGCCGTAGCGCGGCGCCAGGTCTGCTGATCGTCGAACAGCGCCAGCAAGGGTTCCGCGCCCGTGTGCCTGATCGCGACGGTGCTCACCACCGGCATTCCCAGTTCGGCGGACAGGCTTTCCGGTACGATCCTGAGTCCGCGTTTTTCGGCCAGATCGGTCATGTTGAGGGCGACCACGCAGGGCAGGCCGAGACGCTTCACGGCCAGTGCCAGTCGCAGATTGCGCCGCAGATTGGTGGCATCAACGACGCAGACCACGAGGTCCGGGCGCTTTTCGCCGGCGGCACGGCCGAACAGGACGTCACAGGTCACCCGCTCGTCAGGCGAACGCGGATACAGGCTGTAGGCTCCCGGCAGATCGAGAACGCGCAGCGTCCTGCCGGCAGGGGTCGTGAGCCGCCCTTCCTTGCGTTCCACGGTAACCCCGGCGTAGTTGGCGACCTTCTGCCGACTACCGGTGAGCAGGTTGAACAGGGCGGTCTTGCCGCAGTTGGGGTTGCCCACCAAAGCGAGCAGGGGTCCACTCGGGTGAAAGTGAATGACGGCCTCGTTCATGCCTCGATGTCCTGGGTGTCGGTCTGGTTGACAGGGGTTACTCCGATGCAGGCCGCTTCGGCTCTGCGCAAGGCGAAGGTGGACTGGGCAACGCGCACCACCAGTGGGTCGCCGCCGGGTAGGCCGCGGGCCATCAGCATCACCCGTTCGCCGACGATGAAACCGATTTCCTCCAGCCAGCGTGCCCATTCCGGCGCGGCAGTTGGCGGCTGAACGTACTGCACGGCAAGCGCCTCACCGATCGATGCCAAATCGAGCGTCCGGAATGAACATGCCTTGCTGGTGTCTGTCACATCAGTCAATTCAATCTCCTGAATGGGTTTGCTCGCAAAGGAACTTCGCAATCCGGAAGCGGCTGGCAATGCTCCGATGCTGTCAGGACTTCCGGGCGGCGACAAGCCAGCTGCCGATCGCTTGTGGTTGCGAACGATTCTTATTGTACACCAGAAGTCATCCGGCTGGCGAAGAGTCGCGCGCATGAACTGGTTGCCAGATATTGCACGATATAAAATTAGATTTTACAATGCGAGAAGTGCTTGATTGCTGCACTGCGGTACCGCGTAGGCCAGCAACGTATTACCCTCGTCGCTGGCGCAAAAAACTGCGCGCAGCACAACTTTTCATTTCACGATTCTGCAGATCAGGAGACAAATTCATGGCAGCTCTGCCCGAAAACGCGCTGTCGGCCAGCATCAGCGATGCGGACCCCCAAGAAACCCAGGAATGGCAGGACGCGCTTAGCGGCGTGATCGACCAGGAAGGCCCCGATCGTGCCCACTTTCTGATCGAAGGCCTGATTGCACAGGCGCGCCAGGAGGGGATCGACATCCCCTATAGCGCCACTACCGAATACGTCAACACCATTCCGGTTGAACGGCAGCCGAAATATCCCGGCAACGCGGACATGGAAATCAGGATTCACAACTACATCCGCTGGAACGCCATGGCGATGGTCGTGCGCGCCAACAAGAACAGCAACGTCGGCGGCCATATCGCCTCGTTCGCCTCGGCGGCGGCCCTTTACGATGTCGGCTTCTCCTGGTTCTGGCATGCCCCCTCGGAACAACATGGCGGCGACCTGATCTTCTTCCAGGGGCACTCGGTTCCCGGGGTCTATGCGCGCGCCCACCTCCTCGGGCGCCTGACCGACGAGCAGATGGACTGCTTCCGGCAGGAAGTCGACGGCAAGGGCGTCTCGTCCTACCCGCACCCCTGGCTGATGCCGGATTTCTGGCAGTTTCCGACGGTATCGATGGGTCTCGGCCCGCTGCAGGCCATCTACAGCGCCCGCTTCATGAAATACCTCGACAGCCGGGGTTTCATTGAAGCCCGGGACCGCAAGGTCTGGGCCTTCCTTGGCGACGGCGAGACGGACGAAGTCGAATCCCTGGGTGCCATCGGCATGGCGGCGCGCGAGCGGCTCGATAATCTGATCTTCGTGATCAACTGCAATCTGCAGCGCCTCGATGGCCCGGTGCGTGGCAACGGCAAGATCATTCAGGAACTCGAAGGCACTTTTCGCGGCGCCGGCTGGAACGTCATCAAGCTGATCTGGGGAACCAACTGGGACACGCTTTTCCTGCGCGACAAGAAGGGCATCCTCAAGCAGCGGATGATGGCTGCCCTCGACGGCGAATACCAGACCTTCAAGGCCAAGGATGGGGCCTACGTACGCGAGCACTTCTTCAACACGCCGGAACTCAAGGCGCTCGTCGCCGACTGGACCGACGACCAGGTCTGGGCGCTGAACCGTGGCGGCCACGACATCTTCAAGATTTTCAGCGCCTACAAGAGTGCGGTCGAGCATCAAGGCCAGCCGACCCTGATTCTGGCCAAGACCATCAAGGGCTTCGGCATGGGCCAGGCCGGCGAAGCGATGAACATCTCGCATCAGCAAAAGAAACTCGATTACGAAGCGATCAAGCGTTTCCGTGACCGTTTCAACCTGCCGGTGCGCGACGACCAGGTCGAGGAACTGCCCTACCTCAAGTTCGCCGAAGGCTCGCCCGAACTTACCTACATGCGCCAGCGGCGAATGGACCTCGGCGGTTACCTGCCGAAGCGTCGACGTACCGCGCCGGCGCTGGAGGTGCCGGCACTGGCCGCCTTCGATGCGCTGCTCAAGGCCTCGGGCGAGGGGCGCGAGGTGTCCACGACCATGGCCATCGTCCGTTTCCTCAACATCCTGCTCAAGGACAAGAAGGTCGGCCGTCACGTCGTCCCGATCGTTCCCGATGAATCGCGCACCTTCGGGATGGAGGGTCTGTTCCGCCAGATCGGCATCTGGAATCAGGAAGGCCAGAAGTACGTTCCGGAAGACCACGACCAGTTGATGTTCTACAAGGAGTCGAAGGACGGCCAGGTTCTCCAGGAAGGGATCAACGAGGCCGGTGCGATGAGCGACTGGATCGCCGCGGCGACGGCGTATTCGGTGCATGGCGTGCAGATGATCCCGTTCTACATCTGCTACTCGATGTTCGGCCTGCAACGCACGATGGACCTTTGCTGGGCGGCCGCCGATCAGCGCTCGCGTGGCTTCCTGATCGGCGGCACCGCCGGCCGGACGACGCTGAACGGCGAAGGCCTGCAGCACGAAGACGGCCATTCGCTGGTGCTCTCCAGCCTGATTCCGAACTGCCTGAGCTACGACCCGACCTTCTCCTTCGAAATCGCCGTGATCATGCAGGAAGGCATGCGCCGGATGTATCAGGAGCAGGAGGACATCTTCTATTACGTCACCGTGATGAACGAGAACTACGAGCATCCGGAAATGCCGGTCGGCGCTGCGGCCGACATCCTCAAGGGGATGTACCTGTTGCGCCGCGGCCATTCGTCGGACACCAATCCGGCTGCGCCGCGCGTACAACTGCTCGGTTCCGGGACGATCTTCCGTGAAGTGATCGCCGCTGCCGAATTGCTCAAGAACGACTGGGGGGTCGATGCCGACCTCTGGGGTTGCCCGAGCTTCACCGAACTGGCGCGCAACGGCAGCGACGTCCAGCGCTGGAACATGCTCAACCCGATTGCCAAGCCGAAGCTGTCGCACGTTGAAAGCTGCCTCGGCGACACGCGCGGCCCGATCGTTGCCGCGACCGACTACGTGCGCATGTACGCCGAGCAGATCCGTCCTTTCCTCAACCGTCGCTACGTGACGCTGGGCACCGACGGCTTCGGTCGCTCGGACACGCGCGCGAAGTTGCGCCATTTCTTCGAGGTCGATCGCCGCTGGGTCACCGTGGCCGCCCTGAAGGCTCTCGCCGACGACGGCACGATCGAGCGCGGCAAGGTCGCCGAGGCGATCGCCCGTTACGGCATCGACGTGAACAAACCCAACCCGACGACGGTTTAAGGGAGCCCCCAGATGAGTCAATTGATCGAAGTAACAGTCCCCGACATTGGTGATTACACCGACGTGCCGGTGATCGACATCTGCGTCATCGTCGGTGACGTCGTCAAGGTCGATGATGCGCTGGTGACCCTGGAATCGGACAAGGCGACAATGGATGTGCCGTCTTCGGCAGCCGGGGTGGTCAGGGAAATCCGCGTCGCACTCGGCGAAAGGATTTCCGCAGGTGCCGTCGTCGTCGTTCTCGAAGCGTCCGGGCAGGCAGCGGTGACGCCGGTTGCCGCCGCCCCCCTTGCTGTCCCAGTTGCGGCGCCAGCACCTGCTGTTGCCGCGGCAGTTCCGGTGGCAGTCCCTGCTGGCGGAGCGGTCGAGGTCAAGGTGCCTGACATTGGTGACTATCACGATGTTCCGGTGATCGACGTGTGTGTCAAGGTTGGCGACACGGTCAAGGTCGATGACGCGTTGGTCACACTCGAATCCGACAAGGCAACGATGGATGTGCCCTCGTCGGTGGCCGGGGTGGTTCGCGAGATCAGGGTCAAGCTTGGCGACAAGGTTTCCGAGGGCGCGGTGGTCGTCGTCGTTGACAGCGGTGGTGACTCTGCTGCCGTTGCTTCTGTTCCTGCTGCTCCCGCGCCGGTCGCGGCGGTACCGGTGGTCGCCAGTGCTCCGGTGCCGGCGGTACCAGCCGCGCCTCCAGGTGTTGGCCTGGCCCCTGGCGCCCGGACGCACGCCAGCCCGTCGGTGCGCCTGCTGGCCCGCGAACTCGGCGTCGATCTCAACAAGGTCACGGCCAGCGGACCCAAAGGCCGCATTCTCAAGGAAGACGTCACGGCTTACGTCAAGGGGGTCATGACCGCTGTCCCGGCGGTCGCCGTGGCTGCCGCACCCTCGCTCGGCGGCGGTCTCGACCTGCTGCCCTGGCCGAAGGTCGACTTTGCCAAATTCGGCCCCGTCGAAATCAAGCCGCTGGCGCGGATCAAGAAGATCTCCGCGCAGAATCTGGCGCGTAACTGGGTGATGATTCCCGCGGTCACCTATCACGAAGACGCCGACATTACCGACCTGGAAGCCTTCCGCGTGGCGATGAACAAGGAGAACGAGAAATCAGGACTCAAGATCACCATGCTGGCTTTCCTGATCAAGGCCTGCACGGTGGCCCTGAAGAAGTTCCCCGAATTCAACAGTTCGCTGGATGGCGACAACCTGGTGCTCAAGCAGTATTGCCACGTCGCCTTTGCGGCCGACACGCCAAACGGTCTGGTGGTGCCGGTGATCAAGAACGCCGACCAGAAATCGGTGGCCCAACTGGCCATCGAAAGTGGTGAACTGGCCAGGAAGGCGCGCGACGGCAAGCTTTCGCCGGCCGAGATGTCCGGGGCCTGCTTCACCATTTCCAGCCTCGGCGGCATCGGCGGCACGTACTTCTCGCCGATCGTCAATGCGCCCGAAGTGGCCATCCTCGGGGTCAACAAGTCGGTCATGAAGCCGGTCTGGAACGGCGCGGCGTTCGCGCCGCGTCTGATCCTGCCGTTGTCGCTGTCCGCCGACCACCGCGTCATCGACGGCGCGCTGGCGACCCGCTTCAACGTCTTCATCGCGCAACTCCTCGCCGACATGCGGCGCGTGCTGCTCTGATCGGGAGAAGGAAATCATGAGCCAGATCATTGAAGCAAAAGTGCCCGACATCGGCGACTATCACGATGTCCCGGTCATCGACGTGTGTGTCCAGGTCGGCGACACGGTCAGGATCGATGACGCCCTGATCACCCTCGAATCCGACAAGGCGACGATGGACGTCCCGAGCAGCGTCGCCGGCGTGGTCAGGGAAGTGAAGGTCAAACTCGGCGACAAACTCTCCGAGGGTGCGGTGGTGGCCCTGATCGAGAGCGGTGGGACTGCCGAGGCAACCGCCAAGCCAGTGGCCGCCGCTGCCGGCGCGCCGCCGGCAAGCGCTGCCTTGGTGCCGCAGGCCGCGGCGCCGATCACCGGCAGTGCCGACCTCGAATGCGAGATGCTGGTTCTCGGCGCCGGACCGGGGGGCTACTCGGCGGCTTTCCGCAGCGCCGACCTGGGGATGCAGACGGTGCTCGTCGAGCGTTACGCGACGCTCGGTGGCGTCTGCCTGAACGTCGGCTGCATCCCCTCGAAAGCGCTGCTGCACATCGCCGGCGTAATGGAAGAGGCGCAGCACATGGGCGATTGCGGCGTCAGCTTCGCTGCCCCGAGCATCGATCTCGACAAGCTGCGTGCCCACAAGGACAAGGTCGTCGGCAAACTGACCGGCGGTCTTGCCGGCATGGCCAAGGGGCGCAAGGTCCAGGTCGTGCAGGGTGTCGGCCAGTTTCTGGACCCGAACCATCTCGAAGTCACGCTGGCTGACGGTGGCCGGAAAGTCATCAGGTTCGCGAAGGCGATCATCGCCGCCGGTTCGCAACCGATCGCGCTGCCGTTCATGCCCGACGACCCGCGCGTCGTCGACTCGACCGGCGCCCTTGAACTGCGGCAGATCCCGCCGCGCATGCTGGTTGTCGGTGGCGGCATCATCGGCCTCGAAATGGCCAGCGTCTATTCGGCACTCGGTTCGCGCATCACCGTCGTCGAACTCGGGGCGGTACTGATGCCCGGGGCCGACCGCGATCTCGTGAAGGTCTGGGAAAAGAAGAACGCCCATCGTTTCGACCGCATCCTGCTCAACACCGGCGTTGTCGCCGCTGCGGCCAGTGCCGATGGAATCGAAGTCACCTACAGCAGCGACGAGAAGGAGCGCTTCGACCTCGTGCTGGTGGCCGTCGGTCGCTCGCCCAACGGCCGCAAGCTCGCTGCCGAGAAAGCCGGCGTCGCGGTCAATGAGCGCGGCTTCATTCCGGTCGATACGCAGTTGCGCACCAACGTTCCGCATATTTTTGCGATCGGCGACATCGTCGGGCAACCGATGCTCGCGCACAAGGGGGTGCACGAAGCGCACGTCGCCGCCGAAGCCGCGCACGGCGGCAAGCGCTGCTTCGACGCCCTGCAGATCCCGTCGGTCGCCTACACCGACCCGGAAATCGCCTGGGCCGGCAAGACCGAAGAGCAATGCCGGGCCGAGGGGATCACCTACGGCAAGAGCGTCTTCCCCTGGGCGGCTTCGGGTAGGGCTCTGGCCAATGGCCGCGAGGAGGGCTTCACCAAGCTGATCTTCGATGAAGCGACGCATCGCATCATCGGCGGCAGCATCGTCGGTACCGACGCCGGCGACCTGATCGGCGAAGTCTGCCTGGCGATCGAAATGGGCTGCGACGCCACCGACATCGGCCACACTATCCACCCGCACCCGACGCTGGGCGAGTCGGTGGGGATGGCGGCGGAAGTCTATGAGGGCGTGTGTACCGATCTGCCGGCGGTCGTCAAGAAGAGGTAGGCAACGACACCGTTGGCCACAAGCGACGCCGCCGCACGGGCAGTTCGGTGGCGTTTTTTTATGAGGCGTGGCTTGCGCTGCAGCGCCTATTCCCGAAGATTGGCACGATGTCGGTGGGTCGTCGGGCTACCATTTGAGGTTCCCGACGACATCGACGAACACAACGCCGAGGTCGCCGGACTTTTTCAGCGGAGGATTTGTCTGGAACCACTTGTGCCATTATCGACAGTAGAATCTGGCCGTGGTGTTCGAAGCTGACTCGGTTGTTGAGGGGTTTGGGGTCAAAGGCATTGCGTCGCTCGGGCCGATTGAAGACAATGCGGGCGTAGCACCCGGTCTCGCATGCGTTGTCTTGGCAGGCGTACCCGGAAAAGCGTGGCTGTCGGGAGCGAGCGGAGCGGATCATGGGGGTGGGTTTGTACGCCGACGGGTAACGGCCAGTAATCCCGTTGCTGACGATGGCGGTGTGACGATGGCCATGATCAGGGAGCCGCACGGCTGCCGGGGGCGATCACTTTCGAACGGGAGGGTGACATGCATCGCAGGGTACTCGCTGGTGACCGACTGGTAGCGGCTTTCCTGATTGGCTGCGTGCTGTTCAATTATCCGCTGCTTTCCCTGTTCGATCGGCACACGCAGATCTTCGGCATTCCGCTGGTCTTCGCCTATGTCTTTTTCGCCTGGGCGGCCGTGATCGCGGTGATGGCGTGGGCCGTCGAACGTCGTTTCAAATAGGCTGCCCTGACGATGCTTGAAGCGCCAGTCGTCATCGCCGTCTCGCTGGGCTATCTCGGCTTGCTGTTTGCCGTAGCCTGGTGGGGCGACAAGCGCGCCGATCAGGGCAAGTCGATCATTGCCAGCCCGACCATCTACGCCCTGTCGATGGCTGTTTACTGCACGACCTGGACCTTCTACGGCAGTGTCGGGCGCGCCGCGGTATCGGGAATCGGTTTTCTGCCGGTCTACCTGGGCCCAACGCTGGTCATGGCCCTCGGCTGGTTCCTGCTGCTCAAGATGATTCGCATCGTCAAGGCCAATCGCATTACGTCGATTGCCGATTTCATCTCCTCGCGTTACGGCAAGAGCCATCTCCTCGGTGGCCTGGTCACCATCATTGCCGTCGTCGGCATCATTCCGTACATCGCCCTGCAACTCAAGGCGGTCTCCAGCAGCGTCAGCCTGTTGCTCAGCTACCCGGACATCGTGATGCCGGACCGCAGTGCGACGATGTCGGTGGCCGCCGACATGAGCTTCTACATCGCCCTGATCCTGGCGGCGTTCACAATTGTCTTCGGCACCCGGCACCTGGATGCCACCGAACGCCATGAAGGCATGGTGGCGGCGATTGCGCTGGAATCCGGAGTCAAACTGGTGGCCTTCCTGGCCGTCGGCGGGTTCGTGACCTACGGCCTTTACGATGGGTTCGGCGACATCTTCGAGCACATCACCACCAACCCCGAGCTGCGCCATCTGGCGAGCGCGATTCCGTCGGGCGCCGGTTATACCGGCTGGTTTTCGCTGATCGTACTTTCCGGCATGGCGGTTCTCTTCCTGCCGCGCCAGTTCCAGGTCGCGGTGGTCGAAAATGTCAACGAGGCGCACCTGAAGCGTGCCGCCTGGCTGTTTCCACTGTATTTGCTGCTGATCAATATTTTCGTGCTGCCGATCGCGCTTGGCGGGCTGCTGCATTTTGCCGGGCAGGGGGTCGACGCCGATACCTTCGTCCTGACCCTGCCGATGTCGCAGCGCCAGGAGGGACTGGCGCTGTTGGTGTTCATCGGGGGCCTGTCGGCGGCGACCGGCATGGTGATCGTCGAAACCATTGCCCTGTCTACGATGGTCTGCAACGATCTGGTGATGCCTTTGCTGCTGCGCCACAAGCGCTTGGCGATCGAGGAAGCGAAGGATCTCTCCGGCGTGTTGCTCAGTATCCGGCGCGGAGCGATCGTCCTGATCCTGCTGCTGGGCTACCTCTACTTCAGGCTCGCCGGCGAAGCGTACGCCCTGGTGGCCATCGGGTTGATCAGTTTCGCGGCGGTGGCCCAGTTTGCCCCGGCGATGATCGGCGGCATGTACTGGCGCGGCGGAACGCGCGGCGGTGCCCTGGCCGGCCTGGCGGCAGGTTTCCTGGTCTGGGCCTATACCTTGCTGCTGCCGTCGTTTGCCAAGTCGGGCTGGCTCCCGGACGAGTTCCTGACGCTGGGTCTGTTCGGAGTCGAACTCTTGCGGCCCCAGCAATTGTTCGGTCTCGGCGGCTTCGACGAAATATCCCACTGCCTGTTCTGGAGTTTCTTCGCCAATATCGGCGCGTATGTCGGGGTCTCGCTGCTGCGGCCGCCAATGGTCGCCGAGGCGACACAGGCGACGGTTTTCGTAGACGCGCTGAAGAATAACGGTCCGGTAGGGGCCGCCTTGTGGCGCGGACGAGCGAAAGTGAGCGACCTGCAGCAACTGGTCGGGCGCTTCCTCGGCCCGACACGGGCACAAACGCTGTTCGTCGCCTATGCACGCCGGCGAGGTCATGCAGATGGCGTGATGCTCGAAGCCGACGCGCAGTTGGTGCAGTTCGCCGAATCGCTGCTGGCGGGCGCCATCGGCAGTGCGTCGGCGCGGGTCATGGTGGCCTCGGTGGCCAAGGAGGAGCCGCTGAGTATCGAAGAGGTCATGCATATTCTCGACGAAGCATCGCAGTTGCGCACCTACAGCCGCGAACTGGAGCGCAAATCGCGCGAGCTGACGGCGGCCACGCTGGAGTTGCAGGAAGCCAACGAGCGCCTGCAGGAACTCGATCGCGTCAAGGACGACATCATGTCCTCGGTGACACACGAATTGCGTACGCCGTTGACATCGATTCGCGCCTTCTCGGAATTGCTGCGCGACGACCCCAGGATGCACCTCGCGGATCGCGAACGTTTTCTCGGGCTGATCGTCAGCGAGGCCGAGCGGCTGACGCGATTGATCAATCAGACACTCGATCTGGCGAAGATCGAATCGGGACGCGCCGACTGGAATGGCTGTGAACTCGACCTCAAGGAGGTCATCGAGCAGTCGATTGCCGCGACCAGTCAACTGTTTCGTGAGAAAGGAGCGGACGTGGAACTCGATCTGCCCGATAATCCGCCGTTGATTCTCGCAGATCGCGATCGACTGATTCAGGTCATGTTGAATCTGCTTTCGAACGCGGTAAAGTTCCTGGCGCCAGGTAGCGGACGTGTTCGTGTCGTGCTGCAGCAGCTGGCGGATGGACTCGAAGTCAGTGTGGCCGACAATGGGCCCGGCATTCGTGCGGAAGATCAGCAACTGATTTTCGAGAAGTTTCGCCAGGTCGGCGATACGATGACCGCCAAGCCTGCGGGTACCGGTCTCGGGCTGCCGATCAGCCGGCGTATCGTCGAACACTTTGGTGGCAAGCTGTGGGTGGAAAGTGTTCCGGGGGAGGGGGCGACCTTCCGCTTCACCTTGCCATTCGCGACGGTACGGGAGGAGGCAGTCGCCGTGGCCGTGGGCGCGTAGCTGCATTGCCGGGGAAACAGAGTCAGTGACTCGCCCGGTTTCCGGGGCGGGAGAGGAGTCACGACGCGCATGCTCCGTGGACTGCAGGAGTTGCGACTGTTGGGCGTAGTTCATTCACGATCGGAGTGTTGATGAGCAAAAAAATACTGATTGCCGACGACGAGCAGAATATTGTCATCTCGATCGAATTTCTTCTGCGTCGCGAGGGCTTTGCGGTGCTGGTCGCCGGAGACGGTGAAGAGGCACTGGCGAAGGTGCGTGCCGAACGACCGGATCTCGTTCTCCTCGACGTCATGATGCCGAGGATGAACGGTTTCGACGTTTGTCAGGCCTTGCGTGCCGATCCCGACTTGAGTGGCACGCGCATCCTGATGCTGACGGCCAAGGGGCGCGACACGGAAGTGAGCAAGGGGCTCGGGCTGGGCGCCGATGGCTACATGACCAAGCCTTTCTCGACCAAGGAACTGCTCGCCGAGGTGCGCAAGCTCCTCGGAATGTAGCCGATGAAACCCAACCGACGGCTATTGCTTGCCGTTGCCGCTGCCTGCCTGTTCGTGCTGGCGGTGGTGGTCGCGACAGCGGCCCTGATGCTGGCCAGTGAAGCCGACGCCAGCGGCGGCGGCAGGACTTCCGAAGAGCGAATCGTCGCTCTCGTCGTGCTGGCCCTGGCGGCGTGTGCCGTGAGTTGCTGGGTGATCTACAGCCTGTACGGGCTCTACGTCAGCGCTCCTTTGCGGATGGCGGAAGAGCTGGCGGCCACGGCTGCGCATCGTGGTCTCCGGTTGCTGGGCGAGTATGGCGCAGAGGAACTGCGAGTCCTGGTTCAGGCCGCCAATCAAGTGCTGGCGGTGCGCGACGCACTGGAAGTGGATGTCGCCGAGCGCATACGCCAGGCGCGTGCTTCCCTCGAGGAAGAGCGCAGCCGCCTGGCGGCGTTGATGGCTGACCTCAGCCAGAGTGTCGTGGTCTGCAACCTCGATGGCCGGGTACTCCTTTATAACCAGCGGGCCAGGCAGGAGCTTTCGAGCGGTACGGATGGCGGGAATGCCGAATTGCTCGGTCTGGGACGTTCGATTTACACGGTGTTTGACCGGGCACTGATCGAGCATGCGCTCGAACGTCTGCAGCAGGCCAGTCGCGAGGGGGCGGAGGCGGCGGATAGCCGGAGACTGCTCGGATCGGCGCAGTTCGTTACGGCGACGCGCGCGGGTCGCCTGTTGCGCGCGCACATGTCGCCGGTGCTTGGCGGCGAGGGTCCGCACCACGCCCGCGTGGGCGCTGTTTCGATCACCGGATTCGTGCTCGTGCTCGAAGACGTCACCAGTACCAACGAGCGGCACGCGCGCCGCGATGCGCTGATTCAGTCGCTGATCGAAGGCGGTCGCGGGCCCCTGGGCAGCATCCGTGCCGCAGGCGAAATGCTCTCCGATTTTTCCGACATGCCTGGCCAGCAACGCGACCGGTTTCTGGGCGTCATCCGTGACGAGGCGCGGGCATTGTCGGCACAGTTCGAGAACGCGGCAGCGGCCTTCTCGAACGATCTGCGCGAGCGCTGGTTGCTGGAAGAGATCCTGGGTGCAGAACTCGTCGCGGTCGCCGCCCGGCGCATCGGCGAGCGGCGTGCCAGTGAGCGTCGCGTACTGGCGGTGAAGAGCGAGAATATCGATGAAGACCTGTGGCTGCGGGTGGACAGCTTCGGACTTCTGCAAGCCTTGCGCTATCTGGCCCTGCGCCTGCAGGACGAGTACGAGGTGCGCGAGGTGCGTCTGTCGCTGACGCGCAGCGGGTCATTGGCGCAGCTTGATCTGTCCTGGCTGGGCACGTTCATGAACAACGAAACGGCGATGAGCTGGTTGCAGGATCCGATGACCAGCGGTGGCGAAATATCCCCGCTGAGCGTCGTCGATGTGATAGAGCGCTGTAACGGCGACATCTGGTTTCAGCGCGAGCGGGTGTCGCATCGCGCTTTCTTTCGGACGATGTTGCCGGCCGCCGAGGCGCCGAAGGATCTGCCGCATGCGATCATGGCGGCACCGGAGGGCGAACGTCCCGAGTTCTATGATTTCGATATCTTCCTGTGGTCGGCCGCGAGCCACGAACTCGACGACCGGCCTCTCGTGGAACTGTCCTACACCGTATTCGATACCGAAACGACCGGCCTGTTGCCGTCCGAAGGCGACGAAATCATCCAGATCGGCGCGACACGCATCGTCAATCGTCGACTGCTGCGCCACGAGTGTCTCGATCAACTCGTAGACCCGCGCCGTCCACTTTCGCCGCAGTCAATCGCCATACACGGCATCACCCCGGATCTGCTGGTCGGGCAGCCGCCGATCGAGATTGTCCTGCCGAAGTTCCATGCCTTTTGCGCTGACACGGTTCTGGTTGGGCACAACGCCGCTTTCGACATGCGGTTCCTGCAATTGAAGGAAGAACAGACCGGGGTGCGTTTCGAGCAACCGGTGCTCGACACCTTCCTGCTTTCGGCCGTAATCCATCCCAACCAGACCAGCCATCGCCTGGAAGCGATCGCCGAACGCCTCGGGGTGTCGGTTTTCGGGCGCCACACGGCACTTGGCGATGCGATGGTGACTGGCGAAGTTTTCCTGAAGATGCTGCCCCTGCTCGCGGAGATGGGCATCACGACCCTGCGGCAGGCACGCGAAGCCAGTCAGAGAACTTTCCATGCCCGACTCAAATACTGAATCGGCAATACGGGCGGCATCGTTCTCGCCGTATGTCGCGCTGCGCAGTCTGGTGCGCGGGCGAGCGCTCACGGTTGGTCCAGCGGTCAGCGTGCGCGAGGCGCTGCTGCTGCTCGACCGCATGCGGGCTGACTCCGTGGTCGTGCTCGACGAGAACACCCGGGTGCCGCTGGGCATCATGACCCTGCCGGATGTGGTGCGCCGCATTGCGATCGAGGGCGGCGACCTGCAGGCACCGATCGCCGCGGTGATGACCAGTGGCCTGATTACCTTGCCCGCTGACGGCACCGTTCATCAGGCCAGCGTGGTAATGGTCAGGCGCGGCGTGCGTCATCTGGTCCTCACTGAAGCCGACGGCAGTTACTTCGATCTCGTCTCGCAGAACGATCTCTATACGCTGCCGGGTGCGCAGAGCACAGACCTGGTGCAGGCGATCCTGGCGGCACGCGATCTGCGTACGCTGGTTGGTCTGGCGAGCGAAGTTCGTCGCTTTGTGGTCCGCTTGGTCGCCGAGCGAGTGAATGCCGAAGCGCTCTGCCATCGCCTTTCGTCGCTCAACGATTTGCTGACGCTGCAGGTCATCGAAATGGTTGCCGGCCAGTTCGATCTCCCTTACGTACCCTGGTGCTGGCTGGTGTTTGGCTCGGAAGGCAGGCTTGAGCAGACGCTGGCCACCGACCAGGACAACGGGCTGATCTTTGCTGCTGAATCGGATGCACAGGCGAGCAGCCTGCGCACGGCGTTCCTGCCCTTTGCCCGGGCGGTCAATGAGGCACTCGATGCTTGTGGTTTCCCGCTGTGCAAAGGCAACATCATGGCCAGCAATCCGCAGTGGTGTCTATCCACCAGTGAGTGGCGGAGTGCCTTTTCCGGCTGGCTGGAGTCACCACAACCCGAGGCGCTCCTCAATTCGAGCATCTTCTTCGACTTTCGCGCGCTTTATGGACAGGAGTCGCTGGTCAATGAATTGCGTGCCTGGTTGCTGGCCAGAGCGTCGTCGTACCCGATCTTCCTGCGCGCGATGGTCGAGAACACGCTCAACTGGGAGTCGCCGCTCAACTGGTGGAATGGCTTCCGCTATGATCGGGACAAGGCTTTTCCGCATACCATCGATCTCAAGAAGCACGGCTCGCGACCCTTCGTAGACGCTGCACGCATCCATGCCCTGGCAAGCCGGATACCGGATACCAATACGGTCGAGCGGCTACGCGTCAGCGGCGAGAAGATGGGGATGGCAGCGGAGGAGTTGGCGGCGCTGGTCGACGCCTTTCATCACATTCAGCGTCTCCGGCTCGAGCACCAGATGTGCGGCGGCGCCGGATCCGACTGTAACCGAATTGATCCCGACGATCTGCACGAACTGGACCGCCTGATCCTGAAGGAATCGTTAAAGCAGGTCCAGAATTTGCAGCGGCGCCTGGCGCGTGCGCATGCGCCGGTTTAGACGGCGTTTCCGGCAGTTGCAGTAGCCCCATGCGCAGGGACTTGTTGCCGGGTCTTCAGGATGCTGCGCGCGCGCGAAAGCTTTCGGGTACGGCAGCCACCTTGCGTACGCCGTAATCGTAGAAAACAATGCCGGTCTTGCCGCGTGCGACCTCGCGTTGACTCGATTTCTCACGCATGCACCATAGCAGGTCGCAGCCCTTGCTGCCGAAATCCCGGGCCGTCATCTGTACGACCATCACCTCGCCGTGAAACGCTTCCGACTTGTACTGCAGCGCCGCGTCCGCAATGACGATGCCCAGTCCTTCGACATCCAGTTCGGTATACCCGAGCGACTGGAAGAATCGCGCCCGGGTCTCGGAAACCACGGCCAACAGCGCTGCGTTGTCGAGGTGACCGGCGTAATTCATGTGGCTCAGATAGAGCGTGATTTCGGTGGAAAAGGCAAAGTTCTCGGGCAGGTCGATCTGGATTCTGGGCATGGTCTGGCCTGTATCGGAGGATTGCAGAGGAAATGTTGCTCGCGCCTGGGATTCCAGGAGGCAGAACCTGCGACGCTGCTCGATTGTCCTCTGTTTTGATGCAAGCGGGGGTGGGTCGATCTCTTGTGGGGCAGCCCTGGACGACTCGGTTCGGCGTTTTCAGTGGTTCGCGGTGGGCGACATCAGCAGAGCATGCAGGAACCTGTCGGTCCACTTTGCCAGCCAGGCCAGCGTCTTGCGGAGGCTGACGGCAGTGACTTCGCCTGCGGCGATGCTGCGCTGGTAACGTGCGCGCTCAACGATCATCATGATTTCTTCGCGTTTGAGGTCGGTATTCATTTGCTTCTTCCTTGGGTTGTTCTCGGTTCCCGAGAGTGCATCGTCACTGTATTTCCTGGGAGACGTGCGGGCAAATGATCAATTGTCAGCCGATGCGTGAGAATATCTCATCCATATGACTTACCGTCTGCCCCCTCTCAACGCCCTGCGTGCCTTCGAAGCGGCGGCTCGCCACCTCAGTTTCAAGGACGCGGGCGAGGAACTGTCCGTGACGCCCACAGCCATCAGTCACCAGATCCGGGGCCTTGAGGAGTATCTGGGCTTTTACCTTTTCCGCCGACTGACGCGGGCGCTGGAACTGACGCGCGAGGGCCGGGCGATGTTGCCGAAAGTGCGTGAGGGTCTGGAGTGCTTTGCCGCGGCGATCGAGAGCACGCGACAGCACGATGCCGGCGGGCGCCTGCTGGTGACCTCGCCACCAGCGTTCGCCAACCGCTGGTTGATCCGCCACCTGCCTGCTTTCACTGCCGCTCATCCGGAGATACAACTGCACATGGCGGCGTCGCTGGACACCATCGATGCGCGCGATGTTTCCGGCGTATCGGGCCTGGAGGGGATCGACGTTCGTGACGACGAAGCCGAGGTATTCATCCGTTTCGGCCACGGACAGTACGACGGTTGCCGTGTCGATCGGCTATTCGCTCCGGCCTATGCCGTGGTCTGCAGTCCACGGCTGTTGTTGGGGATGCGACCGCTCAACGAACCCAGCGACCTGCGCCGACACAACCTTCTGCATGACGAATCGATCATGGAGTTGCTGGATCGCCCGACCTGGGCCGAATGGCTGCAGGTGGCCGGGGTCAGCGGCATCAATCCGGACGCCGGAACGCATTTCAGCGATCCTGGACTGGTCCTTTCGGCAGCGATCGACGGCGTGGGGGTGGCGATCGCCTCGAAGCCGCTGATCGAGGCCGAGGTCACGGCCGGACGCCTGGTGGTGCCTTTCGACATCGTCATCCGCCGCACACAGGCCTACTACCTGGTAGCGCCGGAAGCCATTGCTGACCGGCCGATCGTCAATGCCTTCCGTCGGTGGTTGTGTAGCGAGGCGGCGACCGTGGCCGAGGAATAACCCGGCGCCGGTCGCCCTTTTGCCACGTGGACCGATGTGCGCCGGGCCAGCCCTGTGGTGCGCTTCAGCCGGCGTGATGCCTGCTCGCTCGGAGGCCGCGGAGCGGCCTCGCATCGCCCTCCTTGCCCGCGGATGACGGTCGTCAGGCAGCGGTGGCCATCATCGGCGATACATCAGCCGCCGCCGGTTTCGCCTCCGGCTTGGCTGCCACCCTGGCCGCCGGCTTGCTCGATGGTTTGCTCAATGGTTTGGCGATCGGTTTGGTCTTGCCTCCGGCCAGGCTACGCACTTCGGCACTCAGTTGAATCACGCGCATGGTGAGCAGTTCGACATCGCGCTTGCTGGCCACGACAAGGAAATCCAGTGGCCGGATGAGGCGTTCCTTGACGAGTTCTTCTCCGCGCTGGAATTTGCCGCTGGCGCTGCTCAGCAACTCGGCCGATTTCTCCGCGATCTGCTGGCGCGCCTTGGGTTCGAAGGCCTTGCCCTGTTGTACCAGCGTTTCGACAGTCCGCGCACCGCTCTTGCAGGCCAGCGAATAGGCGCCAAGGCCAAAAAGCCAGAATTTGCGTGCAGATTCCAGCGGTTTTGTCAGCAACTGCTCGTTGCCAACCCGATCGACCAACGCTGTGAGTGTCTTGCTCATTTGTTTCTCCTTTATCCGACTGAATCTGAAAGGTCTTGCGGCTGCTTGAACAGCCACCGAAAGCAAGTCTATCGACAAGCTCTAGAGGACACACACTAAAAGCCTGAGTGTTTTCCTCTAGAACGTCGCGCGCGCGATGCGGTATCCTTACAACACTGTGGCAGCAGAGCCTGCGATCGTCGGCAATTCGAGTCGACTGCGCCGAGCATGCCGCATGCCCCGACAGGGTGCAGGGCAGTTCCCGGCGTGGGCGTGCAGGCGTCCGTTGGCAGCACAACACACGCAGGACGAAAGGAACGCGGATGCACAAACTCTCCTTGCTGGACGTCGCTTTCTTCATCGCCGAGTCGGAAGCGAGCCCGAAGCACGTGGGTGGCCTGATGATCTGCAAGCGCCCGCCCAGATCGAAGCCTGGTTTTGCGGCCGATCTGTACCGGGAGTTTCTCACCTTCACCGACGTTCAGGCGCCTTTCAACCGCTTGATTCACTTTTCGCTGACGACCATGCCCACCTGGCGGGACTGCGAGTCGGTTGACCTGCAGCAGCACGTGTTCTATCACAAGCTGCCGCGCGGCAAGAACGGACGGCCGGAACTGTACCGGCTGGTAGCGGACCTGCATCAGCCGATGCTCGACCGGTCGAGGCCGCTGTGGGAGATGCATGTCATCGATGGACTCAGCGAAGGGCGTTTTGCGGTATACGTCAAGACGCATCATGCCAGCGCCGACGGCGTGACCATGATGCGCTGGGCCGTCGATTCGCTGTCTCCGCGGGCCGACGATCTGGAACTGAAACCGATCTGGTCGGTCAGGCATGCGCTTGGCCACCGCAGCGAGAAGCGGCTCAACGAGAAAATGGCGCAGTCGCTGCTGGCCAACCTGGCTGGGGCCGGCAAGCGTGTGCTCGGGATTGGGCGGCTGGCGGCGATGCTGTTGCTGGAAAGCATCAAACTCACCAAGAATGCCATTTCGCTGCCCTTCGTGGCCGATGGCAATACGCCCTTGACCGGACAGGTCACGGCTGGCCGCCAGTTTGCGACGGCCAGCGTGAGCATGGACAGGGTCAACCTGATACGTACCAGGACCCGGTCGACGCTGAACCATGTCGCGCTGACGTGCCTGGACGGCGCCTTGCGCCGCTACCTGCGCGACGAGGGCGTCGACCTGCAGCGGCCGATCACGATTCAGATGCCGGTCAACCTGCGCAAGGAGGGCGACCAGGGTGCCGGCAACAAGATCGGGATTATCCAGGTCGAACTTTCGCCGCCGACCGATGATCCCTATGTCCGCCTGCGCAACATCGGCTTCTCGCTGCGCAATGTGCGCACCATGATCGACAGTGTCGCTCCCGAGGCGATCGAGTCCTACACGCTGATTACCGGTGTGGTCGGACAACTCGCAGAAATGCTGAAGCTCAGCAACCACCTGCCGCCGACTGGCAACACGCTGGTCTCGAACGTGCCGGGTCCGCGTGAATCCCTCTATATCAAGGGCGCTCGCCTTGAGGAGCTGCATCCAATCAGTACCCTGCCGGCCGGCAACCTGCTCAACATCACCTTGTTCAGCTACGCCGGGCAACTGTTCTTCGGTTTGATTGCGACTGACGAACTGCCGAATCTCGAGCGTTTGAGCGGCTACGTGGCCGAAGCGTTTACCGAACTCGAGCAGTCCGTCCTCGACGCACACCAGCCCCCTATCCCTGGTCGGGAACCCCGTGAAACATGAGCAAAAAAAGACCGGGCATTGCACCCGGTCTAATGCTCGGATTTCGTTTTTCCGCAGGGTTCGAGGCGACCCTGCTTGAACTTCCACTACGACGTCGGCACCCGTTCCATCGGCGCCAACCCGAGCAGGACACCCGCGACGAGGTGCCGTTTGTTACCTACCAGAAGAAAATGCCCATTGCCAAACGTCAAGCGATGGGCGAACAATACCTTGGGCCGACTCGGTCGTCCGTGCGCAATGTCACGGTCACGGTCACGGTCACGGTCAATGCGATGGATCGCGGCGCCGTCGGCTTTCCCGGGCGTGGACCTCGGCCAAAAGGAAGGGCAAAAGCGGTTAGCATGCCGGCCGTTGGGTGCCCAGGCACGAACCAACGGGCTACCCAAGCCGATTGACGAGAACCGGGATGTCTGACCTTTTTGCCGAGAGGCCTACGGACGCACCACTTGCCGAGCGGCTGCGGCCGAGAAGTTTGGCGGAAGTGATCGGACAGGAGCATCTGCTCGGTCCGGGAAAGCCGCTGGCGATGGCATTCGCCTCGGGGCAGTTGCACAGCATGATCCTGTGGGGGCCGCCGGGGGTGGGCAAGACAACCCTGGCGCGCCTGATGGCGGATGCCTTTGCTGCCGATTTCATTGCCCTCTCGGCGGTCTTCTCCGGGGTCAAGGAGATCCGTGAGGCCGTGGCACGCGCCGAAATGACGCGCGCTCACCATGGCCGTCGAACGATTCTCTTCGTCGATGAAGTGCATCGTTTCAACAAGGCCCAGCAGGACGCTTTTTTGCCTTATGTCGAGGCCGGGCTGCTGACTTTTGTCGGTGCGACGACAGAAAACCCGTCTTTCGAGGTCAATTCGGCGCTGCTCTCGCGGGCATCGGTTTACGTGCTGCACCCGCTCTCGTCGGTAGAAATGGCGCGCCTCTTCGAACGAGTTTGCGGGCAGATCCTGCCGGCCTTGAGCTTCGACGACGATGCGCGCGCGCGCCTGATTGGCCTTGCCGACGGCGACGCCCGGCGGCTGCTCAATCTCATCGAACAGATCGGCACGGCCACTGCGACAGCGCAGGTGCGCAGTGTCGACGGGGCTTTCATTGAGCGATCCCTGGCGCAGAGCCTGCGTCGCTTCGACAAGGGCGGTGATGCCTTCCACGACCAGATTTCAGCTTTGCACAAGGCGGTTCGCGGATCCTCTCCGGATGCCGCGTTGTACTGGTTTTGCCGCATGCTTGACGGTGGCGCCGATCCACGTTATCTGGCGCGTCGCATCGTGCGCATGGCCTGGGAAGACATCGGCCTTGCCGACCCGCGGGCAGCACGGATCGCACTCGACGCGGCCGAGACCTACGAACGTCTCGGCTCTCCCGAAGGCGAATTGGCACTTGCCGATGCAGTGTTGTACATGGCCATGGCCGCCAAGTCGAACGCGGCCTACCTCGCGTATAATGCCGCGCGGAGCTTCATCAGTGGTGATGGGTCGCGGCCCGTGCCGGTCCATCTGCGTAACGCGCCGACGCGGCTGATGAAAAACCTGGGTTACGGGGCAAACTACCGCTACGCCCATGACGAGGCCGATGCCTATGCGGCCGGCGAGAACTATTTTCCGGAAGGCATGCCGGCGGTCGAGTGGTATCGGCCGGTCGCGCGTGGCCTAGAAATCCGCATTGGCGAGAAACTGGCGCAGTTGCGTGAGCTCGATCGCCAGGCAAGGGACAAGAAGGACTAGGCGGCAGCTTGGCGGGGCGCCGCGAATTCGCCAAACTGAGGACCAGGCATGCTCGACATACAACTGCTGCGCAACAACCTTGACGCGATTGCCGACAGACTGGCAACGCGCGGCTTCACGCTTGACCGATCGACCTTTCAGCGGCTCGAAAACGAGCGCAAGTTCCTGCAGACGCGCACGCAGGAGTTGCAGGCCGGGCGCAACAGCCTCTCCAGACAAGTCGGCATGCTCAAGGGCCGCGGCGAAGACGCCGCGGCCGTCATGGATCAGGTGGCGGCGATCAAGAACGAGCTCGAAGCCAATGAAGTTCGCCTGGGCGAGTTGCTCAATGAACTCGATGCGTTTCTGGCGGTGCTTCCGAATCTGCCGCAAGACAGCGTTCCGGTGGGCCGTTCGGATGTCGACAACGTCGAGGTGAAGCGCTGGGGCGCGCCGCGCAGCTTTGCCTTCGCGGTGAAGGATCACGTTGACCTCGGTGAGGCCTTGGGCCAGCTTGATTTCGCTACTGCCGCGAAGATCGCCGGCACGCGTTTTTCGCTGATGAAGGGGCAACTTGCCCGTTTGCATCGCGTGCTCGCTCAGTTCATGCTCGATACGCATACCGCGCAGCATGGCTACACCGAAGTCTACGCGCCGTACCTGGTCAACGCGGCCAGCCTCCTGGGTACCGGGCAGTTGCCGAAGTTCGAGGAGGATTTGTTCAAGGTCCTGCGCGCCGACGCAGAACCGCTGTACCTGATTCCCACGGCCGAGGTTCCGGTCACCAACATTGTGCGCGACGCCATCCTTGCGGCGGCGGAGTTGCCGCTGAAGTTCGTCTGTCACACCCCGTGTTTTCGCTCGGAAGCGGGTTCATACGGTCGAGACACGCGCGGCATGATCCGCCAGCACCAGTTCGACAAGGTCGAGCTGGTGCAGATCGTGGCCGCCGGGGATTCGCTGGCGGCGCACGAAGAACTCACCGGCCATGCCGAAGCCATTCTCGAAATGCTCGATCTGCCTTATCGGCGCGTGGCGTTGTGTACCGGCGACATCGGCTTCTCTTCAGCCAAGACCTATGACCTCGAGGTCTGGCTGCCGGCACAGAAGGCTTACCGCGAGATCTCCTCGTGCTCCAACTTCGAGGCATTTCAGGCCAGGCGCATGCAGGCGCGTTACCGCAACGAGCGCAACAAAACCGAACTGGTGCATACCCTCAATGGTTCCGGACTTGCCGTTGGGCGCACCTTGGTGGCGTTGATGGAAAACTTCCAGAACACCGACGGCAGCATCAGCGTTCCACCAGTACTGCGTCCTTATTTGAATGGCATGGAACGGATCAGCGCTGGCTGAGCAAGGCGTGACCTGCTCCTTGTCCATCTTTGGCAGTGGTGGGGAATGACGCGGTGACGTCAGGGAGGCTTTTCACAAGGAAAATGTCGTCACCGTGCATGCTCCCGCCAGGTTGTGCTAATATTTGCGCCCGTCGGAGAGGTGGCAGAGTGGCCGAATGTACCTGACTCGAAATCAGGCGTAGGTGTGAGCCTACCGAGGGTTCGAATCCCTCCCTCTCCGCCAGGACACTGGCAACAAACTGTCTGCACCTAAAACGAACACCCCGCTCAACGCCTTGTTTTGCGGGGTTTTTCGTTTATAGCTCCTGACTTCGCCCACCCCACAAATGTCATGTCTGACGGATTTTGGCGTCTTACAGGCCGTTTCTCTCGAAACCTCCTGACTTCGGAAATTTAGTACGGATTTTTCAAGCTGTTGTTTTTGATTGAGATTTCAAGTGGTCTTGGCGGGTTTCGCGATGGCGTATGTTTTGGTTTGTGGGGTACGCCATCGCGAAATGTCTGGTTGGTGGGATGTGGGGAAAGGCCATTACCGGTGACTTTCCTGGAATTTCCCGCTGTGATCTGCGCGGAAACGGATCTAGGCAAGTTCACCGACCAGCCAAACCCATGCTCAAGCACTCGGATTTCGCCGCAGCTTGTCTCGCAGCCACGATGCAAGCCGTGAAGGGTGGAGGATGCGCCTGACAAGCTGTGTACTCGGGTGCTTCGGGGCAACCTGACACATCAGATCATAAGACCTCTGGGCCTGATCGCGGTCACCTTGGGCATGAAAGTAACGCGCCACAATGCTGTGGAAGCCTAATACCTCAGAGATGTGGAAGCGCACGCGATCCGGGTAGAGCAGCTTGAGATCGAACTTCCCCGCAAAGATCTCAGCAATTTTTGCGGCCTCGCCGCGCTTCAGACATTCTTCTGCCCAGGCGATGCGGCCGAACAAATAGTCGGGAAAGCGATGCACAGTATCCTGCATCACGCGTGCGGCCTCGGCATGCTCACCCATGTTGAAATAAGCGGCGTACAAGTAGTTGTGGAGCTGCGCGATTTCGGGATACTGCTCGATCAGCTCTTTCACGTCAGCCAAGGCCTGTCTTGGTCGTGGCTTTAGCACTTTTTCGTACAGCCCGTTGATCCGTTCCTGCACCTCAGCCGGAAGTCGGTCGAACGCAGCGTCGGGCATTGGTTCCTCGGTGATCTCGTAGCTATACAAGGTCACGGGCTCGGACGCTTCCTGCGCAGAGATCACCTCGGGGGTATCGACCGCCGTAACGAAGTGGAACCCCTTCGGACCCAGCCGTCGCGTCAGTGCTTCCAGGATGCGCTGAGACTGAGCCGGCGTGTCGTCAGGTCCGCTCACGTAAAGTGGCTTGCCTTCCTTGCCGTAGGTGTAGCGCACGGGACACGCGGTCGCCTCGGTGGTCCCGAAGAGCGCAGCGGCACCGGTGTAGTCGGGATGCGGTGCGAAGCCAAGATCTCGGGCATAGGCGACGACGCCCTCCACGAGCTTGCGCAGGCAGCTTGGATGGATGTCTTCGAAGTCGAAGCGGTGGACGAATTCCGCAAATTGGTCTGGTGATACGACGCGATAAAAGGCATCCTTTACGCCCAGACAGTAGACGTCCACCAGAAAAGCGGCCAACGCCACGTCACCGTTAGGAAGCGCCCGGGCGACTGCCGCCATACCAATACCCTTTTCAAAGAGGCTCTTGGCCACTACTGAAGCGTGGATCGGTCGTTGCGCCGCACTTGCCGCAGAGTTCGCCCCGCTACGGGTAGGCAACGGCCTCTTGCCACTTTGACCTTTGCGTTTCCTGGCGAGCTTTTTCTGCCAGCGCTGTTCGTCCAGGGTCATCGTGATATCGCTCGCTGACGATGTGCGTCTGAGGGAGTGGCCAAGCAACTGGTACTGGCCGTCATGGCACGACCGAACTTGTCCCATCCCCGGCGAAAAACATCGATATGGTTGCCTCGATATCCATGGAAGCGATCTCGGGCGAGCCGGCAAGGATAGCCGTGATGGGCTCGAAATTGGTCACGCCCGTATTCTACCGGAGGGAACAGTCAATCAGTGAGCTTCGGCAAGCGAGGAAAACGCGTTGGCTACGGAGAATTGGTTGCCCGGTCCGTTTCCATGGGAAGTTCTGATACCCGGAAGACGGATTCGTAGGGAATCGTAACTGGCTATTTTTATAAGAACAAATGCCCATCCGCACCAACTGTTCACATTCCTTGTTGCCGCCAGGACACCGGCTGCAAACTGTCTGCACCAAAAACGAACACCCCGCTCAACGCCTTGTTTTGCGGGGTTTTTCGTTTATACCTCCTGACTTCGCCACCCCCACAAATGTCATATCTGACCGATTTTGGCGTCTTACGGGCCGTTTCTCTCGAAACCTCCTGACTTCGGAAATTTAGTACGGATTTTTCAAGCTGTTGTTTTTGCTTGGATTATTTAGAGGATCGGCGGGTTTCGCGTTGGCGTATGCTTTGGTTTCGTGGGGTATGCCATCGCGAAAAGAGGCTCATCTGGTGCGCTCTTGTAGTGCGATAATGACTGCCGCACAACAACAAAAATCGCCGAAATCATGCAGATACCAGAGCTTGGCGGCCAATGACGACGCCTCCAGCACACGCCGGCGTTCTGACCGAAGCGGACACCTGCCGCGAATATGTCACCCCTCGGCTCGTCGAGGCCGGTTGGTCGATCGAACCACACGCCATTGGCGAACAGCGCAGCTTCACCGACGGACGGATCATCGTCACCGGCGGTCGGGTTCGGCGCGGCAAGCAGAGGCGTGCCGACTATCTCCTGTACTACCGGCGTGATTACCCGCTGGCTATCGTGGAAGCGAAGGCCGTTGGCCTGGCCGTCGAAACCGGCGTGCAACAGGCCCGCGAATCCGCCGAGATGCTCGGACTGAAGTTTGCCTACGCGACCAACGGTCAGCGCATCATCGAGATTGACTACATCACTGGCAGCGAGCGCGAGGTCGAGCGCTTCGCAACGCCAGCCGAACTGTGGCAACGTCTGACCGCTGCCTCACAGATGCCAGAGTCTGCCACCGCACATCTGCTGGAGCCGTTCAATCTCGTTTCGGGAAAGGTGCCGCGCTACTATCAGCAGATCGCCATCCATCGGGTCACCGAAGCGATTCTGCTCGGAGATACGCGCATCCTGGCTACTCTTGCCACGGGTACCGGCAAGACCTGTGTCGCTTTCCAGATTTGCTGGAAGCTGTGGAACAGTCGCTGGAACCGGACTGGCGAGTACCGCCGCCCCAAGATACTATTCCTGGCCGACCGCAACATTCTCGTCGACGATCCGATGGCCAAGATGTTCGCGCCCTTCGGCGAGGCTCGCCACAAAATTTCGGGTAACGATGTCAGCAAAAGCCGCGACTTGTACTTCGGCATCTATCAGGCGCTGACCACCGCCAGCGAGGATATCTTTCGCCAGTACCGGCCCGATTTTTTCGATCTGATCATCATCGATGAATGTCATCGCGGATCGAGTCGCGACGACAGCAGTTGGCGAGTCGTTCTCGACTACTTCGCGCCTGCCGTCCAGTTCGGCATGACAGCGACGCCACTGCGAGATGAGACGCGTGATACCTACCAGTATTTCGGCAACCCGGTCTACACCTACAGCCTGCGCCAGGGGATCGAGGACGGCTTCCTCGCGCCTTATCGTGTGCATCGGGTGATCACCAGCGTCGATGCCGCCGGCTGGCGTCCGTCAAGGAACGAGCTCGACCGCTACGGCCGCAAGGTGCCTGACGAGGAATACCAGACGAAGGATTTCGAGCGTGTCGTGGCACTGCGCGCGCGCACCCGAGCGATTGCCCAGCACCTGACCGATTTCCTCAAGGGTACGGACCGTTTCGCAAAGACGATTGTTTTCTGCGTCGACCAGGAACACGCGGCCGAAATTCGGCAAGAACTGCTGAACCTCAACAGCGACCTCGTCAGTCAGTATCCTGACTACGTCTGCCGGGTGACTGCAGACGAGGGAGCCATCGGCCTGACCCATCTGGCGCACTTTCAGGATGTTGACCGACCGACCCCGGTGCTCCTCACCACTTCTCAATTGCTGACCACCGGCGTCAATGCCGAGATGGTGAAGTACGTCGCTCTGGCGCGCGTCGTCGGTTCGCACACGGAGTTCAAGCAGATCATTGGCCGTGGAACGCGTCTGAAGGTCGATTACGGCAAGGAATACTTCGTCATCATCGATTTTACCGGCACCGCCACCCGCCACTTCGCAGACCCTGATTTCGACGGCGAGCCGGCACGTATCGAGGAAGTCACCATCGATGGGAGCGGCGAAACGCTCGACACCCACGTCGAAACTCCGCCGCTCGTTGCCGAGCCCCAAGGGGAATACCGCGTGGAAACCAACGATGGCGAGGACGGCAACTGCGCCATCCTGACCGAGCCCTCTGACGAGCCGCGCAAGTTCTATGTCGACGGCGGCGAAGTCGAGATCATCGGCCATCTCGTCTACGATCTGGACACCGACGGCAAGAAGTTGCAGGTCGTACGTTACACCGAGTACTCCGGACGTACCGTCCGGTCGCTGTACCCTGAGCGCGCCGATCTGCAATCCGCGTGGGCCAATCCCGATACCCGTGGCGAAGTTCTCCGGGAACTGAGCGAGCGTGGCATTAGCTTCGAGGAACTCGCGGTGAGCGCCAATCAGCCCGACGCCGACCCATTCGACCTGTTGTGCCATCTGGCCTGGAATACGCCCTTGCTGACCCGCCGCGAGCGGGCGAAACGCGCGCGCCAGGCCGCGCCTGACTTCTTCGGCCCATACAGCGAGACTGCCCGCGAAGTCCTCTCGCTGCTGATCGACAGGTACATCGATCGCGGTATCCTCCAATTCAACACCCTCTCCGAACTGATGAAGGTCACGCCCTTCGACCGCTTCGGCACGCCCTCCGAGATCGCCCGTCGCCACTTCGGCGGCATGCGCGGCCTTCGGGAAGCCGTGTCAGGACTTCAGGCCGCCCTTTACCAATGAAAAGCCCCGACTGAATGCCTCTGTCAACCGCCCCCAAAGCCAGAACACCCCGAAGAACCCGAGCACCGCTCACCACCCGCGAGAACCTGTCGTCGCTGATCGGCTCCGCTCGCCAGATCCTGCGCAAGGACAAGGGATTGAACGGCGATGTCGATCGTCTGCCGCTGCTCACCTGGGTGATGTTCCTCAAGTTCCTTGACGATCTCGAAATTGCCCACGAAGAAGAAGCCGATCTCGATGGCAAGCGCTACCAGCCGATCATCGAAGCGCCGTATCGCTGGCGGGACTGGGCAGCGAGGGAAGACGGCATCAATGGGGATGAATTGCTGGCGTTCATCAGCCAGGAATTCACCGTACGTGCCGATGGGAAAGTGGGCAAAGGGCTGTGCTCTTATTTGCGCGATCTGGCAGGTGTTGGAGAGAAGGGTAGCCAGCGCGAGGTGGTGGCCAACGTCTTCAAGGGTGTGCAGAACCGGATGGTCAGCGGCTACCTGCTGCGCGACATCCTCAACAAGATCAATGGTATCCATTTTCGCAGCAGCGAAGAGATCCACACCCTGTCGCATCTCTACGAATCGATGCTGCGCGAGATGCGCGATGCGGCCGGAGACTCGGGGGAGTTCTACACCCCGCGACCGGTCGTTCGTTTCATGGTCCAGGTGAGTGACCCGAAGCTCGGGGAAACCGTGCTCGATCCGGCCTGTGGTACCGGTGGTTTTTTGGTCGGGGCCTACGACCACATTGCCGCACAGGTCACCACGCCAGATGAATGGCGCAGGCTGCAACGGGAAACCCTCTTCGGACAGGAGGCCAAGCCGCTGCCCTACATGCTGGTGCAGATGAACCTGCTGCTGCACGGCCTGGAGGCACCGCAGATCACCTACGGCAACACGCTGGAGCGCCGGATCACCGAGATCGGCCACAGCGAGCGTGTGGATGTCATCCTCACCAACCCGCCCTTCGGAGGGGAAGAAGAAGCCGGCATCAAGGCGAATTTTCCACCGAACATGCAAACGGCGGAAACCGCGCTGCTGTTCCTGCAATACATCATGCGCAAGCTGCGTGTGGCGGGTGCCCCGGTGCCCGCTGGCAAGCCTGCCGCCCGCGGTGGCCGTGCCGCCGTGGTCGTGCCCAACGGCGCCCTGTTTGGTGACGGCATCAGCGCCGTCATCAAGGAAGAGATGCTCAAGGAGTTCCGCCTGCACACCATCGTGCGCCTGCCGCAAGGCGTCTTCGCGCCATACACCGACATCCCGGCCAACCTGCTGTTTTTCGAACGTGGAGGTCCCACCGACACCATCTGGTATTACGAACTGCCGCTACCCGAAGGTCGCAAGAAGTACAGCAAGACCGCCGCGTTGCAGTTCGAGGAATTCGCCCCGGCACTGGCCTGGTGGAATGACCGCCAGGAAGGGCCGCACGCCTGGAAGGTGGACTTTGCCGCCAGGCGCGCTGCTGCCTTTGAAGCGGCCACACCGCACTGGCAACGGGCGGCGAGGGAACGCCAGGCAGCCCTCGCGCTGGGCAAACCGATCCGCGAGATGGAGCAGACACTCCAATCGGCAGCGAATGACCATAAAGTCGCACTGCGGGAGCAGTTGAGAACTCTAAAGGCCGGGCAGCAAGCTCACGAACAATCCGCCAAGGGCGCGCAGGCCGATGGCGACGCGCTGTACTGGCCGATCTACAACCTGGACCTCAAGAACCCTCATGCCAAGGCCGGCCTGGAGCACGCCGATCCGAAGGATCTGATCGCCTCGATGCGCAGCCACGAGGCCGAGATCATGCGCCTATTGGGCGAGATCGAAGCCTTGGTGAACGACGTACAGGCATGACGGCGCCCACCCCGGATCGGACCGACTACGCCGCCGTCCACGCAGACATCGTCGGATTGCTGGAAGCCGCCCGCCGTGCCGCAGCGCGCAGCGTCAATGCGGTGATGACGGCCACCTACTGGAAGGTCGGTCGACGCATCGTCAAGTTCGAGCAGGGGGGACAGGAACGGGCGACCTACGGCCAGGCTCTGCTCAAGCGCCTGTCGGGCGATCTGTCTGCTCGCTTTGGCCGAGGCTTTTCCGAGCGAAACCTGGAGCAAATGCGATTGTTCTACCTGTCCTGGTCGCCGGAGACGATTTCGCAGACGGCATCTGCGAAATTGGCTGCACCATCGATTTCGCAGATGCTGTCTGGCAAGTCTGCCGCTCAGGGAATCCTTCCGGCGGTGTCCGTGCCATCCCCGGTGCTGGCACAAGTCTTCCCATTGCCTTGGTCGGCCTACGTGCGCCTGCTGTCGGTCAAGAACCCACAGGCCCGCGCCTTCTACGAGACCGAAGCGCTGCGTGGTGGCTGGAGCATCGCCCAACTCAATCGCCAGATCGGGAGCCAGTTCTACGAGCGCACCGCGCTTTCCACCAACAAGGCGGCGATGCTGGAAAAGGGCGAAGTGGCCGAACCCGGCGAGCCGATCACGCCCGAGCAGGCCATCAAGGATCCGTTCGTGCTGGAATTCCTCAACCTCAAGGATGAGTATTCCGAGTCCGATCTTGAAGAAGCATTGATCCGGCACCTGGCCGATTTCCTGCTGGAACTGGGCGATGACTTCGCCTTCGTCGGCCGCCAGCGGCGTCTGCGCATCGACGACACCTGGTTTCGCGTCGATCTGCTGTTCTTCCACCGCCGCTTGAAGTGCCTGCTGATCATCGACCTCAAGGTGGGCAAGTTCAGCTACGCCGATGCTGGCCAGATGCACCTGTATCTGAACTACGCCCGTGAGCACTGGATGAAACCGGGAGAGAATCCACCGGTCGGCCTGATTCTCTGTGCCGAGAAAGGTGCTGCCGAGGCCCACTACGCGCTGGAAGGGCTGCCGAACAAGGTGCTGGCCGCCGAATACCAGACCATGCTGCCGGATGAGAAGCTGCTGGCAGAAGAACTGGACCGGACGCGGAGGGAAATTGAGGCGCGGCGAATCGGACGCGGTGGCGTGGAGGGCGGCGAATGAAGGCGTGGCCCCTAATATCCCTTGGTGAGATTCTGAAACAGGATACGCAGTATCTGTCCGAGCCTGAACCAAGGCTTTATCGGAAACTCTCGGTCAAGCTCTATGGTCGCGGAGTTGTTCTCGATACCCCAGCCGATGGGGGCTCGGTGAAGATGCGCAAGCATCAGTTGGCGCGTTCTGGTCAGGTGATTCTTTCGGAAATCTGGGCCAAGAAAGGCGCAATTGGCATCGTCCCACCCGAAGGTGACGGCGCGCTTTGTACGTCTCACTTCTTCCTCTTTGACATTGACGAGTCGAAAGCGCTGCTGGGCTACATCGGTTGGCTACTTCGCGGCAACTACTTTGAGCCACAGCTCAATGCGGAAGCAAGGGGCACAACAGGCTATGCGGCCATCAAACCAAAGCAGTTCCTCTCTATCGAGATTCCGCTACCGCCGTTGTCCGAACAGGAATCCCTCGTCGCCCGTCTCGACGCGCTGGCCGAGAAAACCCGGCAGGTCGAAGCACACCTGGATGCCGCCGAGCGAGATGCCGAGCGACTCATCAGGGCCTACATCTTTCATCCACCTGGCGAGCAACCAACGAAGCGGCCGATGTTCGAACTGGTATCTCTGCGGCCCCCTGACGTAACGGTCGACAAAACGGCTTCCGAATATCGCTTTGCAGGTGTTTACTCGTTTGGGCGCGGCGTGTTTCCGAGCGCGATCAAGTCAGGCGGCGAATTCGCCTATGACCGACTTTCTACCGTACGGGCTGGCGATTTTACCTATCCGAAGTTAATGGCTTGGGAAGGCGCTCTGGGGGTGGTGCCTCCTGAGTGTGACGGGATGGTCGTCTCCCCGGAGTTCCCGGTATTCTCTGTCAACACCGAGAAAATCTTGCCTGAGGTGCTGGACATCTACTTTCGCACGCCGGAGGTCTGGCCCTCGTTGGCAGAACTCAGCGGCGGCACCAACATCCGTCGCCGTCGCCTGCAACCATCGGCATTCCTCGCGTACGCAATGCCAGTGCCTTCTATGACAACACAATTCAAGATACGCGCCGCATATTCACGCACACAGTATCTCAAGGCCAAACACGCCGCCATCCGCCAGGCCAACGCCGCGCTATTGCCGGCGACGCTGGAGCGGGTATTTGCCGGAGGCGATTAATGCCCCCCGCAGAGCCTCAGTCAATAGCAGACAGAACGCTCTTGATGCGCTCCAGGCCAATACTCACGGCCTCTGCAAGCCTCATCGACTCTGGATCGTCAGGCACATTCTCGGTCGTCCATTCGCAGAACGAAGCCATGAGCGCAGCCCGCTCGACCGAGAGCCTTGACTCCAGCAAGCCAGACTCGATGATGGGAATCAGGGCCGCAGCGGCTCGCAGACGGTTGATCTCCGGGGTTGATGGATGGATTTTCTGCGACATGCACTCATTCTAGCGAACCTCAGGCCAGAACACAGAGGAACGATGTGCTGTTGGCAGCCAACGTGACTACACTACGGGATAATTTACAGGATCGACATCATGCCCATCTACGAATACGCATGCGCCGCTTGCGGCAAGGAATTCGAGAAGCTGGTACGCCAGTCTTCGCCCGCGCCGGAGTGCCCGGATTGCCACAGCACCGACCTGTGCAAGAAGCTGTCCGCCTTCAACGCCGGAAGCGGGTCGGTTGCAGTAGCCAGTGACCTTCCTGGCCCCTGCGGGAGTTGCGGTCACCCAGACGGTCCAGGCGCTTGCCGGTTTCAGTGAGAGGGTTGGTCTGCCCGTAACCCACAGATTCTGAACGGCAGCCTCTTGCTCCGAGCACTCCACCATAAACCCCACCATAATATCGGGAAAACCGCTCATTGCCTGGACGACATCTTGAATACCCATCATGTTCACTAGAGCCAGCATCAAGTTCCTCGACGATCTAGCAGCCAACAACAACAGGATCTGGTTTGAGGAGAACCGCTCACAATACGAAGCGTTGGTTCGTGAGCCAGCATTGGAGTTCATCTCGGAAATGTCTCCGGTGCTGAAAACATTCGCACCCCATTTCCGTGCAGACCCACGCAAGACAGGGGGCTCCCTGATGCGGGTTTTCCGGGACACACGTTTCTCTCGTGACAAGACACCGTACAAGACCAACATCGGAATCCAGTTCCGCCACGCCAGCGGCAAGGATGTGCATGCGCCGGGTTTCTATGTGCATATCGCCAGCGATGAATGCTTTCTGGCTGTCGGCTGCTGGCATCCTGACACGGACTGCCTTGCGCGGATTCGTGACTGGATTGCTTGTAAGCCCGAAAAATGGTTTTCAGCACGTGACCACAGTAGTTTCGTCGAAGGCATGGTCACTGTCCGGTGAGAGTCTGACGCGGCCGCCGCGAGGCTACCAGGCTGACCATGCAGCGATAGAGGACTTGAAGCGGAAAGACTTTATCGCGATAGCGGCATTGTCTCTGGACGAGGTCATCGATCAGGATTTTGTGAAGTTGGCCGGGTCGCGGTTTGCCGTAGCCACACCTTTCATCAACTTTCTATGTGACGCTTTGGAGGTGCAGTACTGATAAGCTGCACCCTCTGCCTCTCCCACTCCACCGGAAACGGCGCCATCAGGTCCTTCAACGTCAGCGAAGCCGGTTGCTTGCCCGCCAGAATCGTCTCCACGATATCCGGCGCCAGCAACGCCAACCGCACCACACGACTCACGAACGACGATCCAATCTTCTCCGCCCTGGCGATTTCCTTCAGGCATCCGTAGGTCTCGTTCTCCAGCAACTTCTGCCACCGAAACGCCCGAGCAATCGCCTTGATCATCGTGTTGTCGATGGTCGCCATCGGCGCCGGGCTGCCCTGCGTCCCATCCGGCAATACGATCACCTTGCGCCCGCCCCGCAGCTTGAAGGTCATTGGCAGATTCATGGAAATGACATCGCGGTCCATCACGCCGCCTTCCGCGCTGGCATCACCGACTGGATCAGTTCCCTCATCCCCGTCGCCTTCAGATCAATGCGCAGACCCGTGGGACTGACCGTGACCCGTTCCACCAGCAGTTGAACGATCCGCGCCTGCTCGGCGGGGAAGAGTTCCTCCCACACCGGCTCGATCGACTGCAAGGTCGTGATGACCTGCTGCGCATCGGCCGCCGGATCGAGCGCCACCACCTCGCGGATGGCCTGCGACATCACCTCGGGCGCCTGCAACACCTTCCTGACCTGCGCGATCACTGCCGCCTCAATCTCGCCGGCGGGCACGCGAGACACCGAGCACGCCTCCTTGCCGATCTTCATCGATGCCGTATTCACGTAGTAGCGATACACCTTGTCGCCCTTGTACGTCGCGCCCGGCGTCATCGCCCGGCCATCGTTGGCGAAGATCAGGCCTTTCAGCAGGGCAGGGGCACGCGAGGGCCGATTCTGCCGTGCCCGTTGCTCCGGTTCGCCGCGGCCCAGCATCGCCTGCACCTGCTCCCACACGGCCCGATCCAGGATTGCGTCATGCTCGCCGGCGAAGTGCTTACCCTTGTACGCGGCGACCCCGATGAAGACCGGATTCTGGAAGAGCTTGTACAGATAGCCCTTGTCGATCAGCTTGCCGGCACGGGTCGTATCCTTGAGCGTCGTCCACGACTTCGTCCTCACGCCCTCGATCCGCAGTTCCCGGCACAAGGTGGTTATCGACCCGAGGGCGAGGTAGCGCTCGAACATCCGCCTGACCAGCGCCGCCTCGGTGAGGTTCGGCACCAGCTTGCGCTCGACCACGTCGTAACCCAGGGGAGGCATACCGCCCATCCAGATCCCCTTGGCCCGACTAGCGGCGATCTTGTCCCGCACCCGCTCGCCGCCCAACTCCCGTTCGAACTGCGCAAACGACAGCAGGATGTTCAACGTCAGCCGACCCATGCTGGTCGTCGTGTTGAACGACTGCGTCACCGAGACAAAGGTCACTTTCTGCGCGTCGAACAATTCGACCAGCTTCGCGAAATCCGCCAGCGATCGCGACAGCCGGTCAATCTTGTAGACCACGATCACATCGACCAGCCCTTCACGGACATCGTCCAGCAACTGCTGCACACCCGGCCGGTTGAGCGTGCCGCCCGAGAATCCGCCGTCGTTGTAGGCGTTGTTCAGCGCCACCCAGCCTTCGGATTTCTGCGAGGCGATGTACGCTTCGCCGGCATCGCGCTGAGCGTCGAGCGAGTTGTACGCCTGCTCCAGCCCTTCCTCGGTGGACTTGCGGTGTAAATCGCGCAGCGCAGTTTGCGGGCCAGGGTGTCAGCAGCGGATGTAAATTGACACGAGTCACCGATTGAAAATTGATACACCGGGTTGAGAGAATCGGCGACTTTTTGGGTTGCCGGTGATTACGAACGAGGTGTATGTGGAAATCGAGGTTTTGAGGAGACACGGGTTCAGTCTGCGGCGGATTGCGGCGGAGGTTGGGTGTGCGGTCAACACGGTGCGCAGCCACTTGGCGGCGGGCCAGGCGCCGAAATACGAGCGCCGAGTCAAGCGGGCGACGAAGCTGGCGGCGTTTGAAAGCTACCTGCGCGAGCGACAGCGAATGGCGTATCCGGCCTGGATCCCGGCGACGGTGCTGTGGCGGGAGATCGAGGCGCAAGGCTATGGTGGCGGGATGAGCCAGTTACGGGCGTTCCTGAGCGGCATCCGCCCGACGGCGCCGGCCGATCCGGTGGTGAGATTCGAAACGGCGCCGGGCGATCAGATGCAGATCGACTGGATCGAGTTTCGCAAGGGCGCGGATCCGCTCTATGCGTTCTGTGCCACGCTCGGTTACAGCCGCGCGAGCCACGTCGAGTTCGTCAGCGACATGAAGGTCGGCACGCTGATCGCTTGCCACGAACGCGCGTTTGCGGCGCTGGGTGGGGTACCGCGGCGCCTGCTGTACGACAACATGAAGACGGTGGTGCTCGAGCGCGACGCTGGTGAGGGCGGTGAGCACCGCTACCACACGGCCTTTCTCGACTTCGCCAGGCACTGCGGTTTCGTGATCCAGCTCTGCCGTCCCTTTCGGGCGCGCACGAAGGGGAAGGTCGAGCGCTTCAACGGCTACCTGCGCCGCTCGTTTTACGTGCCGCTGGTGGCGCGGCTCAAGCCGTTCGGAGTGAAGCTCGACGCGGTCACTGCCAACGCCGAGGTCCGACGCTGGCTCGCGGAAGTCGCCAACGAGCGCATCCACGGCACGACGCGGGCCAAGCCGATCGATCGTCTGCAGGAAGAACGTCCTCATCTGCAGGCGCTCCCGCCCCCCTGGCGAGGGGATATCGCCGGTGCTCGGCCACGGCCGCCGAGCGCCGGCGCACAGAGCCGCGAGCGCCCACCGGTCGTCGTCGAACGGATGCGAGCGGAAACGCCGACGCAGCATCCGTTGGCCGTCTACCAGCAGTTGCTCGAGCCATTGTGGCGTGATCCGGAGGTCCTTGCATGAACCTCCAGCACGAACGGATCCGCACGCTGTGCGAAACCTTGAACCTGCCGTTCATCGCCCAGAGCTACCCAGCGGCCGCGCAGAATGCCGCGCGCGACCAGAGCGCCTACAGCGACTTCCTCGAGTCGCTGCTGCAGACCGAGGCGGCCGGACGGCAGGTCCGAAAGCAAAGCATGCTGACGCGCCTGGCCGGCTTTCCGGCGATCAAGACGCTCGAGGAATTCGACTTCGGGTTCGCGACCGGCGTCAAGAAGGCCCAGATCGACGAACTGGCTGGCCTGGGCTTCATCGAGCGCCATGAGAATGCCGTCCTCATCGGGCCAAGCGGTGTCGGGAAGTCGCATCTTGCCGTCGCCGTGGGCTACCGGGCGGCGCAGGCCGGCATCAAGACCCGCTTCACGACCGCGGCCGATCTGCTGATGACGCTCTCGCTGGCGCATGCGCAAAACCAGCTCAAGGCGGTGATGCACCGTGCGATTTCGGCCTATCGACTGCTGATCGTCGACGAAATCGGCTACCTGCCGATGAGCCGGGAACAGGCGAATCTGTTCTTCCAGGTGATCGCGGCGCGCTACGAGAAAGGCAGCCTGAGCGTCACCAGCAACCTGCCCTTCGGCCAGTGGGACGCAACCTTCGCTCAGGATTCCACGCTGACGGCCGCGTTGCTGGATCGACTGCTGCATCACGCGCACATCGTGCCGATCGCCGGCGAAAGTTACCGGCTCAAGCATCAGCGCCAAGCCGGGATGGTTCTGGGAAAGAAAGCGGCGGTGACGACGGCCGCCTGAGCGCCGCGCGGGGTCGGCCCCTCCGGTCGGGCCTACGGCCCTCCCTACGGGGCCGACCCCGCGCACTGTCGCAGCATGGGGGTGTATCAAGATTCAATCGGTGCCCAGCGAAAAAATGTGTCAGTTTTAAATCGGTGTTGACAAGAGCTCATGACAAGCATCTCGTCGCCTTCCCCAAGAGAAAGATTGATACCTATCTCCGAAAGCCAGTTGAAGTGCGGCAGGAGAAACAAGGGATTGTTTCTGAATATGGTTGGCTCAAGATAGAAAAGTATTTTTCTCATTATGGTTCAACGTGAAGTGGCTGGCGAAAACGCCTGGACCGCAGGATATGCTGACCGAAGGGAAACGCATCGGTTGTGATCGATACGTTTTATTCCTCAGCGCATCCTGCGCGAGCCGTCATTCTATCCAGATCAGCCTGTCCTGGCAGGAAGAACAGCGCTCATTCCCCGCGCGGACCATAGCGCTCCCGGTACAGGGCTTCGATCAGTTCGCCAGCCGCTGCCAGCCGCGGCGCGCCGAGAACCGTGCGGCCTTCGCGGCCAAGTCGCGCCACCCACGCGCGCGGGGCTTCGCTCGGGCGACGCCCCAGCCCGAGGAGTGCAAACTCCTGTTCGAGCGCCCGAAATGAAAGCATCTGCTCGCCGGCCCGGTCCACTGGCGCGTCGCCGGCCCCACCGCCGTCGCCGCCGGACTGCCGTCGTTGCCGAGCGCGTCGCAGCGCCAGCCACGCCAGCAGCGCCGCCAGCGGCGTGCCGAGTGCCAGGGTCGCTACCGGAAGCTCCGATGTGGCGACGTCCCGCCGCCACTCGGCGAGACGTCGCCAGGTGAAAGAGATCAGATCCGACAGCGGCCGCCAGAACGGTGCCGCATCTTCCTCGACCGTCAGCCAGGTCGACGGCGTCGTATCGACCTCGACCCAGCGGCCATCGACAAAGGCCTCGGCCCAGGCGTGCGCGTGCCGCTGTCGCACCACGAAGGCCGCTTCGAGTCGGCTGTATTCCTGCATGGAATAGCCGGTGACATAGCGCGCCGGGATGCCCAGGGCCCGCAGCAGCAGCACGGTAGCGCTTGCGAAATACTCGCAATGGCCGGCGCGATCGGTGAGCAGGAAGCGTTCGAGGTCGCGCCCGCCGCGCTGCTCGTCACCCAGGAACAGGGTATAGCGG
>JAKOZI010000292.1 GCA_029780075.1 Pseudomonadota bacterium
ACGTCCGCGCCCACTTGGCCTCATCCAGTCGGCCGCCATGCGCAGGAGAATTCCGGCCAGCAGGCAGCCCACAAAGGCGGGCAGCGTGACGGCGGTACGCGCGACCAAGGCATTGATTCCGTATCCCAACATCAAGGCGAAGTTGAGCCAGAGCAATGCCAGCAGCAGGCCGTAGTAGTCCAGGCGGGCATGCTGCTCATCGCTGTGCAGTGTGCCAATTTCCAGGGCGCTGTCTCCGGAGGCTCGAAGCCGATGCCTGCGCATGAGCAGACTTGCGATCGGGCCACCGATGGTGCAGGCCGCGATCAGGCCGATCATATTCGCCGCCAACCCCAGTTCCTGCGCCTGTGCAATGCCGAGGGTTTCAACGAAGTAGTCGGACCAGGCCAAGGTGGTGCCCACGCCTCCGGTAAGGGAAATCGAACCCACCATCAGCCCGGCGCGCGGATCCAGCCCGAAGGCGCGGGCCGTCTCCATCCCGGCCAGGTTCTGCAGCACCATGAACCCGATGGCCAGCCCCGACAGGATCAGCAAGGGCCGTCCACCATGGCGCAGTGTGCGGGCGTCGGTACTCAGGCCAATAGCGGCAAAGAAGTACAGCAGAAGCGCGTCGCGCGCTTCCAGATCGAAACTGACAACGATCCCCATCCCGTAGTACAGGAGGAAGACAACCAAGGCGCAGGCCAGGCCGCCCACCAGGGATTCCGGGATGCTGTATCGACGCAAGATGCCCGAACGCGCTACCAAGCCCTTGCCAACGAACAACAGCAGAATGGCGAGCGTGAATCCATGGAAGGCATCGATCTTCATCGCACCTTCTCCCTGTCCAGGCCGGACAGCGCATGGTTGGCGGCGATCCACTCTTCATTGGTGGGTTCGATCGCCACGAGGACCTGGCTGTGGTCGGTGGAAATCGTCGCTGCGTGGCTGGCGTTGGCGTCGGTATCCAGGGCAATGCCAAGAAAACCCAGTGCCGCACAGATGCGCTCGCGAATGAAGGCGTTGTGTTCACCGACACCCGCCGTGAACACCAGCATGTCCAGGCCGCCCAGAACAGCAATCAAGGCCCCGATCTCGCGCACGATGCGGCGCACGTAGAGGGCCAGCGCCAAGCGCGCTCGCTCACCCGTTTCGCCTGCATCGTTCTCGTGCCGGACAATGACGCGCGGCTCGGCCGAGATGCCCGAAACGCCGAGCAGACCGGACTCGTGATAGAGGACGCGCCCCACTTGCTCCAGTGAGAGCTTCTCGATTTCCATCAGGTAGAGCACCGCGCCCGGATCGAGCGCGCCGGTGCGGGTGCCCATCATCAGGCCGTCAAGCGCGGAGAAACCCATGGTGGTGGCCATGCTTTTGAGCCCTTGCATGGCGCACAGGCTGGCGCCGCTGCCCAGGTGGGCGACGACGGTGCGTCCCCGTGCAGCGTCGCCATGGCGCTCGGGCAAGGCCACCGCCATGTACTCATACGACAGGCCGTGAAACCCGTACCGGCGCAGACCGCGCTCCCATGCGGCATAGGGCAACGGCAGGATCTGCTCGACCTGGGGCAAAGTGTGGTGGAAGGCCGTGTCGAAGCAGGCCATCTGTGGCAGATCGGGCTGCTCCCGCAGCAGGATCTCCACGGCTTCGAGTGCGAATGGCTGGTGTAGCGGGGCCAGAGGAATGTAGCCCTTGAGGTCGGCCAGGACATTCTCGTCCACGCACACTGGCATGAAATATTTGCTGCCGCCGTGGACGATCCGATGGGCGACCGCACCGATCCGGCGACCGTCGAGCCGCTGACTGACACGATCACGGATGAGGCGCAGCGCGGCAGGATAGGGATGTGCCGTGTCCAGTTTGATCGGGAACGGCGCAACCCCGGTCTCTCCGAAATCCGGATCGGCACCGCCGATCCCCTGCACCTTGCCATTCCACAATGCCTGGCGAGGCAGTGGCGTGGCCGAGGGATCGAACACCGCAAACTTGATGCTGGATGAACCGCAGTTCAGTACAAGGATCAGTCCGTGCCCGGGGCGTCCGGAGCGGGCCGTGGTCGCATCCATCATGTCGTCCTCTTTTTGCCCGGCCCCGGTGACGTCGCCACGGTGTGCGGGTATGCCTGCACTCTCATCGTCGTCAGATTCAGCGTGCCGTGTAGCCGCCGTCCGCGATGAGCTGGGTGCCCGCAAAGAAGCTGCTTCCTTCCGA
>JAKOZI010000157.1 GCA_029780075.1 Pseudomonadota bacterium
GGATTTCCGTCGGGTCGACCCGCGGGTCGACGGCGACCGCCGAGGTTCAGCGATTGGTGGTATCGCCGCTTGTTTGACGCGTCTCGGGGGCGCGCTGCCGGGATACCAGCGGCAGCGACGCCTGGCCGGGAACGGTCGGCGACGGGGCAACTGTTGGCAGGACGAGATCGAAGACGGTGCCCTGGCCGGGTTGGCTACGCACCTCGACCGTGCCGCCGAGCACGCCGGTGACCAGATTGTAGGCGATGTACAGCCCCAGGCCGCTGCCGCCGCAACCCAGCCGGGTGGTAAAGAACGGCTCGAAGATGCGATTCAGGATGGGCTCGGGAATGCCCGTGCCGTTGTCGCGGTAGCGCAGGCGAATATGCCCGGCGTCCACCGGCTCGGCATCGATGCCGATGCAGCCGGCGTCGATGCCGACGAATCCGTGGATCAGGGAGTTGCCGATCAGGTTGCTGATCACCTGTTCCAGCGGCCCGGGGTAGCTGTCGAGGCGCAGTGCCGTGGGGATGTCCAGTTCGATGCGGTGCGCCGTGCGCCTGAACTGCGGACGCAATGCAACCAGCAGTTCCTCGATGGTCTGGCGCAGGTCGAAAGGTCGGCGGCGCATGCTGGTCTGGTCCACTGCGACCTGCTTGAACTGGCCGATCAGGTCGGCGGCGCGCGCCGTGTTGCGTGCCAGCAGTTCGACTGCTTCCCGGGCCCGTGCCAGAAACGTGGCCAGATGCGAGCGGCGCAGGGTGCCGGATTCGACCGTGCTGGCGAACTCGCGGAGATGCTCGCCAAGCGTTCCGGCAACGAGGCGGGCGTTGCCCAATGGGGTGTTGAGTTCATGGGCCACGCCGGCGACCAGGTGGCCGAGGGCGGCCAGTTTCTCGGCCTGGACCAGTTGGTGCATGGCCTGGCGCAACGCGGTGGTGCGCTCGCTGACCAAATCCTCGAGGTGTTCGCGGTGACGCTGCAGTTCCTGTTCCGCACGCTTGCGCTCGGTGATGTCGATGTTCAGCCCGACGATCCCCCGGATCTCGTGCTCATCCTTGATCGGAGCGATGATGTTGGTGAAGCATCGCTCCTCGCCAGCGACGGCAAAACAGGCCTCTTCCTCGATGATTTCTCCGGCAAACGCCCGGCGGTTATTGCTGTCCCAGTGCGCCAGTGTTTCAGCGTCATCAGTGACTTCCGCCGGATACTTGCCGACGACGTCTCCCCAATGTTTGCGGGATTCCGTGTTCTGCAGCACGTAGCGGCCGTCGGCGCCGATCAGGAAGACGTCGAAGGGGATGCTTTCGATGGCGGTGCGCAAACGTGCCTCGCTTTCCCGCAGCGCCGTTTCAGCCCGCCGGCGTTCGCTGATGTCGCGCGCGAAAGCGAAGTCGTATTCCTCACCGTCGTATTCGACGCTGTTCGCCGTGATCTCGACCGGGAAGATGCCTCCGTCCTGGCGTCGGTGCAGGGTTTCGAAACGGCGCGTCTTGAGTTCACGCGTTCGTTGCCAATGCGGTGGCCATTTTTCCGCGACAAAATTCGGATCGATGTCCCACACCGCCATGCCCAGCAACTCGTCGCGCGCATACCCCAGGGCCGCGCAAGCCTGCTCGTTGACCTCGATGAATCGCCCGTCCGGCCGGATCCAGAAGACGGCGTCCGAGGCACGCATGATGCAGAGGCGGGTGAGCTGCAGGGCTTTCTCGGTCTGCTTGCGCTCGCTGATGTCGCGAACGAAAGCAATGCTGAAGCCCTCGCCGCCGTACTCGAAATAATTGGCGGTCATCTCGACCGGAAAGATTCGGCCACTGCTGTGCCGGCGCCGGGCTTCGTAGATCAATGAGCCCTTGGCCTTGAGCTCTCGCCAGTGCTCGCGCCACATTTCTTCCGCAGCGGCTTCCGGGTTGACGTCCATGACGCGCATGCCGAGCAGTTGCGCGCGCGAGTAGCCGAGCATGCGACACATCTGCTGGTTGACGTAGAGGTAGCGGCCATCGGCCTTGGCCCAGGCCACCGCCACCGAAGCATGGTCCACCGCATACTGGGTCAGTTGCAGCGCTTCCTCCGCGCGCTTGCGGGTGGTGACGTCGAGCGGCGCTTCGAGCATCCGCAGCGGCTTCCCGAGGTCATCATCGGCGGTGACCTCGCCGCGACCATCGACCCGTGGCGCGCGCTGCACGTTTTTCCGCAGCCGCGCCAGTTCGAGATGCGTGCGTATCCGTGCGAAGACTTCCGGTGCGGGGAAGGGCGCGCTCAGGTAGTCCGCGCCACCAACCGCGAAACCCTCGCTTCGGTCGCGGCCTTCGTTCGAGGCATCAACGAAGAGTACCGGGACGTCCCGGGCAGGTGAACTGGCCTTCAGGCGTCGGCAGAGCGCGTAAGCCGCGAGTTCCGGCAACTCGACGTCGAGCAGGATCAAGTCTGGCCAATCGGCCGCCAACTCGGCTGACGCCAAGGCTTCGTCCGCAAAGCTGCGGACGCGCAAATCGTCCGCTTTGCTCAGCGCGCTGGTGAGCCGTCGAAGGCTTGCGGGCGTCGGCGTTACCAGCAGAATATTGGCGGTTGCTTGATCGAGCATGGTCGCAGATCCGGACAAGAGATGGCTCAGGGCGGCGCAGCCCTCTTCATGGCGCCCGGCGCTCGGGGCAGGCGCGCAGCGCGGCGAGCCGGCGTGGCGCTACGGCTGGCGCTCGATCCAGCCGGCGATTCTTGACGCCGCGGTCTGCCAGTGGGCGTCGAGCATCAGCGTATGCCCGGCGCGTGGAATCACCGCCACCTCGGCCTGCCAGCGGGCGGCGGTGAAGCCCAGAACTGCCGGCGGGAAGACCGCGTCCTTTTCGCCGCCGACGACGAGAACCGGCAGCGCCGGTCGTCGCCCGCCGAAGTGCATGGCCAACAGCGTCAGGTCCAGGATGGCACGCCGCGACTCGGACTGGAACAGCGGACCGAAGCGGATCAGATCTTCGCTTGTCGTTTCAGCCGAGTAGTAGACGTCGCGAATCGTCTCCAGCGTTTCCGCCGTGTACTCGCCACGCGTCGCGCGTGCCTGCTCGCCGAAGAAAGCGGGGTCGGTCAGGGCGATCTTCATCGTTGCGCCAAGGATGCCCGTCGGCGGCACCGGTGCCATCAGCACCGCCGCTGGCGCCTGGTGGCGCTCGAGGTAACGTTCAACGACAGCGGTGCCCATCGAGTGTCCGATCAGAATCGGCGGAACATCGAGTTCCTGCGCAACCTGCGCGACATCCTCGGCATAGTCGTCGAGTCCGTAGGAGTCGAGCCGTGCCCGGACCTCGCTGGCACCATGGCCGGCGAGATCCAGTGCGTGGCAATCGAAGCCGCGGCTACTGAACCAGGGCAGAAAATACGCGTCCCAACAACCGGCCGTGGCATAGCCGCCATGCACGAAGAGGAGCGGTGGATAACGTTTCGCACCGACCGCAGGCCGGTGCAGGGTATGGATCCGTCGAGGTTTCATTACTGTGCCCAGTCCAATGCAACACCGCAGTATGGCAGGGTCGGGCAGGCCCGGGCAATGGCCGTCCGGGGATTCTTCGGTCACGCCTACGCGGCCGTGGCGCGTCGCCACCGATGCCGCCGCGCCAGCAGCATCATGCCCCCGCCACTGTCAAGGTGACGAGCCGGGGAAAACCGCGACCTTCGAACGCGCATCCGGCAACTCGCGCACGAAGCGCGGTACCAGATAACCGGGCAGGCGTTCGAGCATCGCCGTGCGCAAGTCGTGCATTCGCGGTTCGCTGACCTCGAAATGGGCGGCACCGGCGACCTGATCGAGCAGGTGGAGGTAGTAGGGCAACACGCCGATCGCGAACAGGCGCTCCGAGAGCGCGCTCAGGGCTTCCACCTGGTCATTGACGCCGGCCAGCAGCACGCTCTGATTGAGCAGGACGATGCCGGCGCGGCGCAAGGGCCACAGCGCGCCGGCAACGTCGTCGTCGAGCTCGCGTGCATGGTTGGCATGAATCACCACGCTGGTCTGCAGGCGGGTGCCGGCGAGCATGGCGACCAGGGCGGCGGTGACGCGCTGCGGGATGACCACCGGCAAGCGGCTGTGAATGCGCAGGCGGCTGACCCGGGGAATCGCCTCGATCTGGTCGATCAGCCACTGCAGTTGACGATCCGGTACCGCCAGCGGGTCGCCACCCGACAGGATCACCTCGCTGATCGAATCGTCGCGGCGAATATGGTCGAAGACCTGCGACCACTGCCGGCGCGACGGTTGCCTGGCGGCGTAGGGGAAATGGCGGCGAAAACAGTAGCGGCAGTGGATGCCGCAATGGCCGGTGACGATCAGCAGCGCACGCCCGTGGTACTTGTGGAGCAGCCCCGGCACCTTGTTGGCTGCCAGTTCCGCCAGCGGATCGTGCGAAAACCCCGGCAGCAGTGCGCGTTCGGCGGTGAGCGGCAGCACCTGCCTGAGCAGCGGATCGTCGGGATCGTGTGCGCGCATGCGCGCCACAAAGGCACGCGGCACGCGCAAGGGAAAGGCCGGGGCGCCGTCGATGTCCAGCGCCGCGGGCGTGAGACCGAGCAGCGCCAGTAACTCGTCACTGTCGCTGACGACATCCTGCAGCGCGAGTTGCCACGGCTCACGGTGCGCGTTTTTGCCCTGCGAATCGGGGCTTCGCGCTATCATGGCGCCCTTCATTTTTCTGATGGTTTCACGAGGGGATGCAATGGCAAGCTATTCTACCAACGAATTCAAATCGGGCCTGAAAGTCATGCTGGACGGTGATCCCTGTTCGATCCTCGAAAACGAATTCGTCAAGCCCGGCAAGGGCCAGGCCTTCAACCGCGTCAGACTGCGCAACCTCAAGACCAACCGCGTGTGGGAAAAGACCTTCAAATCGGGCGACAGTCTGGAGGCTGCCGACGTCATGGACCGCGAGATGCAGTATCTGTACAACGACGGCGAGTTCTATCACTTCATGGAACCGGAGAGCTTCGAACAGTTTCAGGCGGCCGCGGCGACCGTCGGTGATGCCGCGTTGTGGCTCAAGGAGCAGGACATCTGCACCATCATGCTCTACAACGGCGTGCCGCTGGGGGTGACCCCGCCGAATTTCGCGGAACTGGAAATCGTCGAAACCGAACCGGGCGTGCGCGGCGACACCGCCACCGGCGGCACCAAGCCGGCGCGCTTGTCTACCGGCGCGGTGGTCAAGGTGCCGTTGTTTGTCAATCAGGGCGAAATCGTCAAGTGCGATACGCGCTCGGGCGAATATGTGTCGCGCGTGAAGGCCTGATCGCTTCCGTCCGAGTCGGTCGTCAGTCCGCCGCTCCCCTTGTCGTGGGGCGGCCAAACCCTTGACCGCTTGCCGCGGCCGCGCGCCTGACCGGTGCGCGGCGTTGCTCCAGGACTTCACTCTACATGCCGCAAGTCAGCTGGCAACCCAGCGCCTCATTCGCCAACCTGCGTCGCCGTGCGCAGATCCTGGCGCGACTGCGCGCCCATTTTGCCGCCGGGCAGGTGCTGGAGGTCGAAACCCCGCAGCTTTGCCCGACCACGGTCAGCGATCCGCATCTGAACAGCCTGTACGTGCCGGCTGCCGGCTACCTGCAGACCTCGCCGGAATACGCCATGAAGCGCCTCTTGGCCGCGGGCAGTGGCTCGATCTACCAGGTTGCCAGGGTTTTCCGCGCCGACGAGGAAGGTCGCTGGCACAACCCCGAGTTCACCCTGCTCGAATGGTACCGCTCGGGCTTCTCGCTTGACGAACTGATCGACGACGTTGCCGCCGTGGCCCGCCTCGCCCTGGGTGAAGTGGACTGCGTCCGCCATCGTTATCGCGACCTGTTTCGCAGCCACCTCGATCTCGATCCACTGAACTGCAACACCGGCGAACTTGCCGCCGTGGCCAGGCGGCACATCGACATCGCCTTCGACGATGCCGATCGTGATACCTGGCTGGAGTTGTTGATGAGCCATGTCATCGAACCGCGACTCGGTAACGATGCCCTGTGTTTCGTGGTCGATTACCCGCCGTCGCAAGCGGCGCTCGCGCGCCTGCGCGTGGACGCGGAAGGCCAGCAGGTAGCTGCGCGTTTTGAGCTGTACTATCGCGGCGTCGAGTTGGCCAATGGTTATCACGAATTGCTCGATGCCGGCGAACAGCGCAGACGTTTTGCCGCCGATCTGCGCGAACGTGAAGCGCTGGGCCTGCCGGCCATACCGCTCGACGAGAAACTGCTGGCCGCGCTCGAACACGGTCTGCCGGACTGCAGTGGTGTCGCGCTCGGCTTCGACCGCCTGGTGATGCTCGCCGTCGGCGGTGACGCTTTAGATGAGGTGATGGCCTTTCCCGCGTCGCACCGGTAAGGCCTCAGCGGCAATCCTCAGGTCGGCCTCGCTGAAGCTTCCGTCGCCGGCACCGATCACGGCGGGTGTGGCCGAGTCGCCGCCCACAGACCACAGGCCAGGACGGCAAACGACAGCAGGGCGATCGCGGCGCCCCAGAACCAGTACGGCAACCACAACGCCTGGGCGATGACTGCCGTGTCGGAGGCGTGGCGCATGCCATTGATGGTCGCACCGGCCGAGAACAGATAGTCGACGTGCTGCAGCCAGCTCAGGCAGAGTACCGCGCCGGTCAGGCGCACGACGAAGGTGCCGCCGCGCTCGCCCAGCCAGAGCGCCACGGCGGCGAAGAAGGCGGCGGCGCCGACCAGGAAGACCACCCCGAACGGATTGCGCGTCCAGCAGACGACGACCGCCAGCAGACCGCCGGCGAGCAGCCAGAGCAGCGTTCGCGACAGCCGCGACGAGCGCGCCAGGATCAGCAGCAGACTGCCCGCAAGCGTCGGACCCAGGAGGCCGCCGGCAGCCACCAGCGCGGTTGCGAGGCGACCCGTCGAACCCTGCCACAAGGCCAGTCCCGAGCCGTCGGCATGCAGCACGAAGCTCCGGAATTCGGCGCCGACGAGCATGGCCGTGAAACCGTGCCCGAGTTCGTGGGCACAGGTCGCCAGCAACGAGAGCGGATAGAGCAACAAGTGGCCGTAAGGAAGCTGCCAGACCACGGCGATGATCGTCAGTACGTAGAGCAGACTACGCAGCGGATGTGCGTCGGCAAGGGGTGTCGGCGCGCGTACCGACGCGTTTGGCGGGAAGCTCATTGTGGGGCAAATTCTTGCATTGCGACCTTTCGTTCGTATAATCCCTGACTCTGCCGGGTTCTGCAACCAGGCAAGCATTCCGGGAGTAGGGATGAAGGGTATCTTGAGTCTGCTGGCGAAAGCAAAGCTGATTGAGCTTTCGGAAGACGAACAACTGGCCGCCTCTGAGGAGCGCCCGGCGGCGGTGCCGGACGCGCCCGCTGCGCCACCTGCCGAGGTCGCCGAGACCCGCAGGCACGCAGCGGGGACTGCCGCCGCCGCGCCCGACCTGCCGTCGCTGGCCGACGCCTGTGCCGACCTCGACGGCGCGACCTTCAGCGATCTCTTCGCGTCGGCCGGTGTACCCACATCGCCGTATCCGGCCGAGAAGCTGCTGCGCCTGCTGGACGGTCTGCGGGCGATGGACGCCGGCACGCGCAAGTCCGCCGTCCTGGCGATGGATGCCGCCGACGACAACTGGCAGATTGACGATTGCGTACGCGACGCCGATCTCAAGATTGCGGCGCTCGAGGAGCACAAGCGTCGCTTGGCGGCGCAGTTGCAGGAGCGCGAGCGGCAGTCGGGCGAACTCGTGAACCAGATCAAAGTGGTACTTGACGAAGCGAGCGCGGCGATTCGCCAGCAGATTTCCGAACTCGAGCAGTTGCTCGAACGCGAGGTCACGCGTGCGGCTCAGGAAACGACCAGCGTCGAAGCCGGTTTGCGCGCCGCACGCGAGGCTACCGCGCGCGAGGCCCGCCGCATGGATGCCGAGATCGAGCGCCTGCGCGAAATTCCCAACACTTTCAAGGCGCCTGGCGCTGCACACTGAAGTCCCGAGCAAGGAGAAGATCACATGGCTCAACTCACGCCGCTGGCCAAGGGGCTGATTACCGTCATCGTTCTGGGCGTGGCCGGTTCGCTGGCCTGGAATTTCGGGCTCAAGGAGCGCTTTGGCGGTGGCGAACCATCGTTGCCGAAGCCGGCAGCGTCGGCCCCCGAGGCAGCGGCCAAGGGCAAGTCGCCGCCGGCCACACCGTCGAAAACTTCGACCGTGGAAGACAAGAATGCGCCGCTCGGTAGCGCCGCTAATCCGCTGAAGGTCAGTCTGGTCAGCTTTCATGGTTACGCACCGGCGCTGGTGGCCAACGGCAACGATCTGAACACGCAGCCGGGTTCGATTTACGGCAAACAGGGCGTCAATGTGCGCTTCGTCATCCAGGACGACATTCCGACGCTGGCCACCGTCTTCGAGTCCGGTGCCGCCCAGTGCGCCTGGCGGACCTCGGATTTCTGGGCACAGGAGCAGCCCAACCTGCGCAACGCCGGTCTCGACGGCAAGGCGGTGATGATCGTCGACAACACCCAGGGTGGCGACGCGGTGATTGCCCGCGATGCGTCGGTAAAGGCCGTCGAGGATCTGGCCGGTCGCTCGGTCGCGCTGCTCCAGTTCACCCCCTCGCATGGGATGCTGATCGACGCCCTAGACAATTCCTCGCTGACCGCGCGCAAGAAGGACAGCGTCAAGATGGTGTTCATCAACGCCGAGGAGGGGACAGCCGGCGTACGCGCCGCGCTCGAATCCGGTGCCGTCGATGCGGCGGTGCTGTGGGACCCGGATCTCGCGCTGGCCCTGCGCAACGTCAAGGGGGCGCACGTCGTCTACTCGACCAAGACCGCGACCAACCTGATCTTTGACGTGATGGTCTGCGACTCGCGCTTGCTGGCCAGGCCGGAAGGGCAGGCGGTGGTGCAGAAGTTTGTCGCCGGCTGGATGGACGGCGTGCAGGCGGCACGCAGCAACCCGGACAACGCCGTGGAGGCGCTGGTCAGGACGCAGGAATTCTTCAAGTTGCTGGCCGACAAGGAAGGCCGGCCGTTCGTCAAGAGCCTGTTCGCCAACCTGGTGTGGACCGGTGTCGAGGAAAACGCGCGCATTCTCGGTCTGGTCGGCGGTACCAATCACTACGAACGGGTTTACAAGCGCTTCGACGAGATCTATCGCAAGGCCGGGGCGTTGGCGAATCCGAAGTCGCCGGTGATCGCGCCGCAGGACAGCTTCGACTATCGCTTCATCAAGTCCATGCTCGGGGAAAACAAGGCGGCAGCGGACGCCGCCGCCAAGCCGCAGAGCACCTTCACGCAGTCGGCGCTAAAGGAAGCGACACAGCAGGAAGCGATGGTGACCAAGCCGGTCACGGTGGGTTTTGCCTCGGGTAGCGCCGAATTGACCAAGCGCGCGCAGAAGACGGTCGATACCGAGATGGTGCCGTTCATCGAAAACAACGGCAAGGCCTACTTCGAGGTCAGCGGCAATTCCGATTCGACCGGGACTCGCGAGGTGAATCTTCGCCTGTCGGCGGCGCGCGCGCGGGCGGTGGTCGATTATCTGGTGACGCAGTGGGAGTTTCCTCGCGAACGTTTCAAGATCGTCGGCAATGGACCGGATCGACCGCTTTGTGTCGAGGCCAACGCCGCCGGCGAGGGGCTGTCGGCCGAGGACTGCCGGGCGATGAACCGGACCACCCGGGTGGCCGTTTTCGGCGGCCGCTGAACCCGAGCCGCCAGTCTGCCCATCCGATGACCGAATTCTGGAACCCCTACGCGCCGCTGGACAGCCGGCGCCGGCGCCTGCTTGGTGTCGGCGCGGCCCTGACAGTGCTGCTGCTGTGGAGCGTCGTCGCCGCATCGGGACTGGTCAGCTCGACCAAGCTGCCGGCGCCCTGGGAAGTGTTGGCGGCGCTGTCGTACCTGAGCTGGCATGACGGCGGCAGCATGTTGTTCACCGCCACCCTGTGGTCGGTCGGTCGCCTGTTGGTCGCCGGCGTGCTGGTGATCAGCATCGGCATTCCGATCGGCATCGTCATGGGCGCGGCACCGCAGGTGAACGCTGCCCTTTCACCGTTGGTCGATCCCTTCCGTTCCGCTCCGGTGGTGGCGCTGCTGCCGATCCTGGTGATGTGGCTGGGCATCGGCGAGACGATGAAGATCGCCTTCCTGTTCATCGGCGCTGTAGTGTACCTGATCCCGATGGTGCGCGACGCCATCCAGGCGGTGCCGCAGAGTTACTGGATCGGCGCCCGCGACCTCGGCGCCACGCCTTGGGAATGTATCCACCGGGCGGTCATCCCGATGGCCATGCCGCGCATCGCCGATGCCGTCATCGTCGCCTTCTCGGTGATGTGGACCTACATCACCGTCGCCGAATACGTCAATGCGCGCGAAGGGCTCGGGCAGTTGATCCAGAATGCGCGGCGTTTCAGCGCCTGGGATCAGGTCTTTGCCGGCATCATGGTGATCATCGCCCTGGCCCTGGCCACCTATCAACTGATGGTCTGGCTCAAGCGCCGCCTGTATCCCTGGGAGACGCAGCTATGAACCTGGAGGCCGCGAAACCCGTGGCGGCGGCTTCCGCAGCGGCGGCAAAGCCCGTCGCGGTGGTCATCAAGGACATCGTCCAGGAGTACCCGGCGCCTGGCGGGGGCGTCACGCGCGTCATCGACAAGGTTTCGCTGAGCTTCGACCAGCCCGGCATCAACATGTTGCTTGGCCCGTCGGGCTGCGGCAAGAGCACCATCCTGCACATGCTCGGCGGCGTGCGGCCGATGGGCGTCGACACCCCGACGGCGGGCAGCGTGCTGATCGACGGGGTCGAATGCCACGCGCCGCACGACGACGCGGTGATGGTTTTTCAACGCTATGCCAACCGACCGGACCTGTCGGTTTTCGACAACGTCGCGTTTCCGTTTCGCCTCAAGCTCTGGCGTTCGCAGGTGCCGGAAGTGGATTGGCGGCAACGCGTCGCCGACATCCTCAAAGCGGTCGGGCTCTCGGACAAGGTCGGCCTGCGGCCGGCGCAGCTCTCGGGCGGACAGAACCAGCGCGTGGCGTTGGCGCGGGCGCTGGTCCTGCGGCCGCGCATTCTGTTGATGGACGAACCCTTCGGGGCGCTCGACGCGCAGACCCGCGAGGAAATGCAGCAGTTGCTGATCGGCCTGTACCAGGACTGGCCGTGCCTGGTCGTCTTCGTGACGCACGACGTCACCGAAGCACTGATGCTCGGTGACCGCGTCATTGTCCTGTCCACACAGCCGGCGCGCGTCGCCGACGATTTCCTGATCGACGAAGCGCGTCCGCGGTCGGCCGCCTGGCAGCGCTCGCGCGAGGCGCAGGCGCTCGAGGAACGCATCCTCAATCAACTGCACCAGGCCAGTCCCGGCAGGGGCCAGGTCCGGGTTACGGTCTAGGCATGGAAGCGGCCAAGCCCTCCTACGTCAGGGAGGTTCTGACCAGTCAGACCAACCTGTACGCGGGTCTCGGGTCGCTGGCCCTTGGCGTCGTGCTGTCGATTCCGTTTGGCTTCGGCATCGGCGCCCTGCCGCTGATCGCCTTTGCCGCCGGCGACATCCTTGCGGCCTTGCACATCCCGTCGCTGCCGACCTTCCGCGACAAGGTCGACCGTCGCTGGCGGGCGCGCTCCCGGCAGGCCTCGCGCGAGCAGTTGATGCAGGAGATTCAGAAAAGGGCCGGCAAGCGCGCACTTCCCGCGGCGACGCTGCGCACTTATCAGCGCATGTACGAGCGCGTGCAGTCACTGTACCAGCGGGCAGAAACCGGGCATGGCCGTCTCGCCTACCGGGACGTCGAGCAACTGGACGACGTCTCTCTCGAATATCTGGCGCTGTGGCTGGCGCTGCTGGTCATGGACGACCGTGCCGAATCGGTCAATCTGCGCGAGGTCGAGACCCAGGTCGCGGCTCTGGAACGGGAGTTGGCGGCGCCGCGTCCCGGTACCGACCTGCGTCAGTTGCAGAAGGCCCGCGCCGATTACCTGGCCGTCATCGAGCGGCACAACCGCATGCTGAGTCGGCGGCGGGCGCTCGAAGCGGCGATGCTGTCGATGCCGGACCAACTGGACGAGATTTACCAGACGATCATGACCCTGCCGGTGAGCGAGGAGGTCGGGACGCGACTCGAAGAGGCGATCGGCAAGCTGCGGCTGCAGGAAGACATCGAGGCCGACCTGGCCAGCGATCTCGCCGAAGCCGTACCGGGCGTGGCAATGCCGACCGCGGCGGCGGTTGGGCGGCAGCGGCGCCTGGTGGCGGTGGGCAGTTCCGGCCGTGCCGGTTAACCGACCGCGACCAGGGTGGTCGACGATTGACCGATGCGCAGCATCATTGGGTAACTCAGGAACGGCCGGTTGACCGGCTCACGAAAGGAAGAAGGCGATGGCTGACATCAATTTTATGGGGCGCCTGTCCAACCTCTGGTCGGGTTTTGTCTCGCTGTGGATCACCGATGTCGAAAAGCGGCATCCCGAGATCGCTTACCAGAATGCCATCGACTCGATGATCGAGAAGTACGGCAAGTTGAAGAGCGCGACGGCGGCGATCATGCGTCGGCGCGAGGAAATCTCGGCACGTCTGGAAAGCGAACGTGGCGAACTGGCGGCGATCTCCGCCGACCTCAATGCGGCGCTGGCCACCGGTCAGGATGAACTCGGCATCGTTCTGATTCAGAAGAAGAACGCGCTTGAGGCCAGCACCAGGGCGCTGGAGCAGGAAATGGAGCAGGCGCGCGCCGACGCGCAGGAGGCGAAGGATTCGTTGATCCAGGTCAAGGCCGAGATTCAGAAGCTGAAGGACGAGAAGGACCGCATGCTGGCACAGATGCTCAGCGCGCAGGCGCGTCTGAAGATTCAGAACCAGCTCGAAGGCCTGTCGGTCGATGCCGAAGTCAGGGCGCTCGACAACGTTCGCGAGCACATCAAGAACACCGTCGCCGAGGCCAGGATGGGCAGCGAACTGCGCGACTCCGATCTCGACGTCAAGCTCGCCAAGCTGCGGCAGAGCAGCGGCGCGATCACCGCCCGCCAGCAACTTGAGGAAATGAAACGCGCGCGCAACGTGCAGACCGATGCCACCGGCAAGGCGATGTGATGCGTGACGTGTCACGCTGCCGGGCTGGAGGGTGTCGGTGAATTCCGAGAGCGGCGGCCGGCCAGCCCTGCCGGCCTGGGCCGAGAACCTGCGCCAGAAGTACCTGGCCGGCGAGGCGTCGGTATTCGTGCTCTATCGCAACGTTTTCGACCGCTATCAGGTCGGCGAACGCTATTACACGCTGCTGCCCTTCCTTAGCGAGGTACTGCTCAAGGACAACAAGCAGCGCATCTTCGAACTCAGCATCGATCGCGGCGTACGGGTAATCCAGGGTGGCGGCAGCGACGAGAAGGCGGAACTCTACCGCCATCTCGAAGGCAAGGGTCTCGCCGGGATCTTCGAGTCGCTCGAACGTCAGATGCGCGAGCAGCGCTCCAGCGCGCTGCTGATTCCCTATGCGGGGACCATTTTCCCCGCCGCCGAACTGCACTTTCTCTCGCTTGAGGAGCGTGGCGCGTTCACCGCATTGCACCGCTGGTCGCTCGACGAAGAGTTTGCCGACCGTGACAATGTCGTCATCCTGGTCAGCGAATCGCTGGCCGATCTCAGCCCGGCACTGCTGACGCATCCGCGCGTGCTGGCCATCGAGGTGCCGATGCCGGAGCGGGCCGGCCGGCTCGCGGCGATCCGCCACTACGCGCCAGCGATGAAGGCCGCGGAAGCCGAGCAACTTGCCGACCAGACCGCGGGTCTGCGCCTGCTGCAACTGGCGAGCATCGTCGCCAGCGAAGCGCCGCAGGGCATGAGTCAAGCGCAGCGGCGGACATTGATCTCCGGTTTGCTGCAAGGCAGCCCGCAGGCTGCCGAGCGCGCCGAAAAGCTGGCCGCGATCACTGCCGGCATGACCCCTGCCGAGATCCGGCAACTCGTCGATCCGACGCGCGCGCTGCCCGATAACGGCGACCCGGCGAGCGAAATGATGGCGGTCGTGCGGCAGCGCAAGCGCGAGTTGATCGAAAAGGAGTGCGCCGGTCTGATCGAGTTCATCGAACCGCGGCACGGCCTGGACAGCGTCGGCGGTAACGCGCACATCAAGGGTGAGCTACTCGACATCGCGCGCCTGATCGTCAGTGGCGAGCGCGCGCGCGCGCCGATGGGACTGCTCGCGGTGGGGCCGATGGGCGCCGGCAAGACCTTCGTGATCAAGGCCTTCCTCAAGGAGGCGGGGTTGTCCGGCATCGCCCTGAAAAACTTCCGCTCGAAGTGGGTCGGCTCGACCGAGGCCAATCTCGAACGTGTCCTGGCGACCGTCAAGGCCATGGGGCCGATCGCTCTGGTCATCGACGAAGGCGACCGCAGCTTCGGCAGGCAGGGTGACGATTCCGACGGGGGAACGAGTTCGCGCGTTATCGCCCGTCTCAAGGAATTCATGTCTGATCCCGAGAATCGCGGCCAGGTGCTGTTCATCCTGATGACCAACCGCCCCGACAAGCTCGATACCGACATCAAACGCCCCGGTCGCCTCGATCGCAAAATTCCCTTCTTCTACGCCGAGAGCGCCGGCGAACGCGCAGCCGTCGTCAGCGCCGTTTTTCAGCGCTACCGGGTGCCTGTCGATCTTTCGGAAGACGGCCTGCTCGTCGCCTGCGAACCCCTCGAAGGCTATTCGAACGCCGACCTCGAAGCCGTTGCCTTGCTCGCCGCCGAGTTTGCCGAGCGTGCGCTACGGACCGACGAGGCTCCGGGCGGTGCCGACCCGCGGGCGAGGGAGGCGCCATCGCCGGTCGTCAGTCCGGAGATTCTCGCGCGGGCCATCGAGGACTTCATGCCCCCACAGGAAACGACCATGGTGCGCTACATGGAAATGCTCGCGGTGGCCGAGACCTCGCGACGCTCGCTGCTGCCACAACGCTTCCGATCGCTGTCCGCGCGCGCGGTGCAGGAACAACTCGCCGAACTGCGACGCCAGATCCACTCTTGAAGGAGTTCGTATGTTTCCTCTGCTGCAAGATGTATCCCTCAATGCCGACCAGAGCGTTGCCGCCACCCGCCTGCTGTTGCGCATCGCGCATGTCGATGGCGCGAAGACCGCCGAGGAAGTGGCGCTGATCCGTCTGTTTTACGACAGCGGTCGCCATGGGAGCGCCGGCTGGCCGGCTTTCGAGACTCTGGAAGAAGACGGACGGGGCGGTGACTTGACCCGGACCTTTGGTGAAGCCGCCCAGCGCGATCTGGTGCTTGCCACCTGTCTGATGGTGGCCTACGCCGATGGAACCCTGACCGGCGAGGAACTGGCGGCAGTGCGAGCGGTGGCCGACGACATCGGCGCCCCGTCGGCCCGCGTCGATGAGTTGCTCGCCCTGGTCAGGGATTACATGCTCGCGCACCTGGCCAGGTTACCCGATGCCGGCTCGGTGGCTGTGGTGGCGCGCGAACTCGGCTGAAGTGCATCTCCAGGCGAAAGTGCATCACCAGGCGAGCGTGGCGCGGGTTTGTCGATACCTTGGCCGGATCGTTCGGGTTGATCATGGCTGGCCGGGAAGACATTTCCCGGAACGGAAAACAGCTTGCACCCACTGTACCTGAAGGCTGCTGCCGGCGTGTTGGCGGTCGGCACACTTGCCGTCGCGCAGGCGCAGGAGATCGAGCCGCGCGCCTACTCGAACGCGCCGATCGGTGTGAACTTCGTGATTGCGGGCTACGCCTATACGCAAGGCGCGGTGCCCTTCGACGCCTCGCTGCCCGTCAAGAACGCGCAACTCAAGACGTCCAATGCGGTTCTTGCCTATGCGCGGGTGTTCGACGTGTGGGGCCAGTCGGGCAAGTTCGATGCCATCGTGCCATACACCGGGCTCTCGGGAACGGCCGAGGTCGCGGGGCAACCGTTCGAGCGCAATGTTACGGGTTTTGCCGATCCACGCTTCCGGTTGTCGGTCAACCTGTACGGGGCGCCGGCGCTGACATTGCGAGAGTTCCGGAATTTCGAGCAGGACCTGATCATCGGCGCAAGCCTGCAGGTGTCGGTGCCGGCGAGCCAGTACGACTCCAGCCGGGTGGTCAATATCGGCACCCACCGCTGGTCGTTCAGGCCAGAGGTGGGAATTTCCAAAGCCGTGGGTCCGTGGACGCTCGAATTTCAGGCCGCGGCAACGCTGTTTACCGACAACCGGGATTTCTACGGTGGCCATACGCGTTCGCAGGACCCGATCTACTCGCTGCAGGGGCATGTGATCTACGGCTTCCGCTCGGGGGTTTGGGCTTCGTTTGACGCCACCACTTTTGCCGGTGGCCGCACGACGCTCAACGGCGTGCGTGGCGATGACCGCCAGCAGAACTGGCGTGTGGGCGGCACGCTGGCGTTCCCCGTGGACGTTCACCACTCCATCAAGATCTACGCGAGCAGCGGGGTGTCGGCACGCACCGACAACAACTACGACCTCATCGGAATTGCCTGGCAGTACCGCTGGGGCGACGGGTTGTGACGCGGCAGCAAGACTTCCCAGGCAGGCGCTACGCGACAGGATAAGTCATCGACTCGGCGAGTTGGCGCACCAGGGCGCGCGTGCGACAGCCAGGAGGCAATTGCAAGTATGTCTGTACGAGAAAAACCGGGATGCCGGGATCGATCAGTTCACGAAGAAAGTGCTGTGATGGGGGAGCGAGACATTTCAGCAATGGTCAGAAGGGTCATCTCTCAACTTGCTCCCGATGATCCTTTCGAGTACGGCGACGAATAAACCCGTGGACAACCCGCACATCAGGATACCTGTCAAGCCTTCGACGGGTCCGAGCATCCGCCATGGTGTCGGCAACACCAGATCGCCGTAACCCAGCGTCGTATAGGTGACCCCAGAAAAATAGAAGGCCGACTCGGCATCGGGCAGGCACCCCGTCCCCAGATAGAACAATCCCCAGACGGCAATCTCGGTCAAGTGGATCAGGATCAGCGCCACCGCCAAGCGGACAAGCAGCCAGGCAATCGGCCAGAAGTTCGTCAGCAGCAGGGCGTGCGATTTGACCAAGGCTCTGAGCAACGCGGCAAGTCCGCCTGCATGCACCAAGACCGTGACCCCCACCAGAACACACGCGCTGAACAAATTCAGGCGCATGTCAGGGGTTGCCAGCGAGCGGCAAGCGGCTGGCGTGGCAGTTAACCGGATTCATGGTCATCAAACCTCACGGTCGGTTGCGGCGCTCTGCATGCCCAGTTTTCGTCTCGAACTCATTGATGACATCCTCCACCCTGATCCGGCGGCCGAGGTAGCCGACGTTTTCCTCCAATCCTTCGGCGCGCAGGATGTCGCGCACTGCCGCGTGTGCAGCGACCAGCCGTAGGCGAATCCCGGTCTTACACAGGCCGATCGTCAGCGAAGCGAATACCAGCGCCAGCGTTACCCTGGCGATCGCGTCGTTCGCCAGCCAATTGGTCTGGTACGTGGCGAGCCACTGCGCCCGGGAAAGGAGCGCGCTTCCTCGGTATCAGCGTCCCGGTTCATGGATTTTCCTCCACCTGCGCTTCGAGCCGTCCCTCCCTGATCGCCTTGACGAAAGCCCGGTAGTCGCGCTGATTCTGGTCGCTGTACTCGACGGCAAACTCGCAGATGGCATCGTCGAAGGTGGCATTCGAACCCATGTAGCCGGCGATCAGCGCGGCATCCCCCGAGCGCGCGTGCGCCCGTGCCAAAGCCCAGGCGCACAGCCGGCCGTAGGCGGTCAGGAGTTCGACGTCCCACCCCTCGACAATCGCGCTGATCTTGGCGTCGCGAAGCTGGCGGACATACACATCCCTGCCGTTCTTGGTGGTCGTCCAGCCCAGGAAGATGTCGCTCGCTCCCTGCATCAGGCGCTGCCCGGAAACGACCCGCTGGCCGTGATTGGCATGCAGGCTCACGCCCGCGTAGGGTTCGAGCACCGATGCCCGCGCTTCCTTGATCTGCAGGAAGATCGGGTCATTATCGGCGGCCATGAACAGGGCGACGGAGCAGACGGTGCCGACGCTGCCGACGCCGACGACCTTGATGGCCAGATCGCAGAAGCGGAAGCGGTCGAAGAGCACGCGGACGTGCTCGGGAAGGGACTCGCGGTAGCTTGCCAGGGCTTCCCGGTACTGTGTTCGCATCCCCGGCGCCTGTTCCTCGCCGGGGTGGAAGATCAGCGGCGGGCTATCCTTGATCCGGGGCTGCGCCCCTTGGTGTTCGGCGAGTTTCGGGAAGATATATTCGGCGGCGCTTTGCTGGCGGGCCTTCTGGAGCCGCTTGACAATGCGCTTCCTGACCTCCTCGCTGGGACTTTCGGCGAGCACGCGGTCGACGGTGATCGTGTCGTACCAGACGTCGAGCGCACGCATTGACGAATAGTCAGCCATCCGCTCACGGTACGCACGCGCCGTCGCCGTCGCCGCGCGTGCGGCCTCGTTTTCATGCAGGCGCAAATACTGTGCGGCGATGACGATGCTTGCGGTCAGACGCTTGAGGTCCCACTCCCAAGGGGCCGGCAGGGTTTCGTCGAGGTCATTGACATCAAAAACTATTTGCCGCTCGGGCGTGGCAAAGCCCCCGAAGTTCAGCAGATGCGCGTCGCCGCAAGCCTGTACCCGGAGTCCGGAACTTGGCGTCGACGCCAGGTCGGCGGCCATGATCGCCGCCGAGCCGCGATAGAAAGTGAACGGGGACTGGAGCATTCGCCCGAAGCGGATCGGCACGAGCTCCGGCATCCGCCCCTCGTTGGATTCGTTGAGCACTTCAACCGGATCGCGCCGCTTCTTCGGCAGCTTCCATCCGCCCTGAGCCTCGCGCGACACCACCTCGCGCAGCGCGCTTCCCTGGGCACGGCGCTCTTGCGGGGACAAAACCGCCGCCTGGCTAGTCACGGTGGCGCTATCCGCTTTGTTATCAGGCTTGCCTTTGGACATCTCAAGAACCTCCCCGCTCATAAAGACACATCACACAAGCAAAGTATAGTCACCGCATATTGGCTATGCCAGTTGCTCCGGCCGTCAGCCGTCCTGCTCACGGCCAATGGCCGTGAGCGCCCGTACGTCACCGAATTCGCAAGCGCCGCGAACCTGGCCGGGGAACAGCGAGAGGACGACATGTGGTTGCGGGTGAAGTTGATAGGGCTTACGATCCCTGCTTGCAGCGACACGCGTGTGGCCAGTTCGGTGTTTGCGCGTCGGCACAGCGTAAACGCTGGTTCGAGACTGAAGATTTGGACGAAACCCTGTCAGGGGCGTGGCAGTGGGACCCCTGGCGCTCGGCCTTCGGAGCCGCCGCAGCGGATCGTGCCCTGGGTAGCGATGAGCTCGCCCCCTGTGGAGATGCCACCCATGAAATCAGACACCCCTGAATCGAGCCACGGTCTGGATCTGCGCAACGATCAGCCCGACTTCTCGCTGGTCCTGGGCGGGCCGCTCTTCCAGCTGCTGCGTCGGGCGCGCCTCGCCGACGATGCGCTGATGATGGTTCGCCAACGGATCGTCGTCATCTCGCTCTTCGCCTGGCTGCCGCTTCTGCTGCTCTCAGCGCTACAGGGGCAGGTTCTCGGCGACGATGAGAGCGTCCCTTTTCTGCTCGACGTGGACGTTCACGTCCGCTTCCTGCTGGCGATGCCGCTGTTGATCGCCGCCGAGCTGGTGGTGCATCGGCGCATCCGTTCAGTGGTCGCTTTGTTCCTGGATCGCCATCTGATTCCCGCAAGCGCCAGGGCACGCTTCGATGCCGCCATCGTTTCGGCGATGCGGCTGCGCAACTCGGTGCTCGCCGAAGTGCTGCTGATTATCCTGGTGTATGGCGTCGGTGTCCTGATCATCTGGCGTCATTACACGGCCCTCGACGCGGCCACCTGGTACGCGACAGCCAGCGCTGACGGTTCGAAGCTCTCGTTCGCCGGGATGTGGTATGGCTACGTGAGCCTGCCGGCCTTCCAGTTCCTGCTGGTCCGCTGGTATTTTCGCCTGTTCGTCTGGGTGCGCTTCCTCTGGCAGGTGTCACGCATTGAGTTGTGTCTGACGCCCCTCCATCCCGATCGCCTCGGCGGCCTGGGATTTCTTTCCAACACGGTTTATGCTTTCGCTCTGCTCGCGACCGCGCACGGCGCACTGCTTGCCGGACAGATCGCCAACCGGATCTTCTTCCTCGGCGCCGCGCTGCCGGAGTTCAAGGCCGAGATTGCCGTCATGCTCTTCTTCATGCTGTGCCTGGTCCTCGGCCCCCTGCTGGTGTTTGCTCCGCAGCTTGCGCAGGCGAAGCGGATCGGCCTGCGCGAATATGGCACACTGGCCGAGCGTTACGTACGCGAATTCGACGCGAAGTGGCTGCGTGGCGGCGCGCCTGCCGACGAACCATTCGTCGGTAGCGGCGACATCCAGTCGCTTGCCGATCTGGGCAACAGCTACGAAGTGGTACGCAGCATGCGCTCGGTACCGTTCACCAAGGAGATCCTCCTCCAGCTCACGGTCGCCACGCTGGCGCCGATCGTGCCACTCGCACTGACCATGATGTCGCTGGAAGAACTGCTGAAAACACTTTTTGGTGTGTTGTTCTAGAAAACTTCTGCGGGCGAAGGCTTAGGCCGCACTCTGGCGCAGTTGAATGATGTTGCCCTCGGGGTCACAGGCATTGCGCACAGCGAAGCCCGGCCCGGCCCAGGCTGGACCGAAGACGAAGCCGCCGAATTGTTGGGCACGTTGCGCGGCCACGTCAAGACAAGCGACGGTGAAGAACGGCTTTATGGCTTGTTCCTCGCGTGGCTCTGGCGGTGACGCAATGATGACCTCTGCAGCAAGGTGCGCCGGCATGGCATGCAAGACCAACTGGATGTCGTTGTTCTCGGCAACGACGTGCTCATTGTCCGAAGCAAGTACCCGTAGGCCCAACAGTTCTTCGTAGAACCGCGAGAGTGTTCCAAGGTTCTTGGCGTAGATGAGTACGCCAGCTTTGGCTGGACCTGGCACTGGAGTTCACCTTTTAAGCGGCCTGAGATAAGTTCTTCGACATTCAGATGACGGAATTCCTCGTGCTGCCGCCGCCGGATTGTCGAAAGACTTTTACAGCAGCGCTTAGGGATGCCGCTTCACACTGCGGTTGTGCGGCCAACGTTTGACGTGAGGGGCGGCCGGAGCCGAAGGCGAAGGGAACCGCAAGCGCAGCTTGCGGACGTCCCTCTCGACGGAATTGTTAAGCGCTCTCGGATAAGTTCTTCGAACTTTCGAGGCCCCCGGTTCAGCAAATACCTTCCTCGAAATACGAAGGACTTTTTGCTGTCCGCTTAGGCATTGCCCGCCTCGCTCTTGAGTTGCCCTCTGAGGAATATACCAGAACCGCCTTTTAGCTCACTGCGATTGAATAGCTTACCTGTGAACTGAAAATCCTCATCAATGCGAACGATGAGCAGTTGTTCGAAGTCGCCTTGACTCTTAACAAGAACATGATCACTGGCCTTCTCTGGGGAGATGGTTTTTACTTCAACTAGTTTGCCTGCAATCGTGCCATCAGAACCTTCCTTGTGTGAACCATGCCGGCAAAGGCCAAACTTAATCTCGGCGTAAATCTCCCCGAGCTCCCCCCAAATCTGTAAATACCTGCCAGTGTTTTCAAAATGGCGCGTCGCGCAATCAATTAAATCGTAAAAAATCTCCGCTTGTTCGAGCGTGCTATACGGAAACCCTTCTCTACTCTTGAATGCTATTTTCTCTTTATCTGCCGCAGGTTCTGCAAAATTGGAATCAACCCACGCTCGATCGATTTCAATGTAGTTGTACTCCCAAGGGTTATACCCACAGGCTGCGGCATCAGCTATTTGCTCCGGGCTATAGCCTTCGTTATGCATATCGTGAAGAAAATCCCAGTCACTCATACTAATTGCCTAACGTGCAAGCTCAGGGGCGCGGAGCCGGCTTGACGGCGGAGCGCCCCACTGGAGCGATTTGTTAGCACTCAACGCTTCGGCCCTCTATTGTGCGTGGTTCGGCGATCCCGCAGGGTGTCCTCGTTGTTTCTTAGGTACTGCCCCTTTCGAGCATTACCCACATAGCGACTTGAGATTTCAGTGCTTCCGGCCTTGAGATTGATAACCTCAAACTGACCTGTGTGGTTGCCTATGGATTTGACAATCACGTCGCCCGTTTTCGTCGTAAAGAGCCGCACTTCGTGTTTGTGCAAAAGCTCCCTTATCTCCGGCTTCGGGTGATCGAATTGATTCCCATAGTTCGAAGTGGCAATAGCCAGCGTCGGCCTCACCGCCTTCAGGAACGCGGAAGTAGTGAAACCATTATCGGCGCCATGATGAGCCATAATCATGACGTCGACCTCTGAGTTAATAGTGCGCGTTCTTCTGAGGTAGGATGAAATTTGTGTTGATTCAACGTCGCCAAAACTGAGGACATTGAAGCTTCCGCTTCGAAATTGCTTCACCGTAGAATTGTCATTGGCATTCTTGGCGTCAATTGTTTTGGGCCAATACATAATGTTCCGATAGCCATAGCTCGACGCGGAATCCAAACTTTCTATGTACTCCGGTGTTACCGATATCACTCGTGCCTTGGAATTATTCGTCTTGTAAGCCTTGATGATTTCCAAGCTTTCCTTACCGCAATCAGTGTGCGGCGCGTAGCCAGGGTACTCAACTTTGCTCGGTTTAAGCTTTTCAAGAATTCGTTTGACTTGAGACGGCGAACAATGGTCTTGGTCCCAGGACGTAATGTGCAAAGTGCTAATTTGCTCAACTCCGCATATCCACAACTCTTGATTAATGCTCGGTTCATTCTCCTCGCAGTAGCGACCTTCAATGAGTACAAACTTGCCGTCACTAAAATACGAATACGAAGAACCGGCCGAGCCGAGCTGGTACGCGCGAAATCTCGTATTGATTGACTGAATGGTCACGAGGAAGCTCCACCGCTATCTTTATGGAATTCGACTCTCGCAACGATGTATTGCGTCTGCTTTCGGTACGCAAACAGAAAGAGCACAAGGAGTAATGCCAGAAGAATGTAGTGCGCATGAGGCTCGATAATCGGAAAAGCAGACAAAGTCGCAGCCCAACCGCCCGTGGCTAGGGTGCAGATTAGAAGTGCAACGACACTCCTGTAGGAGTTGCTTGTTTCTAACAGGACGCCGATCTGCTCATCCTTCGCCAAAGCAGCGACGTACCTTTTGTAATCCGTAAATGTCACAAACTGAGTTTTCTTCAGCAGTGGCTCAAGCACGACTGAGCTAACACGTGAAATAACCATTCCGCAAAAGTAATAGAGAAATGCCGCTACTACTAGATCATTCTGGATCAGGGGAATGCCGAAGAACTTGTCGGCCATAAAGCAGTAGATCACTCCAGGGAACAAGTTCGTGAATATGTTGTAAGCCGATAGTTTGTCGATGACCTTGTCCATACTTTTGCCTGTATGCGTTTCGGTTTTGAGTGCTAACGAATAGCGTTTATCTGCCGCGCTGCAAGCACGCGGGCCAAACGCAGGCGCATCCGCGGCAGATAAACCTTGTTGGACTGAACCGCCGCGAGGGCAGTGCTTATGGGGATTGTAAGGCGGGTCGGCCCAAAGTCAATCGCTTGGCATGCCATCGCGCATCAGGGTGACGCTTGCCGATGGGCAGCCAGGCTGGCAGAAAGCCGGTTTGCCGCGGCGTCACCAGTGAACACGGGGTTTGCGGAGGCGATTGCCCGCTGTGAAGCCGAACGACACCGCGAACGGTAGCGCCGTGCGATCGCTGCGGAAGACCGGAATCGCGATCGATCCTCAAGGAGGACCCCGCAGCTTCGGAGGGTCACGTTGTGGCAGAAGGGTCGCGACCACCCGGAACTGACCGATCCCGCAATGCGGACAGCGTGCCTGCTCGATGCACGTGACCCGCTGCATGAACTCGGCGACCGACTC
>JAKOZI010000181.1 GCA_029780075.1 Pseudomonadota bacterium
CAACTCATTGCCCGTCTGCCTGGCGAAAGCCTCGAAATCCTTGACCGAACCCGGGTCGGTCGCAAGCACATGCAGCACCGCCCCGGACGACATCTCGGACAATGTCTTTTTGGTGCGCAGAATCGGCAACGGGCAATTCAGCCCCTTGACGTCTAATTCTCGGTCGAAATGCATGGTCTGGTCCACAACGAAACTGAGGGCATATTTTAAACGCCATTCTTCTTCTGTTTCGACTCTTACGCCTGCATCTTGCGCAATTCGCGCAAGCGGGCATCCACTGCTGACTTCTCGAAGAAATTGCCGTCTGCAGCCTGTTGCGCAAACTGCAGCTGCTCGACAGCCGACCCGAGCTGCCCCTGCAACAGGTAGAACTCGGCCTGCGCACGATGCTGCGGCAAGCGCTTGCCCAGCGCCGCGAACGCTTTGGCCTGCAGGCCATACAGTTTGTAATCCGAACTGTAGATCTGCAGTTGCGACTCCAGAAAAAGCAGGCCCTGTTCGTATTGCCGCGCCATCAGCAGTGCCTCGGCATACCCATAGACCAGTGACCTGGACTGCGGATAGCGCTGCAAGGCGTCGCGGTAGATCGCCTGTGCGCCGGCCAGATCCCTGGCCGCCAGCCTGGCCTCGGCGGACAGACCGGCGATCATCGGCGACGACACCTTGAGGGCGTTGAGCGCGTCGATCTCACGCTGCGCGGCAGCGACATCCTTTGCCCGCAACAACGAATACGCCAGTCCATAACGCGTTGCTGCTTCCGACACGTACTTTTTTTCCCGCAACTGCGTAGCGAACTCGCCGACGGACTCGCGCGGTGTGCTCATCTGTGCACGCAACTTGGCACGTACGAGATGAAAGTCCAGGCTATCGGCCACTTGCCGATACGGGGCGCTTTGCGCGCGATTCTGCATGTCGGCGATACGCTCGGCGGTGAGCGGGTGTGAACGCATATATACGGGAGCGTTATTCTCATACACCCGCCCAGCCTGCTGCAGACGCCCGAAGAAGTCACCCATGCCACGGACATCGTAACCTGCCTGGGTCAACGTCTGAAAACCCAGGCGATCGGCTTCGCGCTCGAAGTCGCGACTGTAGGCCAACTGGGACTGAATGGAACTGGCCTGCGCCGAAGCGATCGCCGCACTCGCCACCTGCGAATTGGAGCGAGCCGCCAGAACACCAATGGCCATCGCGATCATGCTGGCAATCGAGTTCTGCTTCTCGCGGGCAATCTGTCGAGCCAGGTGGTTCTGCATGACATGCGATATTTCGTGGGCAAGCACGCCCGCCAGTTCGGACTCCGACTGGGCAGTCAAAAGGGTTCCGGTATTGACCCCGATGAAACCACCGAACATTGCAAACGCGTTGACTGTGCTGTCGCGAATCAGGAAGAACTGGCAATCGCCTGCGGGATTCGCACTGGCGGCCACCAGACGACCGCCAAGGCGATTGAGGTAGTCGGCGATTTCGGGATCGTCAACGTAGCTCGGCTCGTGCAGGCGGATTTCGTTGAGGATCCGCTCGCCTATTTTCCGCTCGACCTGTGGCGAGAGATCGGCGCGCGCAGCTTCACCGAGGTCTGGGAGTTCATCCGCCTGCACCGGAAAGGAACCGCCGACCCCGACGGCAACAGCCAGGGATACGGCAATACAAGCGACTCTGATCAACGCGACTCCCGCTGAAGGGCAAACATGGATGATGCTATGATACTCAATATCGTGCCGCCGAATTGTTACCAAGCGTTACCGGGAATCCCCGCTTCGTTGTCGGTGCCATCGATTGGCGGCCCCTTACATGCGCACCAGTGACCCTGATGACCACTAGCCCACTCAGCCATTTCACTTCGCAGGGTCAGGCGCAAATGGTCGACGTCGGTGCCAAGGCCGAGACCCAACGGCAGGCGAGGGCGACCGGTCACATTTTGATGCGCCCGGAAACCCTGGATCTGATCGTCGCCGGTTCGGCCAGCAAGGGCGATGTTCTCGGCATTGCGCGGATTGCGGCGATCCAGGGTGCCAAACGCACCTCAGAGTTGATTCCCTTGTGCCACCCGATCGCGTTGACCCGTATCTCGGTCGACTTCGAGATTGATGTGGCGGCCAGCGTCGTGCATTGCACGACCTGCTGCGAGTGTTTCGGTCGTACCGGTGTCGAAATGGAAGCACTCTGCGCCGCAAGTGTCGGCCTGTTGACTATCTATGACATGTGTAAGGGAGTGGATCGCGGCATGCACATAGAAGGTGTTCGCTTGCTCGAAAAGGCCGGTGGCAAGACAGGACACTGGATAGCGCCCTGAAGACGGCACGTGCAGGGCGAGTTGAACGACAGGCATTTCACGCAAGACAATTTCTTTTCGTAATGTGGGATGAGATTGGCAACAGCCTGTTCTATTTATGAAAAAAATATCTCTTATGTCTTATATAAGACTGTTGCCTGTGCGAGAAAACCCTTCTATACTTCATGCCATTGGTCGCCCCGCTTTGGTGCTTGAGAGGGTTCCCGGTTCCATCCTGGTGCGTCACCATAGTCCCAACTTCACGTCATTATTTTTCGCGAGGAAGAACATGAGCACGAAAGAGCAACAGATCGCCGCACTGGAAAAGGACTGGGCGGAAAACCCCCGCTGGAAGGGAATCAAGCGCGGCTACTCGGCAGCCGATGTCGTCCGCCTGCGTGGTTCGTTCCCGATCGAATACACGGTCGCTCGCCGTGGCGCCGAGAAGCTCTGGGCCCTGGTGAATAGCGAGCCCTACGTCAACTGCCTCGGCGCGCTGACCGGCGGCCAGGCGATGCAACAGGTCAAGGCGGGCGTCAAGGCAATCTATCTGTCAGGATGGCAGGTCGCGGCCGACAACAACTCCTACGCGGCGATGTATCCCGACCAGTCCCTGTATCCGGTCGACTCGGTACCCAAGGTCGTCGAGCGCATCAACAACTCCTTCCGGCGCGCCGACGAAATCCAGTTTTCCAAGGACATCAACCCAGGCGACAAGGGCCATGTGGATTACTTCGCGCCAATCGTCGCAGATGCCGAGGCCGGCTTTGGTGGCGTGCTGAACGCTTTCGAACTGATGAAGGCCATGATCCGTGCCGGTGCCGCCGGTGTACACTGGGAAGACCAGCTGGCTTCGGTCAAGAAGTGCGGCCACATGGGCGGCAAAGTCCTGGTGCCGACGCAGGAAGCAGTCCAGAAGTTGATTGCCGCCCGCTTCGCCGCCGATGTCTGCGGTGTGCCGACACTGGTCATCGCCCGTACCGATGCGGAAGCTGCCGACCTCCTGACCTCCGACTGCGATGCCAACGATACCCCGTTCGTCACTGGCGAGCGTACTTCCGAAGGCTTCTACAAGACACGCAAGGGTCTGCAGCAGGCGATCTCGCGCGCCGTGGCCTACGCCGATTATGCCGATCTAGTTTGGTGTGAAACCGGCACGCCGGATCTGGAATTCGCCCGTCAGTTCGCCGAAGCCGTGCGCGCCAAGCACCCCGGAAAAATGTTGGCCTACAACTGCTCGCCCTCGTTCAACTGGAAGAAGAACCTCGACGACGCCACCATTGCCAAGTTCCAGCAAGAGCTTGGCGCCATGGGCTACAAGTACCAGTTCATCACCCTCGCGGGCATCCACAACATGTGGTACCACATGTTCGACCTGGCTCAGGACTATGTCGCGCGCGGCATGACCGCTTACGTCGAAAAAGTGCAGGAACCGGAATTCGCGGCTCGCGACCGTGGCTACACCTTCGTCTCACACCAGCAGGAAGTCGGTACCGGCTACTTCGACGAAGTCACCACCGTGATTCAGGGTGGCACCTCTTCAGTCACGGCGCTGACCGGTTCGACAGAAGAAGAGCAGTTCCACTAAGCGACACGGCTGCTCCCCAAAAGCCGCGCCCTGGGCGCGGCTTTTCTATCTAAGTGCCGTAAAAAGCGACGTACGCCTGGTATGCAGCAAATACTGCCAGGACCAGAAAGAATGCGCCGCTGATCCTGTGCAGCAGGGTCAGCGGAATTTTTTGCAGCAGGGTGCGTCCGGCCAGGATTCCCAGGGCAGAGGTCGTCGCCAAGGCAGCCGTTGCCCCGAACCAGACCGCAACTGGCGCGTGCGTACTGCTCAGGGCCACGACGGCGAGTTGCGTCTTGTCGCCGAATTCAGCCATCGTAAGTAATAGAAAAGTGGTGAAGAAGATGCCATGGCCACTCTTCTCCTCAAGCTCTTCATCCTCATCACCGTCTTCGGTACGCAAGGCGTGTATGCCGAAGACGGCAAACAGGACGGCGACCGTCGCGCCGACCACGTATTCCGGCAACCAACTGGCGATGGCCACACCGAACACGACGGCCAGCGTGTTCAGCAGGGCAAAGGCCGCCACAGCGCCGAGCATGACCGGTGTTGCCCGGTGCCGGGAAGCCAGCGTCATGCAAACGAGCTGGCTCTTGTCGCCGATCTCGGCGGCCGAAATCAAGGCAAAACTGGTTGCCGCCGCAGCCGACATCTCGACCATGTTGCCGGTGCTCAATAGCGACTCGATGTACGTCAGAAAAGTCTGCGGGTTGTCCATCCTGATCTCCAGATATACTCGCGCGGCTTGCCTGCGGGGATCAGCGACGCGACGAAAGGGCAGTGAGTATAACGCCTGCCGCGGTCATGGACTACCCTTGCCACCTCCCTCCAGAACAACAGGGCTGGCGTTCGCCAGGCGGAGAAACCCACCGATGCGGCAATACCACGGGCACCCGCACGGCGAGGCTCCTGTTCGACACGATCCGCGAACCCCTGTCGAAGCCCGACCATCGCGTGACCATCGCGCCGGGAAGTCAAAGTGGGCCGCGCTTTTCAGGCAATCTACCCCCGCGAATCAGGTTGTCTTGGAGTTGGCTTTTGGTTACAGTTGCGGGTTACGTCGCCGGCATCAGAAACGATGTGCCGGCCACGCAAACCTGCTCCCAGTCAGGCTTATCCATTCCTGGTCCGGGAGTTCTCATGGCGCGGCATTCATCAACGGGCGCGGAGCGCGCTCCAGCGTACGCACCACCCGATATCCAAAGAGTACGGCACGCGGGGACCATGGAAATCGCCGGAGATTGAGTTCGCCAACCTGCACGCGAGCAACGAATACCAACATGATGAGTCCAGCAGGACCCGAACGCCCACAGCAAACTGCAACTGACCGTGCTCGCCAGGCCAACGCCACAGCCCTGAACTTGTGGACCCGGTACGTTGTCGCTCCGTGCCGGCAACAATCAAGCCCGCCACAAGCTGGCGCACCTGCGGTAGGACCCACCCTGGCAGCGTCGGCCGTGACCTGCAAGGCAGGTCCCATTCCCACCCGCAGCGCTGCTCGCTGCAGGTCGGCGCGATGGTACGTGCCGCTGTGACAGGCCGTTCACTATCGTCGCTCGGCGATACCGACCTATCACGCTGGCGACGATGGCGAACCGCCGCCGCCCTGGCGACCGTTGTCGACGTCCTGGCGTTTGCACTGCTGCATTCCACAGACCTGGGTCTGGAGCGCGCGCATGCCGGCGCCTTTGTGACGGCCATGCTGGTTGCAACGGTGCTGCTCGGCCGTACCGCCATGCCGTGCCCACGCTCGATGCTGCTGCTCATCGTCGCGCTGGCCTACCCGCTGCACGCCGGCGTGCTCTCGCTTCTCGCCAGTCACTTCGGGCCATTGGCGGCCAGCGTGCCGGCGGCGCTCGCCGCTGCGTTGACGTTGCTGCTCGGCCTGTCTGCGTTCGCCGATAACGCGCGCGGGCAGGACTTCAGTGTCGCCGCGCCGTTGGCGATCGCCTACCTGCTGATCCTGCGCCTGATCTACCTGGGCCAACTGGAACTCGCGCCACAGGAAGCGTACTACTGGAATTATGCACAGCATCTCGACATCGGCTACCTGGATCACCCGCCGCTCGTCGCGTGGCTGATCGCCATGTCGCTTGCGCTTGGCCAGGGCGAGTTTTTCGTACGCCTGCCAGCAGTATTCGCCTGGGCTGTGATGCTCGCTTTCGTCGCTGCTTTCGCGCACGATCTTGCAGGGCGCGGCAACGCCCTGCGCAGTGCCCTGCTGGCAGCGACGCTGCCCTTCTTCTTCGGCATTGGCGTGCTGATGACGCCGGATGCTCCGCTCGCCGCCGCCTGGGCTGCGGCCTTGTTCTGGCTGCACAGAGCGCTGCTCGGCGGCCGCCAGACCGCCTGGCTTGGCGCTGGCGTGGCGATCGGCATCGGCATGCTCAGCAAGTATTCGATGGTGCTGGTGCCAGCGGCCACCCTGGCCTTCATGATCGTCGATGCGCCTTCCCGCCGGCTGTTGCTCTCGCCATGGGCCTGGGGCGGGGCACTCATTGCCTTGCTGGTGTTCGCCCCGGTAATCGTCTGGAACATCCAGCATGACTGGGCGTCGTTTGCCTTTCAGGGCGCGCGCCGCCTTGGCGAGCGAACACCGCAATTCAGCCTGCACGTGTTTCTCGGTTCCGTCGTTCTGTTGCTGACTCCGCTCGGGGTACTCGCACTATGGCGTCTGCCGAGACCGCCTGGTGGCATGACATCTCCCTGCTTGCAGGCAGTGCCCGCTGCCGATGCCGCCGCGCTCGCCAGGCGTCGGCGCCTGTTCGTGCTGGTATTCACCCTGGTCCCGCTGCTGGTCTTCGCCGCCGCCAGCATCAGGGCCGAAACCAAGTTCCACTGGACCGGGCCCATCTGGCTGGCCGTCCTGCCGACGCTGGCGGCGACGATGTCCCGCCCGGGACTGGGCGAAGGCACGCTCGATCGCCTGCTGGCGCGCAGTTGGGTGCCGCTGCTGCACGTCCTGATTCTGGTCTACGCCTACGGTCTCTTCTACTACCCGGTTTGGGGGCTTGCAGGGGTACGTGCCCACCATCATTACCTGCAGATGGGCTGGCGTGACCTGCGCCGACAGGTACAGGAGATCGAGGAGCAGGTTCTGCAGGAAACCGGACGCCGTCCGGCGATCGTCGGCCTCGACAAACACAATACGGCCGACGAGATGGCATTCTACGACCCACGCGGCGACGGCGCCCGCGACACCGCCAGTCGACATCTGTTCTATGACGAGAAAGCCCTGATGTACGAGCAGTGGTTCCAGCGCGCCGCTTTCGCCGGACAGGACCTGATCGTCGTCGCGCCGGCACGTGACGAACTCGACGATCCCCGGATAGCCGCCGCCGCCACCCGCCTGGGTCCGATCCAGTCCCTTACGGCGCACAAGAACGGCATCGCGGTCGGCACCTACCATGCGCGGGTCGTTTACGGGTATCGGCCCCCCACTCCAGCGCCTCGGCAATGAACGTCAATCTCCAGCGCGCCATCGATCGCTATCTCGGCGTGCCGCTCTGCGCACTTGCCTCGTTGCTCGAGCGCGTGCTGCCACGGCGCACCCTGCCACCTTTGCCACGCAGGATCGTCGTGATCCTGCTTTCCGAGATGGGCAGCCTGGTGCTCGCGCAGCCCATGTTTGCGCTATTGCGCGCCCGCTACCCCGGGGCTTCGCTGCATGTTCTGCTGTTCGGAAAAAATCGTGAAGTGCTCGACCTGATGGCGAGCGTCCCTCCGGAAAACGTCATCACCATCGACGATCGTTCCCTCGGCGGTCTCCTGCGGACGCTCTTCGCCGCAATCCGCACGCTGCGTCGACTGCGCCCGGATGCGGTCCTCGACTGTGAACTATTCGCGCGCATCAGCAGCCTGCTGGCCTGGCTGTCGGGAGCCCCATTGCGCGTAGGCTTTCACCGCCACACGCAGGAAGGACTGTACCGCGGTTCGTTCATCAACCGGCGAGTGCTTTACAACCCTTATCGCCACCTGTCACTGCAGTTTCTGACACTGGCACACGCACTCGCCTCGAAAACCCACCCCCTCGACAAGGAGCATCAGGACCCGGGCGATTTCCCCCTGGCCGCCCCGTTACCGTGCTTCACCACGGGTGAGGCGGAGGCCTTCCAGGCGCGGATTGTCGAAGACTATCCACGCTTTTCCGGGCGACACCTGGCGCTGCTCTATCCGAGCGGCGGCATCCTGCCGATCCGCGCATGGCCGCCAGAGAACTGGCGCATGGTCGCCTCCGGCCTGCTCGCCGAGGGATATGTGGTAGCGATCATTGGTTTGCCTGCCGACAAGCCACTCGGGCGCTTGCTCAGCGAGGCGGTCGCGCACCCGGATTGTGTCGACCTCACGGGCTACACCCGCTCGGTGCGGGAACTCGTTGCACTGCTCGGAAGGGCTGCGCTACTGGTCACCAACGACGGTGGGCCGGCGCAGTTTTCTTCGCTCACTGGCGTGCCGACCGTAGCCTTGTTTGGACCGGAGACGCCACGGCTCTATGGTCCGCTCGGTGACCACGCCAGTTGCCTGCATCTGGCGCTGCCCTGTTCACCGTGTCTCACCGCGTACAACCACCGCAACTCGCCTTGCGACGGCGACAACCAGTGCCTGCGGCGGATCGCTCCCGAGCGGGTACTGACGGAAGCTCGCGCCGTCGTCGCGCGTATCCGCCCGAGGTCGATCAAGGATACACCATGACGCGGTTTGAGCGGCTCCACCATCTACCGCTCGTTGGGCGCTTGTTGCGGCATCGCTTCATCAAGTTCGGCGTCGTCGGCGCCTCCGGAACGGTGGTCAACGTCGTGGTGCTCTACCTGGCCCAGGAAGTTCTTTTTCGGGCCATCGAACCACCACCGCTGCGCCTGAACGTATCACTCGCGGCCGCCATCTTCCTTGCCACCATCAACAATTTCCTGCTCAATCGCGCGTGGACCTGGCTCGACCGGCACGAACATGTGCAAACGCCGCTTCTCCTGCAGTTCGGCCAGTACACTATCGCCTGCTGGCTCGGGATCGCGCTGCAGTTCGCCCTGACACACGCGTTCGCCAGCCACATGCATTATCTGGCGGCAAATGTGCTTTCGATCGTGATCGCCAGCGTGGCGAACTTCGTGGTCAACGACCACTGGACCTTCGGCCGCCTGCGCATGTTGATCCATCGCTGGCGTCAGCGCAGACACACTTCACAGCACGACCAATAGGCATCCCCACTCAAGCGGGCGGCCAATCTCTCGCCTAAGCGCCAACTTGCCTCAGCGCCTGACCAAGCCGCCGCAGGTCTTCATTATCCTGCCAGGCACGCCGCGCCGCGCTGGAAACAGCATACTCACGACTCTCAGCGTCCGTCTGCTGCAGGAAAGCAGCCAGGGTGCGCTTCAAGTGACCCGAAGCAGGTAGCATGCTGCCGTAAAAAAGCACCCTGTCCTGACGCTTGATGAGCAGTGTCGGAAAATCGTCAACGTCGAGGTCGCCCAGATCATCGGCGTGAGCCTCAATGTCCAGCCAGAGAAATCCGGCTGCGGAGAACTGCCTGGCAACTTCCTCGAAACCGCTTCGGTATTCCCGGCAAACACCGCACCATTCGGCGCACAGGCAGATCACCAGAAACTCGCCGAGAGCAGCACTAGGCGCCGCGTTGTCCTGGCTGGGCAGCATCGCTGATCAGGCGCGCAGCGAGTTGCTCAGGAGTTGCTGAATATGCGCGATGAGCTGCTCTTCAGGGTAAGGTTTGCCGAGCACGACGTTGACTCCAGCCGCACGCGCCTGGATACGCAACTCGTCACTATCGGACGTCACCATGATGATCGGCAGGTGGGCAGTACGTGGATTGCCACGCACCTGACGGGCCAGTTCAAGACCATCCATGCCGGGCATGTCGACATCAGTCACCAGTACATCGGGCACCGCTTTCTCGATTTGCCGCCCTGCATCCTGGCCGTCTTCGGCCATCAGCACTTGATATCGGTGTGCGGTCAGCAATCGCCCGGTCTTGACACGCACCACCCGCGAATCGTCGGCCACCATCACCACGGTCTGCTCGGGCGTCTTGACCTTCGCGACACCAACAGCAGCACGGCGTCTTTGTGCCTCTTCGGCAGCCTGCCTTGCGCTTTCCTCGGCAATCGCCGCCGCAACCGCCTGACGTTCCTCATCCTCCAGGCGCTGCGCCTCTTCGACAGACTGGCGCTCGGCCTCAAGGCGGGCAGCCTCCTCGGCTGCCCGGCGTTCGGCCTCGCGGCGAGCGGCGGATTCCGCGGCCTGACGTTCGGCCTCGCGACGAGCGGCGGCTTCCGCGGCCTGACGTTCGGCCTCGCGGCGAGCGGCGGCTTCCGCGGCCTGACGTTCGGCCTCGCGACGGGCGGCGGCTTCCGCGGCCTGGCGTTCGGCCTCGCGGCGAGCGGCGGCTTCCGCGGCCTGACGTTCGGCCTCGCGGTGAGCGGCGGCCTCCGCAGCCTGACGTTCGGCCTCGCGGCGAGCGGCGGCTTCCGCGGCCTGGCGTTCGGCCTCGCGGCGAGCGGCGGCTTCCGCGGCCTGCCGTTCGGCCTCGCGGCGAGCGGCGGCTTCCGCGGCCTGGCGTTCGGCCTCGCGGCGAGCGGCGGCTTCCGCGGCCTGGCGTTCGGCCTCGCGGCGAGCGGCGGCCTCCGCGGCCTGGCGTTCGGCCTCGCGGCGAGCGGCGGCTTCCGCGGCCTGGCGTTCGGCCTCGCGGCGAGCGGCGGCCTCCGCAGCCTGACGTTCGGCCTCGTCCGCGACACGCTGATCAAGCGCCTCTCGCCCCTCCCGTTTCGCGGCAGAACGGCGAACGGCAAGGAAACGCAGCAAGACGGCGACGACTACGCCAACTGCGATCAACAACAAACCCTCATTCATCGACATTGAAGATATCCTTCGTACTGACTATCATCGACAAGCATCGAAAGGTGCCGATGCGCCCCCTGACACCGTTCCAGCCCCTGAGCAATGGAACAGATTCATTCTTGTTTTACGAACATGATAAAACGAATATCTGAGCCGTTGGGTGATCGAATCACGGAGAATGTGTCCGCCCATATGGGAAGCCCGGCCGGGAAATGAGAGAATCGAGGTCCTGCATGCGTTGAACAGCAGGACTACACGCAATTCCGGTTGGCCAGGAAGTAGCTTACCCAACCTGCCAGGCGCAGCCCACGTTTCACGGAGGAGGTCAAGATGGCACCACAGAGCAGTTCTGCCGATGTCTCGCCGATCGAAGAGATCATTGTCGAAATGCGGGCGGGACGTACGGTGGTCCTGGTGGACGAAGAGGATCGCGAGAACGAAGGCGATCTGATCCTGGCTGCCGAGCACGTCACAGCGGAAGCCATCAACTTCATGGCGCGCTTTGGGCGCGGTCTGATCTGCCTGACGCTGACCGAGGGCCGCTGCCGACAACTGGGCCTGACGCAGATGGCGCGCGACAACAAGAGCCCCTACAGCACCGCCTTCACGGTTTCGATCGAAGCTGCCGAAGGGGTGACCACCGGCATCTCGGCGCAGGACCGCGCGCTGACCATCAAGGCCGCAGTCGCAAGGAATGCGCGGCCCGAAGACATTGTGCAGCCGGGACACGTCTTCCCGATCATGGCCCGGCCAGGCGGCGTACTGGTACGTGCGGGCCACACCGAAGCCGGCTGTGATCTCGCCTTGCTCGCGGGGCTCGAACCTGCGGCGGTGATCTGCGAAATTCTCAAGGAGGACGGCAGCATGGCGCGCCTGGGCGATCTGGTCGATTTTGCCCGCGCGCATGGCCTCAAGATCGGAACGATCACCGATCTCATCCACTACCGGAGTCGACACGAGACACTGATTGAACGTACGCTCTCCAAACCGGTCCGTTCGCGCCACGGCCAATTCACCCTGCACGCCTACACCGATCGGACCTCGAACGAGGTGCACCTGGTATTGACCAAGGGTGAGATTCGCGCCGACAGGGAAACCCTGGTGCGCGTGCATGAACCCCTTTCAGTGGTCGACTTCCTCGACCCGGACGGCGGTCGGCATACTTTTTCACTGGAACTGGCGCAAGCGGCGCTGGCCCGAGCAGACGCCGGCGTGATCGTGTTGTTGCACCGTCCCGAGAGCGGCCAGGATATTCTCGCGACACTGCGTGAGCCGATTGCCGCCCAGCGTCCGGCCGCCCGCTGGGATCCCCGTACCTATGGCATCGGTGCGCAAATCCTGCGCGATCTCGGCGTCGGCAAGATGAAGATTCTGTCAAGCCCGCGCCGCATGCCGAGCATGACCGGCTTCGATCTCGAAATTACCGGCCACATCGCCACTCCGTCCGAACTGGAAAAACTCTGATGGGCACCCCGAAAATCCCCGGAAGCCTTAGATCTCCGAGGGCTCGCCACGAAAACATTTACGAGTATGACGCCTCGCTTGAAGGCGACGGGCTGGCGATCGGCATCGTCATGAGCCGTTTCAACCAGGACATCGGTGAAGGTCTGCTCAGTGCGTGCACGGCCGAACTCAAGCAGCTTGGCGTCGCCGACCGCAACATTGCCATCGCCAGTGTGCCGGGAGCACTGGAAATCCCGTTGACGCTGCAGACCATGGCCCGCAGCGGTCGCTTCGATGCTCTGGTTGCGCTTGGTGCAGTCATCCGCGGCGAAACCTATCATTTTGAGATCGTCTCCAACGATTCCTGCCGGGCGTTGATGGAAGTCCAGCTCAGCAGCGGCGTACCCATCGCCAACGGCATCCTGACTTGCGAAGACGACGACCAGGCACTCGCCCGCATGCAACCCAAGGGGGCCGACTGCGCCCGAGCCGCCGTCGAGATGGCCCGCCTGCTGCGCGCACTCCGGGAGGTATCGTGATGACCGGAGAGCCACGCAGCACACCTGACAGAAAAGCGGCGACGCCCAGATCCCCACGTCGGAGAGCCCGCGAACTGGTCTTGCAGGGGCTCTACCAGAAGCAGGTCAGTGGCAACGACGAAGCGGCAATCGAAGCGCATCTGCGCGACATCGACGACTTCGACAAGGCGGACCGCGAGTTCTTCGCCGGACTGTTACGCGGCGTTCTCAGCGAGCGCATGGCCCTGGAAACACAGTTGCAAGCCTGCCTCGACCGTCCGTTCAGCGAATTGTCGCCGATTGAGGCGTGTGTTCTGCTGGCCGGCGCCTTCGAGTTGGGTAACCACCCGCAGACGCCATACCGGGTGATCATCAACGAGTCGATCGAGTTGGCCAAAGCCTATGGCGGAACGGACGGCCACAAGTACGTCAACGGGGTGCTCGACAAGTTGGCCGCCCGCTTGCGCCCAGCCGAGGTCGAAGCCAAGCGTGCCTCCCGCGGCCGCGGACGTTGAGCAGCAGCGACTTTTGATTCGGTCAGCGGCACAGGCATGCCCAGCGAATTCGAACTGATCGAACGCTATTTCTCCCGGGCGACGCCGCAGACCACGCTTGGTCCCGGTGACGATTGCGCTTTGTTGACTCCCACACCCGGGATGAGCCTGGCGATCACCACCGACATGCTGGTCGCAGGAACACACTTCCTGCCCGACACCGACCCCGGCCAGCTCGGCTGGAAGACACTGGCAGTCAACCTTTCCGATCTCGCTGCGATGGGAGCCAGACCACGCTGGGCCTTGCTTGCCGGCAGTCTGCCCGCCGCGGATACGGCGTGGATAGGCGCTTTCTCCGACGGACTCTTTGCCTGCGCCAGTCACTTTGGCGTCGATGTGGTCGGCGGTGACACCACGCGCGGCCCGCTCAACCTGTGTCTGACGGCCCTCGGTGAGCTGCCTGCCGGCACGGCGCTACAACGTAACCACGCCGTGCCCGGCGACGAGCTCTGGGTTTCAGGACAACCCGGCCTTGCCGCTCTGGGGCTGGCCCAACTGCAGGGCCGGACGCAGCTGCCCGAGGAGTTGGCAGGGCGCTGTCTTGACGCCTTGCAACGCCCCATGGCGCGCGTCGAGCTCGGACTGGAGTTGCGCCAGCGTGGCCTGGCGCATGCCGCGATCGACGTTTCGGATGGGCTACTCGCCGATCTCGATCATATCCTCGAGCGCTCCGGCGTTGCCGCAGAGGTCTTCGTGGCGCAGTTGCCGCCACTGCCGACGGGAGTTGACCCACTGCTGGCTCGTCGGTGTCAGCTCGCCGGCGGCGACGACTACGAACTGGTGTTCTCTGCGCCGCCCGACAAGCGTGCCGAAATCACCGAACTCGCTGTGCAACTCGCCTTGCCCCTCTGGCGTTTTGGTCACGTCGTCAGTAGCGGCGGTTCTCGTCTACGGCTGCTCGATGCGGACGGACAAGCGCTGGCGTTTACCGAAAGAGGATTCGATCACTTTGGCTAGCCCCCCTTCAATCCAGTTCCTGCTCGCGCATCCGGCGCACCTGGTGGCCTGCGGCTTCGGTAGCGGTCTCTCGCCACGGGCGCCGGGGACCGTGGGCACCCTCTTCGCCTGGGCGTCCTTCCCGCTGCTGCGGCCGTGGATGAGCGACCTGGAGTTCCTCGGTTTACTGGCCGTCTGTTTCGTCGGCGGGGTTCTGGCAGTGCACAAGACCGGCGCCGACCTCGGGGTCATCGATCATGGCAGCATCGTCTGGGACGAAATCGTCCCCTTCTGGGCGGTGCTGCTGTTCTGCCCGACGCCGGGCTTATGGCAAGCCGCCGCCTTCGGCCTGTTCCGCTTTTTCGACATCGTCAAGCCGCAGCCAGCGCGCTACTTCGATGAAGAGGTGAAGAATGGCTTCGGCGTGATGTGTGATGATCTCGTCGCTGCCGGTTATACGCTGCTGGTGCTGGCAATTCTGCGCTTCGTGCTCGAATGAGTGACGACCACCAGGCAGCGCTCGCAGCGCTTGCTGCCGAAGTCGGGCAACTGCTGATGCGCAACGGCGAGAAACTGGCCACGGCCGAATCCTGTACCGGCGGCTGGGTGGGACAGTGCCTGACCGCAATCGCCGGCAGTTCATGCTGGTTCGAGCGCGGCTTCATCACCTATTCGAATGCCGCCAAGATCGAGATGCTGGGTGTCGATGCCGACGCCCTGGCAGCGCATGGCGCGGTCAGCGAAGCGACCGCCGCGGCCATGGCCTTGGGAGCGGTGCAGCACAGCCATGCCGGCTGGGCACTGGCCATCACCGGCATAGCCGGCCCGGGCGGCGGCTCACCTGACCGGCCGGTGGGAACCGTCTGTTTCGCCTGGGCCGGGCCGCAACGGCGCATCGACACCGACACTTGCCATTTTCAAGGCGACCGGGAATCGGTACGGGCACAGTCGGTGGCGCATGCACTGACGGGGATCCTGCAACGAGCACGTCACGGACTCGCCTGAAGGCCGAGTTCCTGCAGCCGCTCTTCGATCGGGCAAGGCAGTCCGGCAAGTGCGTATCGCACCAGAATGGAATGTAGAATGGGTTGCTTAATCGTACCTCACCTGCCAATGCGTTCGATAGTCCTCGACACTCTTCGTTTTCGAGTCGATTTCTTGCTGCTGCCGATCTTGTGCCTGCTCACTGGTGAGGCACAAGCACTTGGTCTGGGCAAGCTGACCGTCCTTTCGCATCTGGGCGCACGCTTCGAGGCAGAGGTCCAACTGCTTGAGGTGACGGCCGAAAAGCGGCCGCTCGCAGAATGCTTTCGCCTCGGCCAGCCAGCCGAAGTGGATGCCGAGGTCCCGCTGCTGACGCGCGCTCGCGTCAGCGTTGAGCAGCGGGACGGCGGGTTGCGGCTACGTATCGTTTCCGACCAGCCGATCAACGAACCGCTGCTGCAACTCAATCTGCGTGCGGGCTGTGGCGCCGAGGTCAATCGCAACTACCTGTTGCTGATCGATCCCCCGCGGAACAGAATGCCACAAGGGCTGCAGGAACTTCCTGGCGCCCGCGGCGCGCCCATTGGCGAAACCACAGCGCGGCCGGTGACGGTCGCCGGTGCACCGCTCAATGCCCGGAATAACCGGCCGCCCCAATCGCCTCTCGGTGCGGCCGTAAGCCCCCCGGCATTTGCTCATGACGAAGCGCCACCCAGGGCCCAGCCGGCCAGAGAGCCCCTCCGGAAACTGCCGGTCGGAGGCGGCGCAACTGACCGCCTGCTCCTTTCCAGCGACAGCGAAGGCGCGCGCTGGCACTCGGATGATGACCTGCCCCTGCGTCTGAGCACGCGCCTGTCAACACAATTCCTGGGCCGAACCAGTGAGGAAAGGCGCTCGATGCTGCGTATCGAGTACAAGCTGTTGTCGGCCCTGTATACGCAGGCCGAGCAACAATTGGCGGTCGCCGAACGGCTACGCCGACTCGACGCCACGCTCGGAGAACTGGCGAAAAAGAACGACGCGCGGGCTACACAATCCACGGCAGCAACCAGCAACCCGCAGCCGACAGCGAACGCGGCCACAGGCAGGCAACCGGTTCAGGCGGCTGCCGCCCAGGCAGCGCCCCTTGTCGAGCTATCCGATTGGTGGCTTGAGGCTGCCCTTCTGATCGGGCTGATTGCCGGCCTGGCCTGGCTACTTCGGCGTCGCTCCGGCACGGCTTCGCGGCTGCCGGAGATGGCAGCGCCCGCGGGCATCGCGGATACCGCGGGCGCTTCGGGGGACGGTGACCGGCAATTGCCGACCACCGGGCAGGTCAATGAATTGCCCATCGTTAGCGAGAGCCAGTCGACTGCTACGGCATCGCGCCCGCGTGAGGACTGGTTCCCGACGGCGGTTCCGATGCCGCCCAAAGGCGAGGATGAAGTGACAACCGTGCTCGAACTGGCGGAGATCATGGTTTCCTTCGGACGCGTCAAGGGGGCGGAGGAGGCTCTTGAAGAGTTCATCGAGCACCATCCGAAGGCGGCACTTACTCCCTGGCTCAAGCTGCTTGAAGTTTACCGGCAAGATCAGCAGCGTGCCGCCTTCGAAACGCTGGCCGTCAAGCTGCAGCGTCATTTCAATGTTGCTCCCGCGGATTGGGAAACGATGGGCGACGCGCCAGACCCGAAGCTGTCCGCCACCGACGCCGCATCGATTGAACAATTGCTGACCCGCTTGCCGACACTGGGGAAACTGCCGCATATCTGCAGCGAGGTTGCCCGTACCTGGGGTTCTCCCGAGTGTCTGGCCTACCTGAACCAGCTCCTGCGAGACAATCGCAATGGTGAGCGAAGAGGCTTTTCCTTGAGCAGTGTGCGTGAATTGCTTTTTCTTATCGAGCTCCAGGAAAGCCGCAGCGCTGCCCCGCCGTGAGTCGCCGGTTCACTGCTGTACATATTTCCAGTATATTGGAAGCCCTGCTACGGCAATGTTCAGCACGGTCGAACGTGGGATAATTCCTCTCAACCAAGGAAAAGGATAGGCAATGAACGACAACAAGTCGAAGGCGCTAGCCGCAGCGCTGGCCCAGATCGAAAAGCAGTTCGGCAAGGGCTCGATCATGAAAATGGGTGAAGGTAGCGTCGTCACCGACATCCCGGTCGTTTCGACTGGTTCACTCGGACTCGACATTGCCCTTGGCATTGGCGGGCTGCCCCGCGGTCGGGTGGTCGAGATCTATGGCCCAGAATCGTCGGGAAAGACGACCCTGACCCTGCAGGTCATTGCCGAAATGCAGAAACTCGGGGGCACGGCAGCGTTCATCGATGCCGAGCACGCTCTCGACCCTGGCTATGCCCAGAAACTCGGAGTGAACCTTGATGAGCTTCTCATCTCGCAGCCGGACACCGGCGAACAGGCGCTGGAAATCGCCGACATGCTGGTCCGATCGGCAAGTGTCGATGTCGTCGTGATCGACTCGGTTGCCGCGCTCGTCCCGAAGGCGGAGATCGAAGGCGAGATGGGTGATTCCCTGCCCGGCCTGCAGGCCCGCCTGATGAGCCAGGCGCTGCGCAAGCTGACCGCCAATATCAACCGTACCAATACCCTGGTAATTTTCATCAACCAGATCCGCATGAAGATAGGTGTCATGTTCGGCAGTCCCGAGACGACGACAGGTGGCAATGCCCTCAAGTTCTACGCGTCGATACGCCTCGACATCCGCCGCATCGGCAGCATCAAGAAGGGTGACGAGGTGATCGGCAACGAAACGCGCGTCAAGGTGGTGAAGAACAAGGTCGCACCACCTTTTCGCGAAGCCATCTTCGACATCCTCTATGGCGAAGGTACTTCGCGCGAAGGGGAGATCATCGAACTCGGGGTGCTGCACAAACTGGTCGACAAGTCCGGTTCCTGGTACGCCTACAATGGCGAAAAGATCGGTCAAGGCAAGGACAATGCCCGCGAGTATCTCAAGAGCAAGCCACAGGTTGCCCAGGAAATAGAGGCCAGAATCCGTGCTGCGGTGAAAGTTCCATCACCGGCTGCGATCGCCGCGTCGTAAGAGCCCGGCAGTGCTGCTGAACGGGCTACGCCAACGCGCTCTGGGTCTGCTGACTCGCCGCGAACACACACGCAAGGAGCTGGCTGGAAAACTGTCGTCCCTGGCCGAGTCGCCGGAACAGCTGGATGCCTTGCTCGATGAACTGACAAGCCGGCATCTGCTTTCCGATGCCCGCTACGCGGAGACGCGTGTCAAATCCCGGGGTATCCGTTTGGGCGACGCACGCCTGGCCTATGAACTCCGTTCCAGGGGAGTGGCAGACGAACTGGTGAGTGCCAGCCTGGCTGCCGGCGAGGACGAGCTGACACGGGCGCAGCGCGTCTGGCAGAAACGCTTCGGCAATAGTCCGCATGGCGCCGACGACACCGCCGAACGTGCCCGGCAGATGCGCTTCCTGGCTGCTCGGGGCTTTTCCGCAGAAACCATTCGGCGCATGTTGCGCGCCACTGTTGAAGACGATTGAACCCATGCCAGACCAGCAGAGCAGATTGTCCACCCGCAAGCTCAACAAGCGCTACAAGTCGCGCACGGTAGTGCATGACGTTTCCTTTGACGTGGTCAGCGGCGAAGTCGTGGGATTGCTGGGCCCGAACGGTGCCGGCAAGACCACCTGCTTCTACATGGTGGTCGGCCTGATCGCATGTGATGGCGGTGACGTTCATCTCGACAATGTGCAGTTGACACATTTGCCGATACACAAGCGCGCGCGCCTGGGCGTTTCGTATCTGCCGCAGGAAGCTTCCGTTTTCCGCAAGCTGACGGTAAGCGAAAACATCAAGGCGGTACTCGAACTGCAGAACCTATCGGCCGACGAAATCGATAGCCGAACGGAAAGTCTGCTCGAAGAACTGCACATCAGCCACCTGCGCATCAGCCCCGCAACCTCCCTTTCCGGTGGTGAACGGCGACGCGTGGAGATCGCCCGTGCTCTCGCCACCGGACCGCGTTTCATTCTGCTTGACGAGCCTTTCGCCGGCGTCGACCCGATAGCCGTGCTCGACATCCAGAAAATCATCCGTTTTCTCAAGGAACGCGGCATCGGAGTGCTGATTACCGACCACAACGTTCGCGAAACGCTGGGCATTTGTGACCACGCGTACATCATCAACGACGGTAGCGTCCTTGCCGCTGGTCGGCCGGAGGAAATCATTTATAATGACGATGTCCGGAAGGTGTATCTGGGTGAAAATTTCCGCCTCTGAACCCAACGGCCTGCAGCCATAATTCGAGAACCATGCGGGGAGTTTTCCATGCCAAAGCGGCGGCTTACCCGGTTCCGTAGATGAAACCATCCCTCCAGCTCAAGCTCTCCCAGCATCTTGCATTGACCCCGCAGTTGCAACAGTCGATCCGATTGTTGCAACTGTCGACGCTTGAGCTTGAGCAGGAGCTGGAAAAGTATTTGCTGGACAACCCGCTGCTCGAACGCCAGGAAGACTACCGCACGCCCGAAACGCCGCGCGACGAGGGCAACGTGGACGCCCCAGCCGAAGCGGGCGCCGCCGCCGAGCAGGGCGAGCACTCCCAGGCCGAGGACGACAGTTGGCTGGGCGACCAGGCCGTTACTGCGGGTTCGTCAGGTTCCTTCGACGACGATGACGACGGCGACGGCGATTATCAGAACATCCAGGCGGCAACGGTCTCCTTGCGCGAGCACCTGTTGGCGCAACTGGGCCTGATGACGCTCTCCGACCGCGACCGCGTCCTGGTGCGATGTCTGGTCGAGGCTCTCGACGATGACGGCTACCTTACCCAGTCACTCACGGAACTCTCGGAAGCGATGCCCGAGGAACTGGAAATAGCGCCGGAAGAACTGCAGATCGCGCTCAGGCACTTGCAGCATTTCGACCCCACCGGCGTAGGCGCCCGCACCGCCCAGGAGTGCCTCGCGCTGCAACTGGAAGTGCTCCCCGCTGACCAGACCCGCTCGCTGGCGATGCAGATCGTCGGCCAGCATCTCGAGTTGTTGGCCAGTCACGATTTCCCGAGACTCAAGAAACATACCGGCTGTGATGACGATGCACTGCGCGCAGCGCATTTGCTGATCTGCAGCCTGAATCCGCGGCCCGGAGCCGCTTATGCTTCGCCCGACACCCGCTACATCACACCCGATGTCGTGGTGCGCAAAATGCGCGGGCAATGGTTGGTCAACGTCAATTCCGATGCCTTTCCGCGACTGCGGATCAATAGCCTCTACGCCCAGATTCTGGCCAGGCAGCGCGGTTCTGGCCTCGCTGGTCAACTCCAGGAGGCCCGCTGGCTGATCAGGAATGTACAGCAACGGTTTGACACGATCCTGCGTGTGGCGCAGGCTATTGTGGAACGTCAGCGTCAGTTTCTGGATCATGGTGAAGTTGCGATGAGACCCTTGGTACTACGTGAAATCGCCGAGGTGCTCGGACTGCATGAATCGACCATATCGCGGGTCACGACCCAGAAGTACATGGCAACACCGCGTGGGATCTTTGAGTTGAAGTATTTCTTTGGCAGTCACGTCAGCACGGATGCTGGCGGGGCGTGTTCAGCAACGGCCATTCGGGCGCTGATCAAGCAGATGATCAGCGCAGAAGAGCCTAGGAAGCCTCTCTCGGATAGCCAGATATCCGAGGTTCTTGGTCAGCAGGGCATTGTTGTCGCACGGCGAACAATTGCAAAATACCGTGAAGCGCTCAGCATCCCGCCGGTCAACTTACGCAAGTCCATTTAGCAAAAGGAGCCACATCATGAACCTGCAAGTCAGTGGTCACCACCTCGAGATCACCCCGGCACTGCACGATTACGTCACCGGCAAGCTCGAGCGAATCACTCGTCACTTCGATAACGTGATAGACGTCAACGTGATTCTGTCGGTGGACAAGCTGAAGCAGAAGGCCGAAGTTACCGTTCATCTCGCCGGCAAGGATGTTTACGTGGAGTCTGTCGACGAGGATCTGTACGCAGCGGTGGATGGCCTGGTAGACAAGCTTGAGCGGCAGGTGCAGAAGTACAAGCAGAAACTGCAGGACCACCATCGCGGGAACAAGATTACCGATCACATCGTCGCCGAGTGAAGTTGGTGTAGTCTGCGCACGGACTGAGCGGCAACAGGCCCTCGTTCCGTGCGCTTCCTTTTTTGCATTCTTCCACGTCCGCCTTTTCGGGTTTTTGTCGCATGAGCCAGATCACCCAACTACTGCCCCTAGAAAACATCATTCTTGATCTGGACGCGAGCAGCAAAAAACGCGTCTTTGAACATGTCGGGCTGCTCTTTGAAAACTATCTCGGCATCGCACGCAGCACGGTGTTCGACAGCCTGTTTGCACGCGAAAAGCTGGGCTCTACCGGTCTTGGTCAGGGTGTCGCCATTCCGCACGGACGTATCAAAGGCCTCAAGGATGCGACCGGCGCCTTCCTGCGCCTGGCCGCACCGGTGGCGTTTGATTCCCCGGACGGAAAACCGGTGTCACTGCTGTTCGTCCTGCTGGTGCCCGAAGTGGCGACCGAACAGCACCTGCAAATCCTGTCCGAACTGGCGCAACACTTTTCCGACCGCAACTGTCGAGAAGCTTTGGCCAAGGCCGCGGACGCCAGCGTGATTCGTCAGATTTTTGCCGGCTGAAGATGAACACCCGGCGTCAGTTCAGCGTCGCGCAGCTCTATGACGACCACCGTGAAAAACTAAAGCTTTCATGGGTCGTCGCCGTCGGTGTCGACCGTCAGATCGAGCTCAAGGATCAGGGCTATTTCGGTGCCGATGTTGTGGGGCACCTCAACCTGATTCATCCCGAACGGCTGCAGGTGATTGGTCGGGCGGAAACCGCCTGGGGTTGCCGGGTAACGGCCGATCGCTTGCGCTACCAGGTCAGGGAACTGATGGCCGCCAGGCCACCGGCGCTGATCATCGCTGATGACGTTGAAATCCTGCCGGCAATTCGCGAGGCCTGCGAGTCAACCGCAACGCCCCTGTTTGTCAGTCCGAAGCCCTGCTCGGCGGTGATTGACCTATTGCGCATCTATCTTTCCCGTCGTCTGGCCGGCTCGACATCAGTGCACGGTGTCTTGATGGACGTGCTGGGCATGGGCGTCCTGATTACCGGTGATTCCGGCGTTGGCAAAAGCGAACTGGCGCTGGAACTGATCTCTCGTGGTCATGGCCTGGTTGCCGATGACGTCGTCGAACTGTCATGCATCGCACCGACGACGATCGAGGGACGCTGTCCGAGCATGTTGCGAGACTATCTTGAAGTGCGTGGCCTGGGTCTCCTCAATATCCGCACCATCTTCGGTGAAACCGCATCGCGCCGGAAGATGAAACTCAAGCTGATCGTGCACCTGCAAAAGCCGCTCAGCAGCGCCGATGGTCCTCGCCTGCCACTCGATGCGCAGTCCCAGGAGATCCTCGGGGTACCCATACGCAAGGTGGTGATCCCGGTCGCCGCCGGGCGAAACATCGCCGTCCTGCTAGAGGCGGCGGTGCGCAACAGCATTCTGCAGTTGCGTGGCATAGACAGCATGGGCGACCTCATCAACCGGCAGCAGCAAGCGCTCCTTGACGACGACCTGTAGCAGTGGCTTAATCAGCAGACTTCCTCAACCCTCAGGAGAAACTTCCGATGAAAGCCGTGATCGCCCTTGTCGCCCTTGCCTTTGCTGCCGGCAGCACTTATGCGGCCGAAGAGAAAAAGGAACCCTCGACCGCCCAGAAAGCGCAGCAGGAAAAGATGAAAGCCTGCAACGCGCAGGCCGCAGAAAAGGAGCTGAAAGGCGACGAGCGCAAGCAGTTCATGAGCACCTGTCTCGGGGCAAAGCCGGCAAAAGTGACCCAGCAGGAGAAGATGAAAGCCTGCAACGGAGAAGCTGGCAGCAAGCAACTCAAGGGCGACGAGCGCAAGCAGTTCATGAGCGAGTGCCTCAAGGCCAACCCGAGTTAATTTGATTTGACCGGCACCGGCAATCGCCAATGCTGCGCTGGGGCCTGGGTTCCCTCGATTGGACGATGCGCGGCCAGCGGTACTGCCTAACCACTCTCCAGGCAGACCACGTAGCCCTGGCGGGAGTGTTTTAGCAGTTGGCTCAATCGCCGGTCAGCCTCCTGGCGGGTAGCACAGAGCTTGCCCAGGAAGGCATTGCACGCAGCCCAGCGCCCTTCCGGGGTACGCAGGACGACAACCTGGCGACCACCGTCGAGCGTGGCAACAATACACGCCGTCCCTCCCTTGGCCCAAGAGGCGGCGACCAGATCCATTGCCTCGTGACGCGGGACGCACGCTGCGATGAGTGCATCTATGGGGGAGTCACACTCGACGCGAACAACGGCCGGAAAGTAGCCGTGGCAGGGAAAGTTGGCGTTGGGGATCATGATGATGAAGTTCTAACATCACTGGCCACGCTTGTAAATTCCCGATCGTGGGCGGTACCGCTTTCATTTCTCTGAGTTACAAGGCATGCAAGTCACGAGGTTCGACGTCATTATCGTTGGTGGTGGCCTGGCCGGCCTTGCTCTGGCTTGTGCACTGCGCGACACGCGCCTCAAAATCGCTCTCGTGGAGCAACACGCACCTCGCCCCGCAGCGGGTTGGGATGCGCGTGTCTACGCCGTATCGCCGACCAACGCCGCCTTTCTGCAGACGATCGGCATCTGGAAGCATCTGCCAACCGAGCGCATGGCGCCGATTTCGGCGATGAAGATTGTTGGCAACGATGGCGCGCGCCTGGATTTTTCGGCCTACGCCGCTGGTCTCACGGAACTCGGGTGGATCCTGGAGTCGTCGCTGATGGCCTGCGAACTCTGGGAAAACGTCAAGCGTCAGAGCAACGTCACCCTGCTGTGTCCCGCGACGCCAGCAGAACTCGAGATGGGTACCGCCAGCGCGCTGCTGACTCTGACCGACGGTAGAACGCTGGCCGCCAGCTTGCTGGTCGGCGCGGACGGACGCGACTCCTGGACACGCACCGCGATGGGCTTGAGGGCGCACATCACTGCGTATGACGAGATGGGCGTGGTCGCAAATTTCGAGTGCCAGACGCCGCATCGTGGCATCGCACGCCAGTGGTTTCGCCGTGACGGAGTCCTGGCCTGGCTGCCGCTGGCAGGCGATCGCGTCTCCATTGTGTGGTCCACTCCCGACGAGAACGCGCGAGTACTGCTGGCCTTGCCGGCTGAAGATCTCTGCTCACGCGTCGCCGCTGCCGGCAATTGCGAATTGGGTACGTTCACACTCCTCACCCCGGCGACAGCCTTCCCGCTACGCTTGGTGCGTGTGCCGCAGATCGTCGCTCCAAGACTGGCACTGCTTGGCGACGCGGCGCACGGAATTCATCCACTTTCCGGCCACGGCATCAACCTTGGCTACCAGGACGCCAGGACCCTGGCCGAGCTGCTGGCGGCGAGGCCCGAATGGCAGGACATCGGCAACGAACGCCTGCTCAATGCTTACCAGCGTCAGCGACGCGAAGAGACACTGCTCATGCAGGCCACCACGCACGCCCTGCACCACCTCTTCCAGCAGGACTTCCCGGGGTTCAGGGCCTTGCGCAATCTGGGAATGAACCTGACGAACGCTTTGCCAGTCCTAAAAAACATGCTTGTGCGGTACGCCACCGGCGCCTTCTGAAGCGACCACCCCTCTACCCCGGAGAAATGCCCCCGATGTACAAGACAATAGTGCCGCTCACGCTTGCCATGGCCTTGAGCATGCCCAGTCTGGCCGACGAGGCCAGCGTCAAGAAGGCTGTTGAAGGCAAGCTGGGAGGCGCGGTGACCAGCGTCACCAAGACCCCCTACCTCGGCCTCTATGAAGTCTACGTAGACGGCCAGATCGTCTACACCGACGAAAAGGTTTCAGCACTGCTTCTTGGCGCACTGATCGACGGCAAGACGATGAAGAACGTCACCGACGGGCGTATGCAGAAGCTCACCGCCATCAAGTTCGCCGACCTGCCGCTGACACTTGCGGTAAAGCAGGTGCGCGGCGACGGTAAACGGGTTCTGGCCACCTTCGAAGATCCGAACTGCGGCTACTGCAAGAAGATGGCTCGGGAAATCGCCAAGCTGGACAATGTGACCATCTACACCTTCCTGTACCCCATCCTTTCGCCGGATTCCCTGGAAAAATCCAATCAAATCTGGTGTGCCGCTGACAAGGCCAAGGCGTGGAATGAGTGGATGATCGATGGCAAGGCGCCCGGCGGCAAGGGCGACTGCGACACGACAGCGGTCAAGAAGAGCGTTGAAACCGGACGCAAATTGGCCATCAATGGCACGCCGACGATCTTCTTCGCCGATGGCGAGCGCATCCCCGGAGCCGTTCCGCTGGCCAAGATCGAGCAAAAACTCATGCAGGCCCAGTCACCGACGCGATAAACCAGCCTGGTAAGTGCGGCAACCCGGCAGTTGGAGCCGGCTTGACGGCAGTCGCTACGGCGAGAGATACTCTTTACGCTACTGGTGAACCTGCCGCTGCCTTTTCCCTGGGAGAACGCCAATGCTGCCACTCGTTCCGCTGGCCCTGTCCATCGTTCCTGAACTCATCAAGATGATCGCCGGTGACAAGGCCGGCGACGTGGCAACGACTGTCGCCAACGTCGTCCAGGAAGTCACCGGCACTCCCGACGCAGCCGAGGCGCAGCGCAAGCTCGCCTCAGATCCCGCCCTGGCGAGCCAGTTGCGCATTCGTCTGGCAGAGATCGCACTGGAAACCCAGAAGGCGATGGACAGCGCCGCCGAGCAGAAGCGCCAGGCGGAACTGGCGGCGCAACAGAAAGCACTCGAGAACACCCAGGGCGCGCGCAGCACCATGGTTGACTTGGTCAAGTCCGGCAGTTCGATCGCCTGGGGGGCGCCAGTCGTTTCGGTGATTGTCACCGTGGGCTTCTTCGGGATCCTGCTCGTACTCATCCTGTCGGACAAGGCATTCCCGGCCGAGCTGACGAGCATCATCAACATCACCGTCGGTGCGCTGGCTGCGGCCTTCGCCACCGTCGTGAATTTCTGGCTCGGATCATCCCAGGGCTCGCGCGACAAGGATTCGACGGCGCGCGACCTGCAGACTGCGACGCTCAACCTGCAAGCCACGCATGCCGCGGCAACCGAACGCATGGTCCAGACGCTGGCCGCTGCCGCGAGTCCCGCCGTGCCTGCGGCCAAACCGGCTTCATCGGGGGATGCCAATTTCGAAAGCTGTCTGGCCATCGTTGTAGACAAGGAAGGCGGCTTCTCTGACCATCCCCGCGACCGTGGCGGACCAACCAACCTGGGCATTACCCTGCGCACGCTGGCATCGTGGCAAGGACTGAACTTCGAAGAGATCACCGAGGAGGCCAAGGCGAAACTCCTCGCCGACCTCAAGGCGCTGACCAAGCGTGAGGCAGCGGAAATCTACCGTGCCAACTACTGGTTACCGATGCGCTGCGGTGACCTGCCGCGGGGGGTGGATCTGATGCTGTTCGATTTCGGCGTAAACGCCGGCCCACGCACCTCGGTAAAACTGATGCAGCGCGCCGTCGGGGTAACCGCCGACGGATCGCTGGGACCACAGACCCTGGCTGCGGCAACAGCTACCGACGCCGGCAAACTGATCGACGCCTTGGCCGAGGCGCGCCTGGCCTACTACCGTTCGCTCGACAACTTCGACGTCTTCGGCGCAGGCTGGAGCAAACGCACCTCCGAGGTCGCAGCACTCGCGCACTCGATGACCACCTGAGAGTTGCTGTTGGCATCGTAAGCAGGAGGAGGCATCAGTGCGCTTTGGCAGGAAAGACCTGCCGTCCATAATTGATCGACAGTGAATGCAGCAAGGGGTGCTCTGCCAGGCGCCTGGCGATTGCGTGCTCGACCCTGGCGACAACGGCGAGGTCTTCGAGGGCGTGCCGGGGCAGATGAAGTTCGGCTTCAACCCGACCATTGAGATAGTGCAGGACGACGCGCTGGGGTTGCGGCAGGTCGACGAGCAGAGGTGCCAACTGCTTCAGCAACTCGCTGCGATCCGGCAGGTTCTGGCTCTTGGTGTCGTGCTCCAGATCATCCTCGACGTCGACATGGACGAGAACATCGGAGACTGAGGGGTGACTATCGAGCACCCGTTTGCGGGTCATCTCGGCAATACGGTGACCTTCCGAAACGCTGATCCGCGCATCGACGCAGACGTGCGCATCAACCAGCGAACGATGCGCCATGCGGCGCGTCCGCAGTTCGTGCAGGCTGCCAACACCGGGGGTATCGATGATCACCTGGCGGATGCTGGCGACCTCCTCGGCCGACAGTCCGGTATCGATCAACTCCTGGACGGCATCCCAGGAAAACACGACCCCCATTCGGACGATCATGAAGCCGACAATCACTGCCGCTACCGAGTCAGCAAAGTTGTAGCCCAGCAGATTGCCGATGATCCCCAGGGCCACCACGAGTGACGAGGCCGCATCGGAGCGGGCGTGCCAGGCATTGGCGATCAACATCGGAGAGCGCAGGCGCTCTCCGACATGAAGCATGTAACGAAACAGCCCCTCCTTCGCCGCCAGCGCCAGAATCGCCGTCCATAAGGCCATCTGTTGTACCGGCGGCAAACCTTCCAGGTTTTGCAGCTTGACCCCGGCTCCCCAGATGATGCCCGCGCCCGTCGCTGCCAGAATCGCTCCGAGGGCGAACGACGCGGCCGTTTCGATGCGCGCGTGCCCATAGGGGTGCGTCTCGTCGGCCGGATCCCGACTATGATGGGCAGCAAAAAGAACCAGAAAGTCACACACCAGATCGGAGAGCGAATGCAGTCCGTCGGCGATCAGGCCCTGGGAGTGGGCGAGGATACCCGCGACCACCTGCGCGATGGTCAGGAAAACATTGACCACCACGCTGATCCAGGTGACCCGTTGCGTCATGCCGTGCCGCGCCGGGTCGTCGAAAGAAATCTCGGGGGCCTCGTTATGGGTGCCCATGGCTCGCTCACCTTCCCAATCATCAATTGCCGGCATTCTACCGCGGTCGATAGTCGATCATGACGCGCGGCTTGCTGCCGCCTGAGGTTGCACGTCCGGATCAGCCGGCACCAACTCCGGATCGTGCCGGGCAGGCATCGTCCGACAAGCAGCTTAAACCAGGCTTAAGCCTCGAGTTCCCGGCAACACCAACGTCCAAGCGGACCGCCGGGTCTGCAGGCGGCGGACCAAGAACGGCAAGCTGATGACGTCAATGGCCCAGAGAAGTCACGACCTGCGAGAAGGTGTGTGCGATCTCCTCGCCATGCAACTCGAGCCCCATCTGGCGCTCGATCTGAGACAAGGAGAAGACGCCACAGAGCACGTGATTGTCCTCGGCGTCGTGATCGACGACCAGGCAGAAAGGGGTGCCCAAGCCCTTGAGGGTGGCGACAATGTTGCCCACTTTTGCCGCAGTCACGTCCGTCAGGTGCATGACCTGGGCGTCGTCGTGCTTGTTGACCATCACATCGCCGACCACCAGCTCACTTGGGCGCACGCCCAGCGTATGGGCCACGGCCAGCGGCCGGTCGCCCTTCGTGCCCGCGTCGGTCACGATCCCCAGCAGGTGTCTCTGCGCATCGGCGACCAGCAGGTAGCGCACCTGGCACAGGCGCATGATCCTGTTGGCTTCGTCTAGAGACGCATCGCGAGTAATCGTGACGAGTGTGACCTGCTGGAGATCGGTCATGACCGCCAATGCCGGCGAAGTCGCATCCACCCCGGTGCGCACTGCCGCCTTGGGGAGGAAACAGGGGACGCTTCTCGTGAGCTTCGTCAAAGGTAGAGGCTTGAAGCGAGTGTCTGGCATTTTGCAGTCCTCCTGATCGGCGTTGAAAGGAATATTAATATTAATACACCCCTGATTCCCCCCTGACAAGCCTCCGCTTGCCGGGACCTTCATCGGCGAAGGCCTGATGATCGCCGCGCGCGGTGCTGCCAACCCGTCCGCCGAGCTGACCGGCGAAACGGTCGGCGGCGAGACGGCAGCGCGCTCGCTGCGTCTCGGGCTCGACGGCTGGAAGGCGGATGTGCGCGAGCGCCTGGCGCAGGGAGCGCGCACGGCGGAGATCGCACGCTTCTTCGACTTGCCACCGAGCGAGACGGAGTCGAGATTGACGACGCCTGGCGGGGCTACCTATACTCTCGGCGGTACCGGTCTTCGACGAGCCGAAGCCGATCAAGGCCTCGACACGGCCGCGCCGGGTGGTGGACGGCTCGCTGGCGATGCTCGCGCTGCCGGGCCGATCGAACTCTGATGGCACGACGTCTTGAGGGAGTGTTCCGATGCGGATGGCGATCTTCACGCTGCGGTCCCGCGTCGTCGCCTTGGTGGTGATGCTGCTGGCGGCTTGCGCGACTCCGCAGCGCGCCCCGGACGCGGCTCCGCCGGTCCGGATCTCGGAGAGTGTCTGGTGGCAGGTCGATAGCGACATCGTCGCCGCGTCGCGAGCCGCGACCGCGCCGGCCAGGAACTACGCACGCGGCTTCATGGAGAGTTGGCGAAGCCACGTCGCCAAGCGCATCGAGACGGACTTCATTCCGTGGTTCACAGGCTACTGGACACAGCAATGGCTGGCCATCAAAGTGTCATGGTACAAACTGAGCATCGGGGAAGGGACGGATCCTGCCACGATACGACTGGCCGCCTATCTGCAGGAGCAATTCCGCGATCGTGTGCTGGACCCTGTCGCCAGGGAGATTGATCCCGACGTGGTCCGAGGGAAAACCTCCAAGCTCTACCTCCACCTCCTCGGCGAGCAACTTCAGGGAATCCCGCGGCGCTACGGGATACCGCCCGATCAGTTCGACCGGCGTCTCAAGGACATTCCGGCGATTGCGCTGGCACCTCCAGCAGCCCATGACGCCTCGCTCTACGAGGTGGTAAACGCCGCTCCAATCGACACGCTGCCGGCCTATGTGGCGCTGATCGCTCGCCTCCGCGAAGCCGGCGGTGGCGTCGGAACGGGCCCATCGAACGCGCGGATATCGCCAGTGGCGAAGCGGGCCAGCGAGAAACTGATGGCCCGACTGGCGACGAGCGGCGGGGCAAGCGCCGCGGCGGCGGCCGTCGGCGGCGTCGCGGGCATGGTGATTTCGCTGGGCTCGCTCGGTTTCGGCGCTATCGCGCACGCGAACGAGCGCCCGGAAATGGAAGCTCAGCTTCGGGAACACCTCGGCGCTGCCCTGGACGACATGTGGCACGCCCAGATGGTGGATCCGGCAAGCGGGGTGATGGCCGGGGTAAGCTACCTATCGGGACAGATCGAAGACAACCTTGCCCGCACCCTGGTGCGACCCGTTGAATTCGAACCGGGGCCGCAGGAAGTCCCCCTGCCGATCGAAGAAGGTCTCCAGGATGAAGAAAGCGAGGAGGCCGCTGTGCGCGACGAAGACCCGGTGGATGAATGACTCGACAGGAGCGCTGCCTGTCATTCGTTTGTTCTCAGAGCGCGGGGGTCGGCAACTCTGCCGTCAGCCAAGGCGATAGCGGTCTGCAGCGGCGAAGGGGGCCGTCCCCTGAAGGGCCGCCCCCTGAACGCGGCCCGACCTTTTTCCCCGCCGATCGCGCTCAGCACCTGAAGCTGCCGGTGGATTGCTGCATTCGGCGCGCCGCTTCGGCGAGACGGCTCGCCGAAGCGGCGAGTTGCCCTGCGCCGGCCGAGTTCTCTTCGGTAGCCTTCGCCACGCTCTCGATTTCGCCGGTAATGGTCTGGCTACCGGACTGCTGCGATTGCAGACCGGCGGCAACGCCGCGCAGTTCGGCGACCAGGGCATGCGCGGTGCTTTCGATGCCGAGCATGGTTTCGCGCGAGCGATTGACGGCTTCGGTGCTGACCTGAGCGTTCGTCGATTCCGCCTGCATCATCGCCACCGCCGCGTCGATCCCCGAGCGAATCGCGGCGACGACTTTGGCGATCTGTTCAGTTGACTGCGCGGTGCGTTCGGCAAGCTTGCGGACTTCGTCGGCGGCGACGGCAAAACCGCGGCCTTGCTCGCCGGCGCGCGCCGCCTCGATCGCGGCATTCAGTGCCAGCAGGTTCGTCTGGTCGGCGACTTCACGGATGACGCCGACAATTGCCGAAATTTCACGCGAGCGTTCACCGAGTGCGGCGACGGTGCTTGCCGATGACTGGACGCCGGTGGCCAGTTCACCGACGATTTTCGCCGTCCGCTCGGATCTCGCTCGACCCGGTCCGGCACTGCTCGCCAGAAGCCAATGCCCGGGCTTCCGAGCTGTCGGCGAGCGTCGCCATATGCGCGATGCCGGTCGACATTTGCTCGACGGTTGCCGCCATCGCCGAGACGGCGGCGCTCTGCCGGGTCGAGTTGCTGGCCATTTGCACCGTCGTCGTTGACAGGCGTTCGGCTTCGGCGCTCAGCGAATCGGCATTGTTGCGAATCGAACTCACCAGGATGGAGAGTTTTCCCGCGGTATCGTTCATCGCGTTGAGCAGACCACCGATCTCGTCACCTCGCCGATGTTCGGTGCGCATCTACAAATCGCCTGCGGCGATGGCCGCGAGGTGCTTGCGCGCACAATCGACGCCAGTGAGAAACGAAACGCTGAGGAGCCAGGTGCAGCCGATCGCGGCGCCGAGAGTGATGAAGAAGACGACGGCGAGCGCCATCGAGTTCCGAGACGTTGCCGCTGCGGTTTCGGCTTCGACCGCGGTCTGGTGCTCGGTCGCCTGCTTGACGACATCGTCGATCGCCTTGCGGTGCATTTCATAGAGCGTTTCGAGTTTGACCATCGCCGCCTTCACCTGCGCCGTGTGGTTGCCGCTCACCGCCGGAAGGAAATCGCTCTGGACCAGCGCGTAGAAGCGCGCCGCCGGTTCATGGGCATCCCCGAGAAAGCGTGCCTTCATCGCCGCAGGCAAGTCCTGTTTGAGCCAGAAATCGTGCCGTGTATCGTATTCGTTCTTCAGGATCGCGAGTTTGTCGATCAGTTCTTTTTGCTGCACCGCGCGGTCCGGGTCGGCGAGCAGCAGTACGGTCAGCCACGACTCGATGATTTAGTTCGGCGGCGGCAGGATATCTGCCACCAGATCCTTGTCGAGCACGATACGCTCGTAGAGCGGGCCGCCCACCTTCACCTTGGCGAGTCCGGAATAGGTCTGCAACCCGAAGGCAGCGAAGCCGGCGAGCAGCACCACGGTCAGCAAGAAGAACTGGATTTTCAGTTTGAATCGGGTCATGTCACTAGCTCCTGATGGCTAACTCGCGTGGTGCAAGCAGATTTTAAACATATTGGGCCTTGTCCAACGGCGTGTGAGCCTGAACAGGGCGCGTATTTGCACCGAGGAATACACCTGAGCGGAGGAAATGAGAGGTGGGTGTAGCCTCGCCAGGAGGTGATCAAGATCAACGAAGCACGGCTGACCACGATCGAGCAGGTTCTCAACGCCAGCACCTCGATATTCAGGAGTGCTATTCTAGCTTGATCGGCGGCCCTGCGGCCGCAGGGTCGCCGGGCGCTGTGCGACGTCGGTCGGCAGCCCTCCGGAAGCGGACCCGGTATCCCGGAAGGTTGACGACTGCTTCACGCCACCTGCTGACAAGACTGCCGCCGACCCGCCATGGCCCCATTGATACGCCTTTGCCTGGCGGCATGGCCGCCGATTCCGGCGATCGGCGATGGGCAGCAAGCGCTGCAGCCGGTCCACATCAGCGATGTGGTGGCGACGGTAGTGCAGAACCTCAGCTCATCGCAGATCAGGCAGACGCGGGATATCGTCGGCAACGAAGCGACCACGTTTGCCGACTGGCACGAACCGTGGCATGACAAGCCAAGTCATCAGACCTTTCTGCATTTGCTCAGGAAATGTAAAGATCTGTGTCATGAGTGACTAGCAGCCTGTCGGACTATAGGCCTGCCGCTGCCGGATATGCTATAATCATAGCTATTCAAGCGACCGAGGTCTGGCATGTCCAAGTTCATCGTCACCGACCGCAAGACCGACTACCTGCTGCCGCCGTCACTCGACGATTGGCTGAACCAGGATCACTTGGCGCGATTCATTGTGGAGGTGGTCGACCAGCTTGATC
>JAKOZI010000281.1 GCA_029780075.1 Pseudomonadota bacterium
ACCCCTCGAGCCCGAGGAGCAGTGTCGCGTCCTGCCCGCTCGTGTCGTCCTGGACCGCCTGAACTTGCGTACGCTGAACCAAGCCCGTGACCTCACCTTCGTGACCATGAACTGCCTTGACAACAGCCATGATCACCGAGGTCACGGGCCCTAACGCGTCACCACGCAGGCACCGCGTGCCCGGTCAAGTTCGAAGAGCCGTGTTCGCTTGAGTCGTCAGGACAGACCCGCAGGCTGCGCGGGATGTGCGTCCTTCCGCCGCCAAGGGGTACGTCACTGCGCCGGAAGACCGCCGCGCCTATGCGTCTCAATCTTGCACGCACTTGCCCAATCAAGCCGAGCGTGCAAGAAGGCCCGCACGAGGTCATGCCATCTTCGCTGCATCTCGACAGTCCCCGGCCTGCGTCCACGCGGTAAGAGGTCTGCGGGCGGGACGGCGTTTCCGAACCATGCGGCCAACACGAGCGGCAAGAGGACCACGGAGGAGCCGGTGAGGAAGCCGGACAGGCCCGCCGTCGTGTGCTCGAGCCCCGGGTTGACGACGAGGCCCCCCGCCGCCGAGGAGTTCGGGGAAGCCTCGGCGGCGGTCAAAGAACTCGTCGTATGAGTCCCTGGGAGTGGTGGGGTTTGGGGGGTGGCGGAGTGGCTTCGAGGTAGGTGGGGCCATCGGCGAGATTCTTGGTGTGCACGGCCAAGTACGCACCGAAGGAGTTCTCACCGATGGACTTGTCCCAGTCTGCCCTGTCCGAGTTGTTGGAGGGTTCCGCGCCGGGGAGGGCGTGGACCTGATCCGGGAGGCGGTCCGGGTCGCCTTGCAGGAGATGATCGAGCTCGAAGCCGCTGAGATGATCGGCACGGCCAGGTATGAGCGCACCGAGTCCCGCCGTACCGAACGCAACGGCTCCCGGCCCAGGGTGTTGACGACCAAGGCCGGCGATGTCCGGTTGGCGATCCCGAAGCTGCGGAAGGGCTCGTTCTTCCCCGAGATCCTCGAGCCGCGCCGCCGGATCGATCAGGCGCTGCATGCGGTGGTGATGGAGGCCTAAGTCAACGGGGTGTCCACCCGCAGCGTTGATGACCTGGTCGCCGCTCTCGGCGGGACCGGGATGTCCAAGTCCGAGGTCTCGCGGATCTGTGCCGGCCTGGATGAGAGCGTGGGCGCGTTCCGGTCCCGGACCCTGGACCATGCCCGGTTCCCGTACGTGTTCCTGGACGCGACCTACCTGCCCGTGCGCGAAGCCGCGCGCGGGCAGGTGGTCTCCAAGGCCGTCGTGGTCGCCACCGGCGTCACCGAGCACGGAGGTCGCGAGATCCTCGGCTTGGATGTCGGCGACAGCGAGGACGAGACGTTCTGGCGCAAGTTCCTCACCGACCTCAAAGACCGCGGACTGGGCGGGGTGATGCTGGTCATCTCCGACCAGCACGCCGGCCTGGTCAAAGCGTTGAACAGGTGCTTCGTCGGCGCCTCGCATCAACGCTGCCGGGTCCACTTCGCCCGCAACCTGCTCGCCCTGGTCCCCAAGTCGCACAAGGACATGGTCGCCGCGGTGTTCCGCACGATCTTCGCCCAACCCAGCGCCAAGGCGGTCCACGCCACCTGGGACGAGGTCCGCGACCAGCTCGCCAAAGCGTTTCCCAAGATCGGTCCTTTGATGGACGACGCGAAGACAGAGGTGCTCGCGTTCACCGCGTTCCCGCGGTCGCACTGGGTCAAGATCTGGTCCAACAACCCGATCGAGCGGGTCAACAAAGAGATCAAGAGACGCGCCCGTGTGGTCGGGATCTTCCCCAACGACCCCGCCCTGATCCGCCTCATCGGAGCTGTCCTGGCCGACACCCACGACGAATGGCAAGTCAGCGACCGCCGCTACCTCTCCGAAGCCTCCATGGCGCTGCTGTACAAGACCAGCGATACTGAACCCGCCGCTGCAATCACCAGCGGCCAGTGAGCATCAAGGAACACCCTTGAAAGCCCACCACCCCACGGGGCTCAGTCAACTCGTCAGACTCGTTTCCAATTCGTTGTCAGGGTGTACCAAAGAGTTGCGGGGTAAATGACGATCTTCGTCACGTTGCCCCCAATGGTGTAGGTCCGGTCGCCCTGGTCTGTTGCGCCCCATACCTTGTTCCCGTACCTGTCGTACATGTTGATCGCGTACTTCGTCGAGACTCCGGCTTGAGGAAGGCCACTTCGCGTGATCCAAATCCGCTGCTTGAACGTGCCGTGGGGCTTGGAGTAGTCGAGCGTTGTGATGCTCGTGGCGATCTGGGAGCCGTTTGCGCTTGTGTAAGTGCCAGCGGAGGCCGCGCTGGGTGCTGTTAGCGCGGCCGCTGTGAGCATGAGCACCGCCAGTGCCCTTGCGATGATTCTGGACAAGGATGTCATCCCCTTCGTCGTGCCCATTGACCCGGGCAACTCGCGAGGTCGAGAGCCCGACCCCGCGCTGATCGTACTGGGATCCCGCATCCGTTGCACCGGTTTCAGGACGCCCCTGACCCAACGGCCGACAAGCTGCTGCCACACGTTGCTCGAGTCGAGGATCCGGAACGCCGATCGGGCAGTGCACACGCTGTCATGCGCCAGGAGACGTGCGTCTCTTCGCCGCCAGTGGGCGCCCTGCTGCAGGGCGCCTCGGCGCTTCTACACACTCTGCAGGGGCGCTCGGTGAGCTGAGTCGGGAAGTGCTTCGTGAGTACCTGCTAGCTCAGAAGCCGCGAGGGCTTCGCCGATGAAGCAGGTAGCCGCAGCGAGAGCAAAATTCCTGCCAAGCCGGCTCATCGAACTTGACCGGGCACCTCGCTGATCGCAGCTGAGGCTCGCCGGTATTGACGAGTGCAGGCCCAGCGTATGGCGCGGCGGTGATTGTGCACGTTGCGGTAGCCGAACGCGTTGCGGGCTTGGTGTTTCGCGAGGCGGTTGTAGCCCTCGGATCGGGCGTTGGAGTAGTCGGTGATGATCGCGGCCTCGATC
>JAKOZI010000283.1 GCA_029780075.1 Pseudomonadota bacterium
GGGGCACCCGCTTTATGCCCCAGCACGATGCGCGCGCCGAATTGGCACCGCGCGACGTGGTGGCACGCGCCATCGACTTTGAGATGAAAAAGCACGGCTTGGACTGCGTGCATCTGGACATTTCGCACCAAAGCCCGGCTTTTTTGCACGAGCACTTTCCCAACATCCTGGCGCACTGCGCCAGTTTGGGCATCGACATCACGCGCGAACCCATTCCCGTGGTGCCCACCGCGCACTTCACCTGCGGTGGTGTGCTCACTGACCACGCCGGGCGCACCGACCTGCCCGGCCTGTATGCCGTGGGCGAAGTGGCCTGCACAGGCCTGCACGGTGCCAACCGCCTGGCTAGCAATTCGCTGCTGGAGTGCATGGTGTTTGCCCGCTCGGCGGCGCACTACATTGCCCAGGCGCCCCGCGCACAAATTCCAGCCCTGCCGCGCTGGGACGACAGCCGGGTGCAAGACGCCGACGAGTCGGTAGTGATTTCACACAACTGGGATGAACTGCGCCGCTTCATGTGGGACTACGTAGGTATCGTGCGCACGACCAAGCGCCTGCAGCGCGCCCAGAACCGCATCCGCCTGCTGGTACGCGAGATCGACGATTTCTACTCGCACTTTCGCGTCAGCCACGATTTGATCGAACTGCGCAATCTGGTCGTCACTGCAGATTTGATCGTTCGCTGCGCGCTAAGGCGCCACGAGAGCCGAGGACTGCACTTCAGTCGCAACTATCCGGAAACCTTGCCCACCGCGCGTAACACCGTGATCAAGCGCCGCCCGCGACCTGATCTCTAGCATCGGCCCGCCAGCGCAACCATAAGCGAAGCCGACGGAACTGCTCCGCCGACATGCTGTCCGGCAACAGGGCAAGGCTGTCGGTACGCCGCTGATCGTCTCCGCGCACGCGCAGGACGACCAATTGCCGGAACACTGCCGTGTCCGGCTGCACCGCCACAGGCTGCTCGTCTCCCCCGGCAAGGAGCAGCAACAAATCACCGCGATCACCAAGGCGCAGGCCGACGACCCTCGTTGGCCGCAACGCGTGCCACGCAGACAGTGCGAGCACGACCAGCAGCACGCAGAGCAACCCCGGAGGCCAGGGCAAGGCCAGCAAACAGCCGGCAGCGACGCCATGCAGCAGGAACGTCAGCCACCACAGCCGAGGCGAACGACGCAGTTCAATCTGGATCGGGAACTGCATCTGGCCCCGCGTGCAGATCTAGAGGCGCTTGAAGGCCACCGTGGCGTTGGTACCGCCAAAGCCGAAAGAGTTCGAGATTCCGACGTCGATCTTCAACGGACGCGCTTCGTTGGCGCAATAGTCAAGGTCGCAGGACACGTCCTGATTGAAGATGTTGATGGTCGGCGGTGACACCTGATGATAAATCGCGAGCACGGTAAACAGGGCCTCGATACCTCCCGCTGCACCCAGCAAATGGCCGGTCATCGATTTGGTCGAGTTGACCACCAGCCTGCCGGCGTGTTCACCGAAGGCACGCTTGACGGCGATCGTCTCCGCCTTGTCGCCCAGCGGAGTCGACGTCCCATGCGCATTGACATACTGCACCGCGTCCGCATTCAACCCGGCATTACGCAGGGCGTTGGCCATGCAGCGCGCCGCGCCCTCACCGTCCTCGCATGGGGCAGTCATGTGGTGGGCGTCGGCACTCATGCCAAACCCTACGAGCTCGCAGTAAATTCTGGCACCCCGAGCCTTGGCATGCTCGTACTCCTCGAGCACCACGGTGCCGGCCCCTTCGCCGAGCACAAAGCCATCGCGATCCCTGTCCCACGGACGGCTTGCCGTCTGCGGATCGTCGTTGCGCGTCGATAACGCACGCGGCGCACAGAAGCCCCCCAGCCCCAGGTTCGAGACACAGCCTTCGGCCCCGCCGGCGATCATGATGTCCGCATCGCCATATTCAATCAGGCGCCCGGCATCACCGATGCTGTGGGTGCCCGTCGAACACGCACTGACCAGCGAAATATTGGGCCCCTTGTAGCCGCACATGATCGACAGATTGCCCGAGATCATGTTGATGATCGAACCCGGGACGAAGAAGGGCGACACCTTGCGTACGCCACCCGCGGCGAAATCGTCGCAGGTGCTTTCGATCATCGGCAGGCCACCAATCCCCGAACCGATGGACACCCCGATCCGCTCAGGCCGCACCTGATTAGCGTCGAATCCCGCGTCACGTATGGCCTGAAGTCCGGCAGCCATGCCGTAATGGATGAAAACGTCCATCCGCCGGGCTTCCTTCGGCGACAGATACTGGCCGACGTCAAAACCCTTCACTTCACCGGCGATGCGAACGGGAAAAGTCGAAGCGTCGAAACGGGTAACCGGGCCAATCCCCGAGCGCCCCGCAAGAATATTCTGCCAAGCCTCAGCGACAGAATTACCGACTGGAGAAACGATGCCAAGGCCGGTGATGACCACTCTGCGACGTGCCAACTTGAACTCCGAACACTAGAACATGCGGAAGCCGGAACTTCCCTTCTTCATGGTCACCCCTGCAGGACACGGCCAGCGACCCGTCCACAGGGACCCCCCACGCACGGTTGATTACTTCTTGTGAGCAGTCACGTAGTCTATGGCCTGCTGAACGGTGGTGATCTTCTCGGCTTCGTCATCCGGGATCTCGCACTCGAATTCTTCTTCGAGAGCCATCACCAGTTCCACCGTGTCAAGCGAATCGGCCCCCAGATCATCGACAAACGACGATTCATTCTTGATGTCCGCCTCATTGACACCAAGTTGTTCCGCGACGATCTTTTTGACACGCTGCTCGATATTTTCCATCAAAGTGTTCCTTCCAAAGTTCAAATGTAAAACAAAACGCGCCATTCTAACAAAATGGCTGCAACTTACCAATCATCCTGGAAACGTTGCCCCAGCCCTGGTTGACTTGCCGGAATACCCCATGACCATGACCCGGAGCGAGTGCCCGGACTGCTCAACCCATGAACATGCCGCCGTTGACGTGTATCGTCGTGCCGGTGACATAAGCGGCGCCGGCCGAAGCGAGAAACGCGACGGCGGCAGCGACCTCCTGAGGCGATCCGAGCCGCGCCAGCGGAATGCCCGCGAGCAGGGACTCCTTCTGCCGATCGTCAAGCGCCCGCGTCATGTCGGTATCGATCAGACCGGGCGCCACACAATTCACGGTGATGTTACGACTGCCCAACTCGCGAGCCAGCGCGCGGCTCATGCCGGTGACCCCGGCCTTGGCGGCGCAGTAATTGACCTGGCCCGGATTGCCGGCGTGACCAACCACCGAAGTCACGTTGATGATCCGGCCCTGCCGGGCTTTCATCATCCCGCGCATGACCGCCTTGGAAAGTCGGAAGACGGCCTTCAAGTCGGTGTCCAGGACCATCTCCCACTCATCGTCCTTCAGACGCAGAGCAAGGTTGTCGCGGGTAATGCCGGCGTTATTGACCAGGACCGTCACCGCACCGTAGGTCTTCTCGATGTGGCCGATCAGCGCATCGATCTGCAGCGCATCGCGCACTTCCAGTACTGCCCCCTCACCCCGGCAAGCCGCCTCGCCCAGATACGCCGAGATTGTGTCCGCACCCGCGGGACTGGTTGCCGTCCCGATCACGCTGGCCCCCAGGCGGCCGAGTTCCAGGGCAATCGCCCGGCCGATGCCACGCGACGCACCGGTCACGAGGGCAACTTGTCCGTCGAGCATACTCACCTACTCCAGGTTTGCAACGGCGGCTTCCAGAGCCACCAGATCAGCCAGTGCGACACTGGCCAGATTGTCGGCACAGCGTTTGCTGAGACCGGCGAGGACCTTGCCGGGACCGCATTCGGCCACCGTCGTGATGCCCATCGCCGCCATTTTGCGGATCGTCTCGACCCAACGCACCGGCGAGTACGCCTGCCGGATCAGCGCGTCCTTGATCCTGTCGGGCTCCGACTCGATCAGCACATCGACGTTATTGATCACCGGAATGCGGGCGCTTGCGAAGTTCACGCCGGCCAGCCCGACGGCCAGTTGGTCCGCTGCCGGTCGCAGCAACGACGAATGGAAGGGTGCAGAAACCGGCAGCAATAGCGCGCGCTTGGCACCACGAGCCTTGCACCCCGCGCAGGCGAGTTCGACTGCCGCCTTGCTGCCGGCAATGACGGTCTGCCCGGGGCCATTGAAATTGACCGCTTGCACCACGGATCCGGCGCCTGCCGACGCCTCGGCTTCGGCGCAGGCGGCGGCGATCTTTTCGTCGTCGAGACCAAGAATGGCCGCCATCGCGCCAGCACCCACGGGCACCGCTTCCTGCATCGCGGCCGCACGCAGACGCACCAGGGGCACCGCATCGGCAAACGCGATCACCCCGGCGGCGACCAGTGCCGCGTATTCACCCAGGCTGTGCCCGGCCACGACCGCCGGCAAGCTGCCGCCCTTGTCCAGCCACAGCCGATAGACCGCGATGTCGGCGACCAGCATCACGGGCTGGGTGTTGACCGTCTGCGCCAGAGCCTCGGCGGGTCCCTCGGCAAGTAGCTGCCAGAGATCCTGGCCGAGAACCGCCGACGCCTCGTCGAAAGTGGCGCGAACGACGCGCGACTCGCCATAGGCCGCCATCATCCCGACCGACTGCGACCCCTGACCTGGGAAAACGAACGCGAACGCCATGTACCTAATCCTCCTTCAGAGCTCGAGCAGCACCGCGCCCCAGGTAAAACCACCGCCAACGCCTTCGAGCAGGACTTTCTGACCGGCCTGAATGCGCCGGTTGCGGACGGCTTCGTCCAGCGCCAGAGGTACCGAGGCCGCCGAGGTATTGCCATGCCGGTCGACGGTAACGATGACCTTGTCCATGGACAGCTTCATGCGCTTGGCAGTGGCTTCGAGAATGCGGATGTTGGCCTGGTGCGGAATCAGCCAGTCGATGTCTGCCGGCGAGATGCCGGCGACCCGGCAGCACTCCTCCGCCACCTCAGCCAGAACGCGGACCGCAAACTTGAACACCGCCTGCCCATCCATGCGCAGGAAGGGATCGCCAGTCACCTGCCCGCCGCAGACGCTGCCGGGAACCGCCAGGATGCCGTGGTGCGCGCCGTCGGCATGCAGAGCGGTGGCCAGGATTCCCGGTTGCTCTGAAGCCTCGACCACGACCGCACCGGCACCGTCGCCAAACAGCACACAGGTGGCACGATCGGACCAGTCGAGAATGCGTGAAAAGACCTCCGAACCGACCACCAGAGCCCGCCGATGACTGCCAGAACGAATGAACTTGTCGGCAATCGTCAGCGCATAGACGAAACCGCTGCAGACCGCCTGGACATCGAAGGCCGTCGCGCCATGATTACCCAGCTTGCTCTGCAGCAGACAGGCCGTGCTCGGGAAGATGAAATCAGGAGTCGACGTCGCAACGATGATCAGATCCAGATCGGAGGCCGCGAGGCCTGCGCCAGCCAACGCCCGGTGACTTGCTTCCAGGGCCAGATCGCTGGAAGTTTCACCGTTCTCCGCCAGATGGCGGAACCTGATGCCGGTTCGACTGCTGATCCACTGGTCGCTGGTTTCGATGCCACGGCGTGCCAGATCGTCGTTGCTGACGGGCTCGCCGGGCAGAAAACTGCCAATCCCGGTAATGCGGGAAAACATGTTATGCGGTCTCCTGTAGCGGTTGTTGTTGCGCAACGCGTTCGCTGATCCGTGCCAGGACACCGCTGCGGGCCTCATCCGCGGCGCGCTCCAGCGCGCGCGTGAAGGCCAGGGCATCTGCCGAGCCGTGACTCTTGACGACGATTCCTTTCAGACCGAGGAGAGTGGCACCGTTGTATTGCCGATGGTCAACGCGGTTCTTGAACCGCTTGAGGACCGGCATGGCGACCAGCGCCGCCAGTTTGGTCAACAGGTTGCGCCGGAACTCCTGGCGGAGAAAGGTGGCCAGCAGTTGCGCCAGACCTTCCGAGGTCTTGAGCGCGACATTGCCGACAAAACCATCGCAGACGATGACGTCGGCCTCGCCCTTGTAAAGGCCGTCGCCCTCAACGTTGCCGACGAAATTCAGGCCCGAATCCCAAAGCAGATCAGCGGCCCGCTTGACCACATCGTTACCCTTGATGTCTTCCTCGCCGATATTCAGTATCCCCACCGTAGGTCGATCGCGGTGCTCGATCGCCGAAACCAGCGAAGCGCCCATGATCCCGAACTGCAGCAGATGCTCCGGACTGCAATCGACGTTGGCGCCGAGATCGAGCACGTGCGTGTGCCCGCCCAGCGTCGGCAGAACGGCACAGATCGCCGGACGGTCGATGCCCGGCAACATCTTGAGGACGAAGCGGGAAATGGCCATCAGCGCACCGGTGTTGCCCGCCGAAACACAGGCATCCGCCTCGCCGAGCTTGACCAGATTGATCGCCACCCGCATCGACGAGTCCTTCTTCGAGCGCAGGGCCAGCGACGGCGATTCATCCATGGCCACCACTTCCGAAGCATGGCGGACGGCAATCCGTCCAACGGCGGCATCCCCCAGGAAGGGCCGAATGCTTTCGGCAAGGCCAACGAGGACGACGCGCACATCGGGATGATCGCGAACGAAATCCAGTGCCGCGGGAACGGTCACTTGGGGACCGTGATCCCCTCCCATGCAGTCGATGGCGACGGTGATAGTCATTCGCTGGCAGACAAAAGAAAAGGCAGGCAGTTCACCGATGCGGGGAACTGCCTGCCCATTCCAGAAAAATCACTCGCCCGAACCCTTGACCACCTTCTTGCCGCGATAGAAGCCCGACGGGCTGACGTGGTGACGCAAGTGCACCTCACCGGTGGTCGGTTCAAGCGCCAGCGGCAGGCCGCCCAGTGAATCGTGTGAACGATGCATGCCACGCTTGGACGGGGACTTCTTGTTCTGTTGAACAGCCATGACCAACTCCTAAAAACTAATTCATTAAGCCTTGCCGTGCAGGCCGGCCAACACCGAAAAGGGCGACACCTTCGCAGAGTCCTGCCCACCGCCGGGCAGCACGCAGTCCTCATGTCGCGCCACCGGGGGCAGCGCCAGAAGAATCTCGTCCTCGATCAGTACGGCAACATCCAGTTCCTTCGCCTGCGGCAGGAAGTCCCGGGAGTCATCCTCCAGCTCATCCTGCGTCAGGTCGCCCTCGTGCTCGACGAACTCCAGCAAACTGCGCAACTCCAGTGGGTACTCGACCGGCTCAAGACAACGTTGACAGCAGAGAGACAGGACACCATCCACTTCCACCAGCAACTGCGGCCTGTTCGACGACCCGACCGCACCCGCGATCCGGTACACCAGTCTGCCGGCCGTATCGGTCAGCAGGTCATGCAGTCGACGCAGCGACTCGACCGGCAACTCGCCTTGCAGCGAACCGCCCTCGCGTCCAAAAACCTGGCTGTCAATAACAACGCGTCGCGACATAAGGGGCGCATGATATTATTTTCGGCTTTTGAAGTCAAAGCAGCGACAGTAGAAAATAGCTTATTTGCTGATTTTTCCGTTTCCCCAACCCGCCTTCCAGCCTGATCACGATGTTGTCGACCCGCCAATGCCCAAGCCTGCGCTGATTCTCGCCTCGACCTCCCCCTTCCGACGCGAACTGCTCGCCCGTCTGGGCCTGCCGTTCGAAACCGCAAGCCCAGACATCGACGAGACGCTGCTGCCGGATGAACGACCCGAAGCTGGCGCGCTCCGCCTGTCGCAGGCGAAGGCCGAAGCGGTCGCCAGTGCGTATCCCGAAGCCCTGATCATCGGCAGCGACCAGGTAGCCTGTCTTGATGGCCAGGTCTTCGGAAAACCTGGAACCTACGCCAACGCCGTGCGTCAGTTGCGGGCGATGCGGGGCCGCAGCGTCAATTTCTTCACTGGCCTTTGTCTCTTCGACGCCAGCAGTGGCAGGTCCCATCTGCGCGGCGTGCCGACCCTGGTCACCTTCCGCGACCTGACCGACGCGGAAATCGACGCTTACCTGCGCAAGGAACAGCCGTACAACTGTGCCGGCAGCGCCAAGTCGGAGGGCCTGGGAATTGCCCTGATTGCCCGGATCGATGGCGAAGACCCCAACGCACTGATCGGCCTGCCGCTGATCGCGCTCTGCGACCTGCTGCGAATCGAGAACGTCTCTGTATTCTGAACCAGACCCGGCGCCCTCGCGCCCAGCGCAAGTGCCCAGGACCGGCAGGCTTTATCTGATCCCGGTGCCGCTCGGGCAAACGCCGATTGCCGTTGCCCTGCCGCAATCGGTACGGGCGTGCGCGCAGCGACTCAGCCATTTCGTCGCCGAGAACGCCAAGTCAGCGCGCTCCTTCCTGAAAGCGCTACCGTCCGACTGGCCACTGCAACAGATCGAGATCCAGGAACTCAACGAACACACCGCGGCCAGCGCACTCCCGCAACTGCTGGCGCCGACGCTGGGTGGAAGCGACCTCGGCCTGGTCTCGGAGGCTGGCTGTCCGGCGGTGGCCGACCCCGGAGCGGCACTGGTCGCCCTGGCCCACCGGCAGGGCATCCAGGTAGTTCCCCTGGTTGGCCCTTCGGCGATCCTGCTCGCCCTGATGGGTTCCGGACTGAGCGGCCAAAGCTTCACGTTTCACGGTTACCTGCCAAGCAGCAGTCAGGAACGCGAAAACCGCTTGCGTGACCTCGAAAAGGAATCGCGGCTGCTGCTAAGAACCCAGATTTTCATCGAAACGCCCTACCGCAACCGTCAGATGCTGGAATCCCTGGTCAACGCCTGTGCCGCGGGCACGCGCATCTGCATTGCGACCGATCTCACGCTGGACACCGAGCAGATCACGACACGCCCGGCAGCCGCATGGCGGAGCCAGCCGCTACCGGATATCGCCCGCCGGCCGACCGTCTTCCTGATGCAGGCCTAGCGACGACTGCGCCGCGTGCAGCTACTCAACGAAACAGCGGCCGGCCGGAGCCCAGAAGTGTCCCCAGCAGCGTACCAGCCACCCCTTGTGACGAATCGGCACGCAGGCGCTTGGCAAAGCGCTCGGCGATGTTCTCCTTGATCGTGAACTCGACGATCCGGTCCGCCTTGATCACGTCGCGGGCCACCGAACCAACGGTCCCAAAACCATCGGCGAGACCCAGGCGAACGCTCTGGCTACCGGTCCACATCAGGCCGCTGAACATATCCGGCGTTTCCTTCAGGCGCGTCCCCCGCCCGCGCCGGACGATCTCGATGAACTGCTTGTGTATCTCGCGCAACAAGACCTGCGCGTGCTCCTTCTGTTTCGCGTCCTGCGGCGAGAACGGATCGAGAAAACCCTTGTTCTCTCCGGCGGTGAGCAGCCTTCTCTCGACGCCGAGTTTGTCCATCGTCCCGGTGAAGCCGAAACCGTCCATCAGCACGCCGATCGACCCGACGATGCTGGCCTTGTCGACGAAGATCTTGTCGGCGGCCACGGCAACGTAATAACCGCCGGAAGCACACAGATCCTCGACCACGACGTAGAGCGGAATCTGCGGGTGCTTGGTGCGCAAACGACGGATTTCGTCATGCACCAGTCCGGCCTGGACCGGGCTGCCGCCCGGGCTATTGACCCGCAGGACGACGCCAGCGGTGCCCTTGTCAGCGAAGGCCGCCTGCAGCGCGTCGTTGATGTTCTGGGCACTGCCCTCGCCCTGCGCCTCGATCGTGCCATGCAGATGGATGACCGCTGTATGACGGCCGTCGGCAAGCTGCTCGGAACCGCCCCAATCGACCACCATCACCAGCACCGCGACCAGATACGACAAGCCCGCGAGCTTGAAAAAGATTCCCCAGCGCCGCTTTGCCCGCTGCTCGTTCAAGGCGGCAAAAGCGACCTTCTCCAGCAACTGCCGTTCCCAGGGTGGGGCTTCTTCAGGGGTACTCAAGATTTCTGATCGCCTACGGTAAGCGCCGTGTCAACGGCTCACGATTCTCCCCACTCCCGCAAGCGGCAGTGGGACGGGGGTGCGCAACGCGCATGCGGTTCAGTCCTGGAAGCGGTCCATCACCGTTGGCGTGAAGTACACCGCGCCATCACGTTCTTCTACGGCTACTGGCGTCAGGCCCTTGCCGTTGCAGCGACCGCCCAGACAACGACCGGATTCCGGCGCATAAAGCGCGCCATGCGTCGCGCAGATCAAGTATAACTTGGAATCGGCGAAGAATTCATTGGGCTGCCAGTCCAGTTCGATCGGCACGTGCGCGCAACGATTGAGATAGGCAAACGCGCGGCCCCGGTAACGCACGACAAATGCCGGTTCTTCCGTCCCTTGCCCGGCCACCGTAAACCGCACCCCCGGCCCCCCGTCGACCAGGTCCACCGAACGGCAGATCAGGCGTGCGTGCGCAGCCATGCGGACAATTCCTCGAGGGTGCGCACCCGCCCCAGCGGTTGCAGAGCGTCCAGCGCCGCCGCCGGATGCGCACCGTAGGCCACCGCCAGGGACGCGACGCCAGCGTTCCTGGCCATCTGCAGATCGTGCGTGGTGTCGCCGATCATCAGCGCCCGCCCGGCATCGACCGACAGCTCGGCCAGAAGTTCGTCGAGCATCTGCGGGTGCGGCTTCGAAAAGCACTCGTCCGCACAACGCGAAGCATGGAAATACCGGCCCAGGCCACTCATGCGCAAGCTGCGGTCGAGACCGAGACGGCTCTTCCCGGTGGCCACGGCAAGCAGGAAACCCGCCTCGGCCAGTTCGCCAATCAACTCCGCCACCCCGGCGAACAACTGCAACTCGTGGTCGTGCGACAGGTAATGATGGCGGTAGCGCGCGACCATCTGCGGGTAGCTTTCTTCGGGCAGGGCGGGCGACACATGCCGCAAGGCATCATGCAGCCCGAGTCCGATCACATGCCGCGCCCGGTCATCGTCCGGCGCCGGCAACCCCAGGTCGCTGCAGGCGGCCTTGATGGCGGCGACGATGGTCGCCGCCGAGTCGAGCAGCGTGCCGTCCCAGTCGAACACCAGCAACTCAAATCTTTTCGCCATAGTCCTGCGTTTCCTTCACCGAAATTCCCTGCAGGAAGCCGCTCAGGGCGGCCGGGAGCGCCGCTTCCAGCAGCAACTCGGTGCCGAGCAGCGGATGCGGCAGGCGCATCTTCCAGGCGTGCAGAAACATCCGTTTCAGTCCTGCCCGGGAGAAGGCCTTGTTCAGCGTAAAATCACCATACTTCTCGTCGCCGGCAATCGGATAGCCCAGTTGCGCGAGATGAACGCGGATCTGGTGCGTTCGCCCCGTCCGCAGTTCCGCTTCGAGCAGGCTGAAGTGCGGCCAGCGCGCCAGCAGCCGGAACACCGTATGCGCCGCCTTGCCCTCCTCGGAAACACGCACCCGCCGCTCACCCGAGGCCTGCAGATACTTGAGCAGCGGCAGCCGAACATGGCGCAGCGGGTCCATCCAGCGACCACAGACCAGCACCAGATAACGTTTGTCGGCGCCCCTCGCGCCGCCGTCGAGACCGCCGGCACGGAACATCTCGTGCAGCGCCAGCAGCACCGAACGCTTCTTGGCAAGCAACAGGACACCGGACGTTTCGCGGTCCAGCCGATGCGCGAGTTCGAGAAAGCGCGTCTGCGATCGCTGTCGGCGCAAAGCCTCGATCACGCCGAAGCTTTCGCCGCTGCCGCCATGCACGGCGATGCCGGCCGGCTTGTCGACGACCAGCAGGCCTTCGTCTTCGAAAATCACCGGCAGGTGCACCTTGAGCTCGGCACCGGCGACGACTTCGTGTTCCGCGACGGCGATGCGCAGCGGCGGCATGCGCAGCAGGTCACCGCTCTGCAGGCGGTAGGAAACCTCCGCGCGCCGACCATTGACGCGCACCTGGCCGCTGCGCACGATGCTATAGACGTGGCTCTTGGGCACCCCCTTGCATTTCTTCAGCAGCAGATTGTCGAGCCGCTGTCCGTGCTCATTCTCGGTAATCAGCGTCGTGGTAACGGAGCTTTTGCTAACTTCGGCCATTTTGAATATACTTCATTCGTTTTGCGTCTTGGGTTGAAAGAGGCGCTGACCCGTGAGACCGTCGAGCGACGCCGAATTTAATGCCATTGCGACGCACTTTCCGGCAGGCCTCAGCCGCCTCGCTTGCGCCACCTGCGCAAGATCACTCAACGCCAAACACCTGGTTAAGTACGCTCACCACGAAGTAGCGATACTACTTGAACTGCGCGCGCCGAGCACCTGTGGCGTGGCCCAGGCAGATTCCCGAGTCCTTGACGTTGAAGGCCCGACAAGCAGTCGAGTCGGCGAGATATCCCTATTAGTTGCCTTGCCGGAAAGCCTTTCAGGCATCCCAGCCGCAATTGATCCGTTACTGCCTGCACAAGGCCCTGCCCCCGTGAGAGCGCGCGGGAGCCCAAATTATGAAACGCATGCTGTTCAACGCGACACAGGCCGAGGAACTCCGTGTCGCCATCGTCGACGGTCAGAAGCTGATTGACCTGGACATCGAATCGGCCAACAAGGAACAGAAAAAAAGCAACATTTATAAAGCGGTCATTACGCGCATCGAACCCAGCCTGGAAGCGGCGTTCGTCGATTACGGATCGGAACGGCACGGCTTTCTGCCCTTCAAGGAAGTGTCGCGCGCGTACTTCCAGCCGGGCGTGGAAGCCGGGCGCGCGACCATCAAGGAGGCCTTGCGCGAAGGGCAGGAACTGATCGTCCAGGTCGATAAGGACGAGCGTGGCAACAAGGGCGCGGCGTTGACCACCTTCGTCAGTCTCGCCGGACGTTATCTGGTGCTGATGCCCAACAATCCGCGCGGCGGCGGCGTCTCGCGGCGTGTCGAGGGCACCGAGCGCACCGAGTTGCGGGAAGTGATGGATCAGTTGCAGGTCGCACCGGGCATGAGCCTGATTGCGCGCACCGCGGCGATCGGTCGCAACGCCGAAGAACTGCAGTGGGACCTCAACTATCTCCTGCAGTTGTGGAAGGCCATCGAGGCCGCCGCCCAGCAGCAGAAGGGCGCCTTCCTGATCTACCAGGAAGGCAGCCTGGTGATCCGCGCGATCCGAGATTACTTCCAGCCCGATATCGGCGAGATCCTGATCGACACCGACGAGGTCTTCGACCAGGCGCAGCAGTTCATGGAACACGTGATGCCGGGCACCGTCAACCGCATCAAGCGCTATCGCGACGATGTGCCCTTGTTCTCGCGCTTCCAGATCGAGCATCAGATCGAGTCCGCCTATTCGCGTCAGGTCGGCCTGCCCTCGGGCGGGGCGATCGTCATCGACCACACCGAAGCCCTGGTTTCGGTCGACGTGAACTCCGGCCGCTCGACGCGTGGTGCCGATATCGAGGAAACCGCGCTCAAGACCAACCTCGAAGCCGCCGAAGAAGTCGCCCGGCAGTTGCGCCTGCGCGACCTCGGCGGCCTGATCATCATCGACTTCATCGACATGGAAAATCAGCGCAATCAGCGCGAAGTCGAGAACCGCGTCCGCGAGGCGCTGCGCTTCGACCGCGCGCGCGTGCAGACCGGCAAGATCAGCCGCTTCGGCCTGCTCGAACTGTCGCGCCAGCGCCTGCGCCCGGCACTCGCCGAGACCAGCTACATCCCCTGCCCGCGCTGTTCGGGCACAGGCCACATTCGCAGCACCGAATCCGCCGCCCTGCATATCCTGCGCATCCTCGAAGAGGAAGCCATGAAGGACAACACCGCGGCGGTGCATGCGCAAGTGCCGGTTGATGTGGCCACCTTCCTGCTCAACGAGAAGCGTACCGATGTCCAGGCGGTCGAGTTGCGGCAGAAGGTCACCATCCTCCTGATTCCCAACATTCACCTCGAAACGCCGCAGCACACCATCACTCGCGTTCGCAACGACGACGCCGCCCAGGAGGATCTGCAGCAGGCCTCCTACCGGATGGTCGCACTGCCGACAGCCGATGACGGCAAGGACGCCGGGGCCACTCCCGAAAGCAAGGCGCCGCGCGCGGAGGCGGCAATCAAGGGTGTCACTGCGTCGCAGCCGGCGCCGATCGTCGCCGAAAAGTCGGCGCCCGAGCCGGAACCGACCGGCACGGTCATCAGTCGCTTCCTGAAGTGGGTTGCTTCCTGGTTCCGCCGCAAGGACGAGCCCGCAGCGGTTCCACAACCCCCGCCATCGACGCGCGCCGGCACACCCGCCCGTGATGGCACGCGCGACCCGCGTCGAACCAGTGTCCGCGGACCACGCCGTGACGAGGCGCGCGAGCTTCCCGAGGGCGAGACGCGCGGCAGCCGGGAGAACAGGGAAACAGCACGGCCGCCGGCCGCAGCCGGACGCAACGGCGTGCAGAAACCGCGTGAGCCACGCGAGGCGACGAGCGCTCGCGAGCCGGCCCCCGCACGTGAGCCGCGCGAAGCGGCGGCTACCGGCACGCCGCGCGAGGCAGGGACAGCGCGTGAGCCAGGGGTGGCACGCGAACCCCGCCGTCAGCCACCCCGCGGCGAACGCCGGCCGCCAACGGCCGCCGCCGTCGCGGCGACCGGCAGCGACCTTCCACCACCGGCGACCGCACCCGTGCTGGCCGCGCCCGAGCCTGGGCAAACCAGCGAAGAGTCCGGCAACAACGCCCGTCGACGGGGGCGTCGCGGTGGCCGCCGTGAGCGTGGAGAAAGGATGGAAGACCCGGTCGAACTGCACAACCGCGCGATCGCCGCGGAAAATGCCGTCAGCGGCGCACCCGCCGACAGCAAGCTCGCCGCTGCTCCCGAGGAACCGGCGGCCAGCCCGGCAGTTGCTGTCGCCAGCGTGGAACCTCCTGCGGTGATTGCCGAATCCGTCCCAACGGCGGCAACTCCGGCACCTGCCGACGACGTGCATACCGCTCCGGCAGACGCCGCTCCCGCTCCCCTTGCTGTCCCGCCGGCAGAGTCCGATGCGTCCGATGCTCCGGCAACGCCGGCAATGGCGGTGCTCGTCGAGCCGGCAGGCGCGACCGCAACGCCGCCGGCAACGCCCACGGCGGCAGAATCGCCGCTCCCCGAGGCCGGCGCCGCGTCGCCCAGCAGCACAGCCGCTGCCGCCCTCGACAAAGCCTCCCCAGCGGACGACGTTCCCGAGCCTGTCGCCCCGGCGCCAGCGACGACACCGTCACTCGCCCTCCAGCAAGCGATCGAGCAAAGTGGTTTGATCATGGTCGAAACGCGCCGGGATATCGCCGTAGCCCTGACCTCGGCACCTGGCGAGGAGCCGGCGGTGACGCTGCCGCCGCGCCGCAGGCGAACGGCGGTGGAGATTCCCGACGAACCACTGGTGCTGGTCGAAACCCGCCGCTAAGCCAGACCGGCAAGGCTCAGGACAATCTCCCGGTAGTCCCTGGGGGATTGTCCGCCGCTCCGCAGGAAAACCAGGTCAGTGCTCAAGGGTGTACACCGCCCCGGCTGCCGCAAGGCAGCCGGGGCGGTGTCATCAGCAAGCCACGCCTAAGGCAACACCGACCTACAGAGGCAGATCGCCGCGCACAAAACGTTCCATTTCGGGCTTCAGACGGTCCATTTCCTCGGTAAGCGCGGTAGCGATTCCCGCACAGCGCGGCCAATCGACGCTCCCCGCAGCAGCCTGTGCTTCGCGTTCGAGATCGAGGGCCAGGCACCGCGCTTTTTCGGCATGGAAGATGGCGAGCAGACTCTTGAGCGTGTGCGCGCTCATCGACAATTGCGGTGCATCGCGGTGGCCGAGGTGCGAGCGGATCTGCAGCAGGTGATCATCCCATTCGCCGAGCAGCATGTCCGCCATCCTCGACAACAGATCATTGTCGCCCAGATCGCGCGCTGCCGCCGCAAGATCGAGCGAAGTGGCGGTGAGTGCCACGCCGGCGCCGGATCGCAGCAGCGCCCCTTCAGTGCGCGCGGCGAGACAGCGGTCGATCGCCGCATACAGTTCGTGCGAACTGATCGGTTTGGCCACGTAGTCGTTCATTCCTGCCTGCAGGCAACGATCACGGTCACCGTCCATGGCGTTGGCGGTCATGGCGATGATCTGCACCGCACTGAACTCCTGCGACATCACCCAGCTACGTCGCATCTCGCGAGCCCGAATCGACTCGGTCGCCTCGATGCCGCCCATCACCGGCATCTGCATATCCATCAGGATCAGCTCGAAACGCCCCTGCTCGAAGCACTCAACGGCCTCCGCACCGTTGTGGGCCAGCGTCACACGATAGCCGCGCTTTTCCAGCAACCGTCTGGCCAGTTCCTGATTGACCGGATTGTCTTCCGCCAGCAGGACCTCGATCGTCCGCGCGTTGCTCGTCAACGCTGGCGCTGCGAACTCGAAAGGCGCCAGCATCAGCGGTTCACCGCCGGAGGACTCCGAGAGCAGTTGCAGGGCAGCCAGCAGATCTTCCGGCGAAACCGGCTTGACGAGATGCGTAACCGCGTCGAGCGCACGCAGACGCTCGATGTTCTGGCGCTGCTGTTCGGTGGTCAACAAGACCATCAGCTTCTCCGGGCAAGCCCCCTCCCGCCACGAGTCCGTGAGCGTCAGCCCTGCGGGAGACGGCATCAGGGCGTCAACCAGCACGTAGTCGTACGGAAAACCGACCGCCCGCGACTGCTCGATGACCTGCACCGCCTTCGCGGCGCTGCTGATCACCGACGCCTCGATGCCGTGGCGGGCAAGCATCGCCACCAGTTGCTCGGCAACCGCCGCATGCTGTTCGAGCAGCAAGGCTCGCTGGCCACTGAACTGCGGCACCGCAGGAGCAACGGCGGTACCCGCAGGGCTGCCGAAACGGCAGGTAAAGTAAAAGCACGACCCCTGGCCCTCGCTGCTGTCCAGCCACAGCCGGCCATTCATCATCTGCACCAGGTGGCTGCAGATCGTCAGGCCCAGCCCGGTGCCACCGAAACGACGGGTCGTCGAGTCGTCGCCCTGGGCGAACGCGTCGAAAATTGCGCGCTGTCGGTCCACCGGGATGCCGATGCCGGTATCGCGCACGGCAAATCGGAGCGTCGGAGCGTCGGCAGCGGATCCTTCGAGCGAAACCGTGACCCCGATCTCTCCCCGCTCGGTGAACTTGATCGCGTTCCCGACCAGGTTGCCGAGTATCTGGCGAAGTCGCGCCGGATCACCGATCACGCGCGCGGGCACCTCGGGCGCGACCGATACGAGGACTTCCAGGCCTTTCAGATGAGCGGTCACCGCCTGCGCGCGGATCACCTCATAGACCAGGTTGGACAAGGCAAAGGGAACTTCCTCGAATCGCAGCTTGCCCGCTTCGATCTTGGAAAAATCCAGAATGTCGTTGACGATGGCCAGCAGCGATTCAGCCGACGCCTTGACCGTCTTCAGGTAACGTCGCTGCTCGGCGTCGAGCCGGGTATCGAGCGCCAGATCGGTCATCCCGATAATCCCGTTCATCGGCGTGCGAATCTCGTGGCTCATGTTGGCCAGGAAGGTGCCACGCGCCCGGTTGGCCGCTTCGGCGGCGTCCCTGGCCACCACAGCTGCCTGCTCGGCTTGCTTGAAGGCCGTGATATCGCGCTGCAGGAGCAGCATGCGCAGGGGCTCATCGCGGTCGTCGCGGGCGACGATGCGGCCCTTCAGCAGCAGCCACCGCCAGGGCCCGGCCTTGCTGCGCAGACGGCAGGCGGTTTCGAATATCGGCGTCTTTCCCTGCGCGTGCACCGCGATCGCCGTCCTGAACAACTTCAAGTCATCCGGGTGCACCAGGCTCTGCCACGCCGTGATGCTGTCTGCCAGTGCGTCCGGCGCGTAACCGAGCAACGCCTTCCAGCCCCGACCAGACTCGATGCGACCGCTGCGCAAATGCCAATCGGAAAAGGCGTCGCCCGACAGGTGGGCCTGCACGCTGCGCAGCCGGGCATGCCGGGCCAGCAAGCCATCAATACCTTCCAGGACCTGGGTCACCCTACCGGCAAGTTCGGGCTCCCGACTGGAGAGCGCCCGCATCAAATCCGCCAGCCCACTCCCGGTGTCCCCGCCTAGTGCGCCGGCAAGTCGGCGAAGCAGCGGCGAATCGTTCATCGCCGGCAACCGATTGCGCACTGCGCGCGCCGCTCTCCAGGGCAGCAAAGGCTCCCCCGCAGTCGCGGCGCGGTAACTCGGCGACGGCCAGAAACCGCGCACGGGCAATCCCCTCTGGTCTGCATGCTTTCCCTTTCCTGGCGAGCAAAGACCGGTCGAACGCCGCCAAGCCTGCCCTCAGCCCAAAGCCACAACATGTAGGCGCCGGCGCGAGCGATCGTGCCATCCACCCCCGTCCATTCTATCGCCACAGAGCGGCCATCAGCCAGGCAAAGGATGAACGAATGGTCTACCAGGGTAGACACCCTCCGGACTCTCAGCTGCCGGCATGATCGCAACCACATTGTGCAGCCAATGGCATCGGCGTAAAGTGAGGACAGTGTATGACTTTTCGGGTCGGGTCATCGCAAGGGGAGACCACTAGCGTTGGCGAGTTGCTGTACCGGGGAAGCACGCCAGCCGTCATCGATCCACTGACCAAACCAGGGAGATAGGCATGTCCTTGTCCATCACTGCCAACAGTTCGCTTCTGTCAGCGGACGTCAACACCCCGAAAGCAGCAACAACCGCGGCAAAACCGGGCGAAAAGATCGCCACGCCGGCGCAGGCCCGCTCGCAACTGAATGCGTCGATCATCACCGCCTCTTTCGAAGTCGCGATCAATTCACAGAATGAACCGCTGGCCTTACTGTTGAAGACCGCGATCACCGGCATCAACGACCTGCTGCAACCGGAGTTTGGCGAGAATGCCCTGCAGCGTGCAGCGAGCCAGGACAACACCGCCGAAGGCACGGCGGGACGCATCGTGTCGCTGTCCACCGGGTTCTATGAAGCCTTCAAGAACCAGCATGTCGGTGAAGACGAGGCGACCGTACTCAAGAATTTCATGACCACCCTGCGTAGCGGCTTCGAACAGGGCTACAAGGAAGCGAGCAACATTCTTCAAGGCCTCAATGTGCTGAACGGTGATGTCGCCAGCGGTATCGGCAAGACCCATGAACTGGTGCAACAGGGTTACGCGGACTTCGAAGCGGCTCAGAGCAGCCGGATCAGCGGTGCGCAGTCGGTCACTGCGGAAATTTAGAGCAGCACGGCCGGTTTCTGACCCGGCCGCTGTTACACCACCCACTGCGCGAGATTACGAACTCCATATTCTGGTGTGGGTCAGCGGAATTCTTCTATTGCCCGACATGAGGGGTTGCGTGCCTTTGGTCATCCGCCCGGCACGGTCGACTTGTGGTAGCTGGTGACCGCGTGGCGTACAGCGCCGGGATTTCCAGTGCAGCTGGTAGACCGAGACAAGCACTTTGTTTTCCTTCCGGAATCAGAGGAATGCTGCGCGACAGTAGCCCGCGAGATGCTCCAGACGGAAAATCTGGTCTTCCTCGTTGCGCCCGGTACTTGCGAAAAACCTGACGGTCATGAAGCGACCGCCAGCATCCTGTGCCAGCATCAGCGGCACTCCGTACACCTTGTGCTCGGCCAGAATCTTGTCCAGCGTATCATCGCCGTTGAGGATGTGCCTGCCTTTGGTTTCCACCAGGAGCAGGCCATGACCCGGCCCATGGCCTGCCAGCCTGACGGCGAAGTCGGGGAAATAGCGATCGCCGCTGGGCATCACGATACCGATCGACCACGGCTTGCGCGGTTCGTTGCGGAACCAGTAGTCGACCGTGCCCGTGCTGTCGGCGTCGAGCAGGTCGGCAAATGCCCGCTCCGGCCCGTTCAGATCCTGCGGCATGACGCCATAGACATTGCGGCTTGAGCGCTGCACGCCCGCCGGCAGTTCGACAAACTCGGGCAAGGGCGCGGTATCGAAGACCTCCTTGAAGCGGGCCGCGCAGCTACGCGCCGCCACCCGGATCAAATTGGGGTAGGCTGCCATGATGCGGTTCAGGGCGCGTTCCAGCCCCGTGTGGTCGACGTCGATGCCACGGTGGCCGAACTCGCTTTTCAGGCGCGCCAGGAGGGCATCGTGCAGATCGCGCGGATCGACATAGTCGGCGTCGAACATCACGCTTTGCGCCCGTCGCGCGATTTCCTCGTCGGACAGGCGAGCCTGCAGCGAGTCCATTTCCTCGCTGCCCTCGAATACGTCAACGATCCGCCGCGTCACCTTCACCGACTGGCGCAAACCGGCCTGAAAGACCTGATGGTCAATGGCGATGCTGGCAGCGATGCAGGTCAGCAGATCGCCGGTTGACAACGGCAGGCGCTCAGCGCGATGGACGCGCGGCACATCCTGGCGAATGGGAAAGCGCCGATTGCCCGCGAGCAGCGGGCGCGTGCGGGGTGCGTCCGGTGATGGCGGCGCGGCTTCCGGTGGCGTCAGTACCAGATGCGTCAGAATCCCGGTCGGCTGCCAGGCCGGTGGTGCGGCCACTTGCGCTCCAATGTTGCCGCTGCCCGTTTCCGGCACGGCCCAGGCGGGCGGCGTGTAGGGCACCGACAGCAATTGCGCCTGCCCATTGTGCGTCACCTGAATTTCGTTACGCCCGGCCACCTTCACCACCATCGTGAAGGGGCACACCTGCGAGAGCGCGCTCTGGATCGCGTTGATTTTTTCGCCGGCATGCACCAGGCCGCTCTGATTCGCCGCATCGGCGAGAAACACGTAGCCGTGGCGCAGCAGCTCGGGCAGCTTCTGTTCCAGCGTCGGCCCCTGCAAACGGCCATGCACGCGCAGGATGCGGCCCACCACCTGCATGCCGAAATCCGTATCCTTCGCCCCGCGCATCGACACCAGCGTGAAGGCACGTGGCGCATCGAAACCCAGCGCCACCGCCACCTTGAAAATCAGCACTTCCTTCTGTTCGTCGATCGCCACCGCCAACAGATTGTCGTTCGGGTCGTCCGCCGTGTACCAGGCGATTTTCGAATCCGGCACGCCCAATGCCGCCAGCCGGGTCCGCGCTTCCTCGACCGCCGTGTTGCTGTTCCCCACCTGCACCAGCATCAGCGGCACCAGACCGATGCCGGCGGCCTGCAAACCCTGCTTGATGGCGCCGTGCATGCCCCAGCCATCCGCCAGCGCGGTCGCGGGAAAATCCACCAGTGCTTTCTGATCGTCCGCCGCCAGATAGGCGATGGACTGGATGCCGTCCTTGATCAGCCCGGCATCGACCGCCTCCTTGCGGCTGACGCGGACACGATGCAAGTGGCCAATACCCGCCGCCTTCCTGAACTTGTCCACGTCCTGATCGTCGGGCGTGGCGGTGATCATCAGCGTGAAATCCGGCCGCAGCGTCTCGCGGTAGAAGCGCACGGCCTCGGCCGCTCGGGTGAAACCGTGGTGCGCCTCGTCCACCACGACGCCGATGCGGAACCCTGCCGTGCGCAATTCGGCAATCAGGTCGTCCAGCGCCAGCACGAATTCGCCGCTGCTGCGAATCTTGCGCGTGTCCTTGTTGGTCGCCGCCACCGAGGCCCAGGTGGTGACAAACACGTCACCGCTCCGGCTGCCGCGCGTCTTCCGGTCGCCTTGCAGGTCGCGCACGCGCAGGCCGACGAAGGTGGACTGGATCACCCCCCTGGCCTGCTCGACCAGTCCGGCGAAGGGCGTGAACCAGAACCAGACGATGCGCGCATTGCTGTCCCGATCCGGTGCCGCGAAACTCTCGGCGATCATGCCGGCCATCAGCGTCTTGCCCGAACCGGTCGGCGCTTCCAGCAGCAGGCAGCCGTTGAAGGCCGTCGCTGCCGCGCGGCTGGTGTCGTCACCCGCCTGGCGCAACTGGCTTTCGGCGTAGCGGAAAATCTCCAGCGCGTTGATCACCGCCTCGCGCTGATAGCCCTTGGGTGCCGGCGCGCTCACGGCCGTCCTCGCTTGGCCGCCGAGGAACGCGCGCCGAAGCGATGGACCAGGAAGGCCGGAATCGGCTCGAAGGCCAGGCGTGGATCGGTCAGCCGTTGCGCCAGCAGCGCCGGCTGCCACGAATACACCACCGCCTGCCCGGTGGCGTGCATCGCCGTTTGTAGCGCATCGAGTACCGCCTCGGTCAGCTTGGGCAGATAGATCACCAGGCCGCGCGCGCCTTCCGCGGCCTGCATCGGCAACCCGGTTTGATAAGGCGTCAGCGCCATGTCGTGAATCAGTTGCAACGCCGTCCACACCTGTGCGTGCTCGATGCCGCGAAACACCGTCGCCGCCGGAATCCGCCGGCAGCGCAGATAGGCGAAGCCACCGCCGAGACCGGCAACACCCTGCCCCTTCTGATCGTCATAGCCAGCAATCACACGTCGGACTCGTTCAGCGCAGACGTCCCGACAGAGATTCTTGTCGGGCGTTTCGATCATGGCTTCGGTATTGGAGATAAGGATGAAGCGCCTTCGACCGCCGTCCTCGCTGTTGATTTTGAGCACTGCGTGTGCCGTTGTCCCTGATCCGGCGAAAAAATCAAGAACGATGTCGTCCGGCCCGGTCGCCTGCTCGATCAATTGTGCGATCAAGCCTACTGGCTTGGGGAACGAGAAAATTTTCGTGCCTAGCATGCCGCCCAATTCTTTCGTCGCTTCAACATTTCCCGGTGCGTCCAGGACTGTGGAGTAACCAGTCTCTGCTGACTTCATGTCTGTCACGTATCTCTTCAGCCTTGGACGACCGTCGGGTTTTTTCGGCCAAAGGATGCGGTTCATCTTGACGAGCTCGGCCATGCGCTCTGGCCCATAGATCCAGCCGCGTGAAGCATGAGGCGGATACCGCAACCCCGTCTCTGGATGCACTATTTGATAGTGCAAATTGGGTCGTTGCTGCGCGTTCGCTAAACCTGTCAGGTTGTCGCTCATCCAGGGTCCGAGGGGATCGCCGTCAGGATTTGTGTACTTGCTCAGATCCTTTGCCCGGCCTCGCATACGAAAGCCAGCGCCATTTTGGTAGCAAAGCACATATTCGTGATCTCCCGAAACGCCGTTCAGATTGCGGCTATCAGGAGTCGTCCTCCGCTTCCAGATAAAGGTTGCAACCGATCCGGCATCTCCAAATATTTGCTCCATCAGCAGCCCAAGATGAAACACCTCGTTGTCATCGATCGAGACGAAGATCACGCCGTCCTCGCGCAGCAGTTCCTTGGCCAGTTCGAGCCGCCGATACATGAACTCCAGCCACTTGGAATGGCGGTAGCTGTCTTCCTTGTCGACGAAGCGGTCGTTGTAGATGAAATCGCGGTTGCCGGTGTTGTAGGGCGGGTCGATGTAGATGCACTTGACGCGGCCGGCGTGGGTCATGCGCAGGGTGCGCAGGGCGTCGAAGTTGTCGCCCTCGATGATCAGATTGCGTTGCGGACCGTCGCCGCACGATAGCTCGGCGTCCCAATCGAGCGCGACGAAATCGTTGTTGACCGATAGATCGTGGTCGATCTCGTCGCGCTCCCACACCAGCCCGAAACGCGGCCGGCGGTCGCGCTCGCGCAGCAGGCGCAGGAGTTGCTCGCGGGAATAGTCGTCGTAGTTGTCGGCCATCGGAGAAGAATGATCAGGGGGTTGCGGAGCCACTCAGGCGATCGGAGGAGCCTCGATTCTCCAGGCTGGTGTTCGCATCGTTTGGCTTACGCGGAATGGCGCCGACGGCGATCGGCTCATCCCTTGCGGCGATGTGCTCGCCGGCTACGACGCGGCGGCGCACGTGCCGGCCGGAGCGATCAATCCCATCCCAGAATTTCGATCGCCTTCCTGGCGTCCGCATGCGAGTCGACCGCCGCGTAGGCAATGAACCGCGAGCCGATCACCGAGGCGGAAAAACCGCGCAGGTTGATGCCCGCTTCCGCCAGCTTCGCGGTCAGCTCCGCGACGATGCCCCGCTGGTTCGGCCCGATGATGCGCACCGAGTGCAAGGTCTGGCTGACGTTGAAACCGATCTGAGCGGCTGCGGCGGTTTCGCCATCACCCTGCAATGGGGTGACGAAAACCACCCCTTCCCTGGCTGATCAGGCGATCGCCGGGAAATCACGCACTGCAGGTCGGCTCCAGCCCGGTTCAACACCGCCAGCGCGCCGGCCAGGGCGCCGGGCTGGTCGTCGATGGTCCCTGCCCAGACTTCCGCATGCTCTACGATAAGGTCCACTTCCACGCCTCCACTCAAGAAACCACTGCTGAATATTCACTTATATACCAAGGCCGCCTGCTCATCAAGCGGCCGGGCGTCTGATGCTGTCGCACACGCCATGGGAACTGGAGAATCGTCCGGCAACGCCGGCGAGGCCTCAATCGATGGCCTTGAGCCGATCGTTCGTCGTTGCCGTGGCGGGAACCCGCCTGAGGGTATATAGTTTGATCACTCGTCGAACTGCGGAGGGCTGGAGCCCACGGCGTCGGGGTACGCGCCGGGGTCGCCGGCCCGTGGCGGCAAGGCCTCGGAAGTAGGGTACACGACCTGAGCGCTGCCGCAGATGACATCGAGAGAGATTCCCGTGCCGACAAATCGATTACTTGTGCACCGCTTCCTGAGAGGCGGGATGGCGGCGCGCGATTGCCGGTCCGGAAGGGAGAACGGCCGAATCGCGGCCGCAATGCTTGCCAGGAGTAATCTGTGAGCGCCGAGGACAAGAGTTCCGATGAACAGGTACTGCGCTCGCAGGCTGAAGCGTTTCTTCACAAGTCCAGGCTTTCCGACCGGGGTGAAACCCTGTCACCCGCTGCCCTGCGCGAGGCGCTGCATGATCTGGAGGTTCATCAGGTCGAACTGGAAGTGCAGAATGAGGAATTGCGCCGGATCCAGGGGGAACTGGAGGCCGCGCGGGCGCGGTATTTCGACCTCTACGAACTGGCGCCGGTAGGCTTTTGCACCCTTTCGGACAAGGGACTGATCCTGGAGGCCAACCTCACCGCGGCGACCCTGCTGGGCGTGGCGCGCGCGGCGCTGTTCAAGCAGCCGTTCTCCGCGTTCGTCCTGGATGAAGACCAGAACAGCTACTCCCGTTATCGGAAGCAACTCTTCGATACCGGGGAACGGCAGGCGTGTGAACTGCGGATGGTCAAACGGCACGGCACGACATTCTGGGCACACCTGGAAGGGATCGTCGCGCCAGACCCGTGGGAGACGGCGGTCTGCCGTATCGCGATCAGCGACAACCCCGAGCGGCAACGTGCCGAGGATGCCTTGCGGGAAAGCGCGGAGCGATTCAAGGCCATCGCCGACTACACGGTTGACTGGGAATCCTGGTTCGGACCCGACGGCAAGTGTCTGTGGGTGAATCCAGCGGTCGAGAAGGTCACCGGATACTCCGCGCAGGCGGTGCTGGCGATGCCCGACTTCGTTTCCGTCCTGATCGCCGAGGAGGACCGGTCGGCATTCCGTGTGCGCTTCGTCAGTGCCCTGGGGGGCAGCCATGGCGAGAACGTGGAGTTCCGCAGCCAGCACAGGAAGAGTGGCAAGCGCTGGCTTGCCTTCTCCTGGCAGCCGATTTTCGATGCCTACGGCAAGCCGCTCGGCACGCGCGTCAGCGGTCGTGACATCACCGACCGAAAACTGGCGGAAGCGGCTTTGGCGCACAGCGAGGCGCTGCTGAACACGACCCAACGCCTGAGCAAGGTCGGGGGTTGGGAGTGGGATATCGAGCAACAGACGATGACTTGGACGGCCGAAACGTATCGTCTGCACGGCTTTACTGCCGACTGTACGGCGCCGGGATCTCCCGAACTCATCGAGAAGAGCCTGGCGTGCTACCCGCCGGAGGACAGGGACACCATCGTGCAAGCCTTCCGGCGCTGCGCGGAAAACGGCGAACCCTACGATATCGAAGTCCCCTTCAACAGCCCCAACGGCTCGGTGAAATGGGTGCGTACGACGGCCGAGGCCCTTCGCCACGGCGAACGGATCGTCAAGGTCGTCGGCAACATCATGGACATCACCGAGCGCAAGCAATCGGAAAATGCCCTCAGGGAAAGCGAAGCCTTCAAGAACGTCATCCTGAATTCGGTGGCTGCCGAAATCGTGGTGGTGGATCGCAACGGCGTCATTCGGGCGGCCAACGAGCGCTGGCGGAGCTTCTCTCTGGAAAATGGCGTAGAGCCCGGCAAGCCGGTGAGGAATACCGAAGTCGGCGGCAACTATCTTGTCGCTTGCGCGGCCGACAGCGACTCCGTGTCGCCGCATGGGGGAATGAACGCCGGCAACGGAATCCGGGCCGTCCTGGACGGGGCCCTGCCGAGCTTCAGCCTTGAGTACCCTTGCCACTCGCCCCAGCGAAAACGCTGGTTTTCGATGGTCGTCATGCCGCTGGGGCAGGATGCCAGAGACGGCGTGGCCATCACGCATACCGACATCAGCGCGCTCAAACTGGCGGAACAGGCACTGGCCGAAAACGAAGCACACCTCAAACTGTTCATCAGGTACGCTCCGGTCAGTCTGGCAATGTTCGACCGCGACATGCGCTATCTGTACGCGAGCGACCATTGGCTGGCCGACTACGCGCTGGGCGACCGCGATCTGCGGGGACGCTCGCACTACGAGATCTTCCCCGAGATCCCCGAGGAATGGAAAGCGGCGCATCGCCGTGGGCTGGCCGGCGAGGTCTTGCGTTCCGACGGTGATCGCTTCGAGCGTCTCGACGGTTCGGTGCAGTGGGAGCGCTGGGAGATTCGTCCGTGGCATGACCCGCACGGGCGTATCGGCGGAATCGTCATCTTCAGCGAGGACATCACGGCGAACAAGGAAGCCGAAGAGTCCCTGCGGGCGGCTCAAGTGCAACTGGAGTCAATGACTTCAGCCGTACCGGGCGTGGTGTATCAGTTTCTTCAGTCGCCTGCCGGAGACTGGAAGTTTACCTATCTCAGCAAAGGCATCATTGATCTTTACGAAGTCACCCCGGAAGAGGGGCTACGGGATCACAACGCACTGACCCAATGCATCCTGCCAGAGTACCGCGTTGGCCATAAGGAGGCTGTCGATCGTTCAGCAGCCAGCCTCACTCTGTGGGTTCACGAGCACATCATTCGCACGCCCAGTGGCAAGCTCAGGTGGATCAGGGGACAAGCCCTGCCACAGCGCCGGGACGACGGTAGCGTATTCTGGAACGGCATCCTGGTTGATATTTCCGAGCGCAAGCAGATGGAAAATGCCTTGCGCGAACAGGAGGAGTTCTTCCGCCTGATCGCCGAGAACCTCGAAGGCTTCGTCGCCGTGCTCGACGTCGATGGCAGGCGGCTTTACGCCAGTCCGTCTTACGAACGTCTGCTGGGCCAACGGGAGCTTTCCGGAACCCTTTCCTTCGATGATATCTGTCCTGCCGACCGTGATCGCGTCGTCAAGGCGTTCCGCGAAACCGTCACCCAGGGTATTGGCCGCTATCTCGAGTATGGCGTCATGGCTGCCGACGGCAGTGTCCGCCAGATGGAGTCGCGCGGCGGCGTGATCAGGGACAACGCCGGCCGAACCACACGCGTGGTGGTCGTTTCCCACGACGTGACCGAGCGCAAGGCCGCCGAAGCCGAACTTGAACAACATCGCCACCACCTTGAACAACTGGTCTTCTCACGCACCGCCGAGCTCGCTGCCGCACGCGACGCTGCCGAAGCCGCGAACCGCGCCAAGAGTGTCTTCCTGGCCAACATGAGCCACGAACTGCGCACGCCGATGAACGGCATCATGGGTATGACCGAACTCGCATTGCGCCGTGCCACCGATCCCCGGCAGAGCGATTACCTGAGCAGAAGCCTGCAGGCCTCCCGGCATCTGCTGGCCTTGATCAACGACATCCTCGACCTCTCCCGGATCGAGGCCGATCGACTGACGCTGCACGACCAGGATTTTTCCCTCGCCCTGTTGCTCGGCGAAGTCGTGCAGATGATGGGCGAACAGGCCCGTGCCAAGGGTCTGCACCTGTTCAGCGAGATCTCCCGGACACTGCCCGATCGCTGTTGTGGCGACGCCTTGCGTCTGAAACAGGTGTTGCTGAACCTGATCGGCAACGCCGTCAAGTTTTCCGAGCGCGGAGAGATCGGCGTGCGTGCCGAGCTCATCGAAGAGGATAGCTGCAGCCTGTTGTTTCGCATCGAGGTGAGCGATCAGGGGATCGGCCTCACTCCCGAGCAACAGGCGCGACTGTTCCATGCCTTCACTCAGGCGGACGATTCCTTGGCGCGGAAATACGGCGGCAGCGGCCTCGGCCTGATCATTTCCCAGCGGCTGGCCAGGCTGATGGGTGGCGACGTGGGGGTGCTCAGCGAAGCCGGCGTCGGCAGTACCTTCTGGGTCACCGCGCGCGTGAAAAGGGGGACCGCCGTCCCCCACCCCGAAATTCGTCCGCCTGAAGCAACACCCCGAGAGCGCTTGACGCGCGGCTGGCTCGGCACGCGCGTGCTGCTGGCCGAAGATGACCCGCTGACCCAGGAAGTGGTTCGCCTGTTGCTGGAAGACGCCGGCCTGGTGCTGGACGTGGTGAGCAATGGACAGGAAGCGGTCGAGCAGGCGCGTGCCTGCGACTACCGGCTGATCTTGTTGGACGTGCAGATGCCGGTGATGAGTGGGCTGGAAGCAAGCCGCCTGATTCGCCGACTGCCCGGCCTGTCAACCCTCCCGATTCTGGCTCTGACCGCCAATGCCTTCGACGAGGACCGCGAGCGTTGCCTGGCAGCCGGCATGAATGATCACATCAGCAAGCCGACAGAACCGAACGCGCTCTATGCGGCCCTGCTGCGCTGGCTGCAGCAGCCCGGCGGGAAGTGAGCGCTTGATGGTGTGAAACAGGCTGACCGTGCTCAGGTCGCGGTTGCCGCGCCAGATTTTCAGTCCGTCCTGAAAATACACATTGCCATCGCCGACCATGATGTTGGTGATGTGGCCGGAGCGGATCCCAAGCAGGTGCGACGGGTTGGCCAGTTCGATCGCGACGATCTCGTCGCCGAAGCTCTCGTAATACACGTTGTTGTACTTGCAGAATTCCTGGCCCTCGCTCTTGTCAATCGGCTTGACCGATACTCCGGTTTCTTACAACAATCGGACTCTCCGCCCTCTGAAAGCCCGCCATGATCGACCAGACCGTAGATGACTTCAGCCTGCCGGCAACCTCTGACCGGACGTTCACTCTTTCCGACTGTCGCGGGAGCATCGTCGTGCTTTATTTCTACCCCAGGGACAGCACGCCGGGATGCACCACCGAGGCCCAGCAGTTCCGTGATCTGTACCCGCAGTTCGTCAAGGCCGGCGCAGTCGTCGTCGGCGTCTCACGTGACGGCATCAAGTCGCACGAGAACTTCAAGGCCAGGCAGAACCTGCCGTTCGACCTGCTCGCCGATACCGAAGAGTTGCTGTGCGCCCGCTTTGCGGTGATCAAGATGAAGTCGATGTACGGGAAACAGGTGCGTGGCATCGAACGCAGCACCTTCGTCATTGACCGCCAAGGGGTCTTGCGACGCGAATGGCGTGCCGTGAAAGTGGCCGGCCACGCACAGGCAGTGCTCGATTTCCTCGCCCAGATGTAACCCACTCTCACCCGGAAAGCGCTCGAATGCCCCGCAAACCCGCAATCGGCGCCGACAACGACGTTGCCGCCAAGGCCAGCAAGCTCTTCGTCCTCGACACCAATGTCCTGATGCACGATCCGACCAGTGTCTATCGCTTCGAGGAACATGATGTCTTCCTGCCGATCATGACCCTGGAGGAACTCGACGACCACAAGAAGGGCGTATCGGAAATCGCCCGCAATGCCCGCCAGGTGACACGTACCCTGGACGAGATCGTCACCAGCGTGGACGCGGCCATCGACCAGGGCATCCAACTCTTCGGGCCTTCCCGCAGACTGGCCAGCGGCCGTCTGTTCCTGCAGACCGAAGCCATCGCCGGCGACCTGCCGGCCGGATTACCGACCACCAAGGTCGACAACCAGATTCTGGCGGTCGTCATCCACCTGCAACGGCAACATCCGGAGCGTCCGGTAATCCTCGTCTCCAAGGACATCAACATGCGCATCAAGGCCCGCGCACTCGGGCTGCAGGCGCAGGACTACTTCAACGACAAGGTCCTCGAAGACAGCGACCTCCTGTACACCGGCATGCGCGAACTGGGCGCCGACTTCTGGGACCAATGCGGCCACGACGTCGAATCCCGAAAGAAGGACGGCCGCACACGCTACCGACTCAACGGGCCCCTCTGCGCACAGTTGCTGGTCAACCAGTTCCTCTACCAGGAGGGTGAAAAACCCTTGCAGGCCATCGTCCGTGAGGTTTCCGCGACGACGGCCGAGATCGAGACGCTGACCGACCATACGCATCCCAAGAACAACGCCTGGGGAATCACGGCACGCAACCGCGAGCAGAACTTCGCCCTCAACCTGCTGATGAATCCGGAAGTCGATTTCGTCACTCTGCTCGGCCAGGCCGGTACCGGCAAGACGCTGCTGACCCTGGCGGCCGGACTGACACAGGTGCTCGAAAGCAAACGCTACAGCGAGATCATCATGACCCGTGTCACCGTGCCCGTTGGCGAGGACATCGGCTTCCTGCCGGGCACCGAAGAGGAAAAGATGGGCCCGTGGATGGGCGCCCTCGAAGACAACCTCGAGGTACTCAACAAGAGTGACGAGGACGCCGGCGATTGGGGTCGTGCAGCCACCCGTGATCTGATTCACCACCGGATCAAGATCAAGTCGCTCAACTTCATGCGCGGTCGCACCTTCCTGAACAAGTATCTGATCATCGACGAAGCGCAGAATCTGACACCCAAGCAGATGAAGACCCTGATCACCCGCGCCGGCCCCGGCACCAAGGTCATCTGTCTCGGCAACATTGCGCAGATCGATACGCCCTATCTCACCGAAGGCAGCTCCGGACTGACCTACGTCGTCGACCGTTTCAAGGGATGGAAACACGCCGGGCACATCACCCTGCAACGTGGCGAGCGCTCCCGCCTCGCCGACTACGCCGCTGAAGTGCTATAATTTTCGGGACGTTATCGGGCCGTGTCTTGTGACACGGCCCGGTCGTTTTTGGCCACCGATCCGTGCTGCCGGCTCCGTGCGATATGGATCCTACGCTTACCGGAGAGTCGATTGAAACGACGCGATTTCCTTGCTGCTTCTGCGCTGTTTTCGCTGCTGGCCCCTTCGTCGGCGCTCGCCGCCAACAAAAAGAAGGCGGCCACGCCCACCCCGGCTGCTGCCAAGCCGGCAGCCAAGGGCGCGTCCAAAGCCAACACCGGCAAGGCCAGCCCCAAAGCGACCGCAACGAAATCGAGCGGCAGGGCCAGCGCGAAACGAGGCGGCAGGCACTCCTACCGGCCTGTCGTCGAAACACCAGCACCCCCTCCCGCTGCTGCGGCGAGCCCGCCGCCCGCCGCCCTCGAACCTCGCAACGCCATCAGCCTGCCGGACGAGCCACTGCCGCAATGGCGCACTTACGACATTACCTCGTCCATCACGCTCAACCACGTCAAAGGCAAGGTGCGGGTATGGTTGCCGCTGGCGCAATACAAGGACACACTCTGGCAACGTTCGCTCGGCCACGGCTGGCGAGGCAATTTTGACAGCGCCGGCATCTACCGTGACCCGGTGGCCGAGATGGAGGTCTTCTACGCCGACTGGAAGGATGGTGCCGCCACACCGCAACTGCAACTGGTCAGCCAGGTAGCGAAGCAGGATCGCCATTTCGATATTACCCGGCGGGGCAGCATCGCCGAACGTGGCGAGGTGCTTCGTCGCTGCCTGCAATCCACCAACCTGGTCCCGACCGATGGACTGGTGCGCCGTACCGCCGAGCGGGCGATTGGTCGCATCAAGGATCCGGTAGCGCAGGGCAAGGCGATCTACGACTGGGTGGTAGAGAACACCGTCTATGAGTCATCGCAAGGCGGTATCGGCAGAGGCGATGTCGAGGCCATGCTCGATAGTGGGCAGCTGAGCGGCAAGAGTGCCGACATCGCCCTGCTGTTCGTCGGCCTGTGCCGATCGATCGGCATTCCAGCGCGTCCGGTATTCGGGCTGCGGGTCGACAGCTCGCGACTGTTTTCAGGGCTTGGCGCGACCGGCAACCTCCGCGTACAGCAGCACTGCCGCGCGGAATTCTACACCCCCGGTTATGGCTGGATTCCGGTCGATCCAGCCGATGTCCGCAAGGCCATCCAGGACGAACGCCTGGGCAGCGGCGATGCAAAACTGGTCGTTCTCAGGAAGCTGCTGTTTGGTTTCTGGGAGATGAACTGGATCGCGTACAACGCCGCCCAGGACGTCAAGCTGCATGGCGCCAGCGGCGGCCCCCTGCCCTTTCTGGTCTTGCCGCAGGCGGAGGCAGCAGGCGCCCGTTTCGACAGCACGGACACCCACCGCTGCAGCTACCTGGTCAACGCCATCCGCGTTGACGGCTGATCACACCCCGCGCGGCGCGCCGGCTCAGTACGAGCCAGGATTGGCAAAATTCTCGAAGCGGGTGTACTCCCCGAGGAAAGTCAGACGAGTCGTACCGATCGGGCCATTGCGCTGCTTGCCGATGATGATCTCGGCAACGCCTTTTTCCGGCGTGTCCGGGTTGTAGACCTCGTCACGATAGATGAACATGATCACATCGGCGTCCTGCTCGATGGCTCCCGACTCGCGCAGGTCCGACATCACCGGCCGCTTGTTCGGCCGTTGTTCCAGCGAGCGGTTGAGTTGCGAGAGCGCCATCAGGGGCACACCCAACTCCTTCGCCAGTCCCTTCAGCGAACGCGAAATCTCGGAAATTTCGGTGGCCCGGTTCTCGCCGTGCGAGGTCGCGGACATCAACTGCAGATAGTCGATGACGATCAACCCGAGTTTGCCACACTGGCGGTGCAGGCGGCGGGCCCGCGCCCGCAGATCGATGGGGTTGAGTGCCGGCGTCTCGTCAATGTAGATTGGCGCCTCATGCAGCTTGCCCAGGGCAAACGACAGGCGCGACCACTCGTCATCATTGAGGCGGCCGGTGCGGACGCGATGCGCATCGAGCCGGCCGACCGAGGACAGCATGCGCATGGCGAGTTGGGTACCGCCCATCTCCATCGAAAAAATGGCTACCGGCAAACCGACTTCGATCGCCACGTGCTCGGCAATATTGAGCGCAAACGAGGTCTTCCCCATCGACGGCCGGCCGGCAACAATCAACAGATCACCGCCCTGCAGGCCCGAGGTTTTCGAGTCCAGATCGTGATAACCGCTCGGTACGCCGGTAATGTCCGAGGGATTGTCACGATCGTGTAGTTCCTGGATACGCTCGACGACCTGGGTCAACAACGGGTTGATGTGCACGAAGCCGCTCTGATGGCGAAAGCCACCTTCGGCAATCGCAAAGACCTTCGCCTCGGCTTCATCGAGCAGGGTTTTCGGATCGCGACCGAGCGGATTGAGCGCACTGCCGGCGATCTCGTCGCCGGCAGTCACCAGTTGGCGCAGAATCGCCCGTTCGCGAACGATCTCCGCGTAGCGCCGGATATTCGCCGCCGACGGCGTGTTGGCCGCAAGTTCGCCGAGATAGGCCAACCCGCCGGTATCCTTGCCCTCCCCGGCCTGGTCCAGGCTTTCGGCGACCGTTACCGCGTCGGCCGGTTTGCCGCGTTCGAGCAGTTTACGGATCTGGCGATAGATGCGCTGGTGCTCGTCCCGATAGAAATCGCCTTCCGACATCACATCGGCGATCTTGTCGAAGGCAGCGTTGTCGAGCAACAAGCCGCCGAGTACCGATTGCTCGGCCTCGATCGAATGCGGCGGCACGCGTAGTTCTGACAGCGCGGGGTCCGCCTGCGGATTCCTTTCGCGCCGCGCGCCACGACCGTTCGCACGCTGCCCGTTCTCGGAGTTGAAGGAATCGAAGGGCTTGACCATGAGAAATCCGTCAGGAGAACGAGTTGGGCTGCGAGTGTAGCGCGCCCAGGAAGCAGTTACCGGGAAGTGAACGCAAAAAAGCCTTGCCCGCGGGCAAGGCTTCCTTTCCGGCGCCAGAAAGCGACGCCGAATCCAGCACCACCTAAATCTTCAGCTGTTCGACGACCACGGCCACCGTAATCGTCGCCATGACGTCGCTGTGCAGGGCCACTTGCAACTGGCTCTCACCGATCATCTTGAGCGGACCGGCAGGCATGCGCACAGCAGACTTTTCGATTGCAAAACCGAGCGCCTGCAGGCCATCCGCGACGTCGAAATTGGTGACCGAGCCAAACAGACGGCCATCGACGCCAGCCTTGCGCGCGATCCTGACCACGGCGCCGCCAAGTTTTTCCGCATAGGCCTGCGCAGCCGTCAGTTTCTCGGCGGCCGCGTTTTCGAGCTCGACGCGCTTGACTTCGAACTCCTTCAGGGCCGCCGGCGTCGCCCGCTTGGCCTTGCCCTTCGGGATCAGGAAGTTGCGGGCGTAACCATCTTTCACCTTGAGCAGGTCACCGAGATCCCCGAGGTTGGCGACCTTTTCCATCAGAATGATTTGCATCGTCATGTCCTCGCTTACTGGTGATTGTCGGTATACGGCAGCAGCGCCAGGAAGCGCGCCCGCTTGATGGCTACCGACAGCATGCGCTGATAACCAGCCTTGGTGCCGGTCAGACGCGCCGGCATGATCTTGGCGTTTTCAGCGATGTACTCCTTGAAGAGGTCGACATCCTTGTAGTCGATCTCTTCCATCTTCTCGGCAGTGAAGCGGCAGAACTTGCGCCGCTTGAACAGACCACTGCCGCGCTTCTTGACATTCTTGTCATCCTTCTTCTTGAAGAACCTGGCCATCTTGATTTCCTTCGACAAATTCGATCGTAGTGATATGCAGCCTGGGCTGCTTGCTGTTCCGGCTCCTGGCGGCAAGAAAACCCGTCAGATGCAGCGCCGCCCCCGGGCTTGCCGCCTGCAACCACTGTGCCGTCGCACCCAGGGCAATCGCCTGGATTTCACACTCGACACGTCGTGGACTGCCTGCTTCAAGCTGCTCTGACTGATGCCCGACCAGGCATTCGCTGACCGGCACACCAGCCGGTGTAAAACGCAGCGCCTTGCGCTCGATCAGGGTTCCGGTGAGCTCGACGCGGTTCAGCAGCGCCTCGTCAATCAGGCGGCTGGCTGTCCGGCAGTCGCGGCCGGCGCCGGCTCACGAACTTCCAGCAGCGACCTGGATTTCTCATCCTTCATCATCGGCGACGGCGTACTGACGGCACGCTTGGTGCGTATCGTCAGATGACGAAGAATGGCGTCGTTGAACTTGAAGCCGTGTTCGAGTTCGGTCAGCGTGGCGTCATCGCACTCGATATTCATCAGAATGTAGTGCGCCTTGTGCAACTTCTGGATCGGATAGGCAAGTTGGCGGCGTCCCCAGTCTTCAAGACGGTGGATCTGCCCTGCACGCGTGGCAACAAGTGTCTTGTAGCGCTCGACCATCGCCGGGACCTGCTCACTCTGGTCCGGGTGGACGATTAAAACGATTTCATAGTGGCGCATGCACACTCCTTATGGGTTAACCCCCCGCCATGCGAACGGTGGGGCAAGGTGGAAAAACCGCGTATTATAGCCGTTTTGCCGTCTGTCGAGCAACGCTTTCGCCAGAGTTGCTGGCTGTTCCTGGTCAGCTCGGTGTTCACCCTGGCGAAGACCGTTCGCGACAAGCAGGAGGCCGAGCTGATGGAAGGCGTGCTCGATGCCGCACACAGACCGGCGCCGCTCGATTCCACCGAGAACTGAGCGAGGCGCGCGCCGCACTGCACGGCCCAATCAGTTCGGCGTGAGATGCCGGTAGTAGAGCGCTTGCAGATATTGTGCCACCTCTTCGACGTCCTGCCCGGTCCACCCGAGTCCGGCGACATCCTGCCAACGGCTGACTTCCCGGCGCAGGCTCTTGCCGTCGGTCACCAGTTTTTTCTCGCGCCAATGCACCTGTGTGTCATGGCAAGCGATGCAATGCGTCGTATACAACAACTCGCCGCGCGAGGCCTGGTGGATGGGCTGGGCGCCGACATCACCGACAGCGGCCAGCAAGGAAACCAACACCGGGAGCATCAATCTGGGAAGCATGTCCATTCCTGTCAGCGTTACGATTTCATTGATTCTGCCGGGCGGCATCCGGAGCCAAAGGGCACACTCGGCATCCCTTTCCTGCAGTGCACAGTATGAGCCCGAATCCCCGCTCGCGGCACCCTTCGACCGCCAGAAGGCAGTAAGATTGACCCCCAAGGAGACACGCGCTACATTTAAGGCGGAGGAGCAGGCGCCTCGGCGTTCCTCTCCTCTCCAGTTTTCGTAGCGCGGAAAGGGGGATGAATGAGTGCGTACCGTCGATGCCTGTCAAGCATGATCCTTGGCGGCACAATCGCCTTCCTGAGCCTGCCATCGGCGAATGCACAGCAATACAACAGCGACGGATCGGTACGTCCCGACCCCGCGTTGTCGCCTGAACAGATTGACCCTGGGCCGGTGCTCTCGCCCGACGCGGTGCGACCGGAGCGGGCACTCGCACCGGAACACACCCACCCAGGGCCGGTGCTCTCACCCGATGCCGTGCCGCGGGACCCGGCACTTTCCCCGGAGGAAACGACTTCGTCGCCGGTGCTTGCACCGGACGCCGTCCGTCCGGACCCGGCGCTACCACCCGATTAGCACAACCCGTTCCGGATTCCTTGCCTCGCACGCTCTACGCGAATGCACCGCATACCTGCACCGTTGCATTCGCAGCAGCCTCAGCTACAACCAGGCATGTCCGATGCTTGACCAACCCGGCTATTTGGCTCGCAGCACAATCTCGATTCTGCGGTTCCTGGCGCGCCCTTCCGGTGTCGCATTGGACGCCACCGGTTGGTATTGGCCAAACCCCTCGGCAACGAGATTCGTCGGATCGACGCCCTGCGCTTGCAGATGCCGCACCACATCCGCGGCACGCGCCGCCGAAAGCTCCCAGTTGCTCGGATAACGGGCCCTCAACGCCCCGCCAATCGGCTCGCTGTCGGTATAACCCTGCACGTCGATCCAGTGGCCGGTCAGGCCAACCAGGGTCGGAACCGCCTGGTTGATCACATTCCGACCCTTGGCGTGCATCTCGGCACTGCCCGAAGCAAACAGGATCTCATCGACGAAGGTCACCACCAGTCGATCCTGGAGTTGTTTGATCTGCACCTGCTCCGCCGCAACTTCCGACTGCAGTTGCCTGTTCAGCGCCTGGTATTGCCGCTCGAGCGTCTGCGCCTTCTGCGTCTGTTGCACCTGCTGATCGTAGGTCTGCTGCGATACGCAGCCTGCCGCCAGCAACACACTGAACGGCACCGCCAATGTCCAAAGTCTCATCTCTGCGAACTCCTTCATCAAGGGTAAACCAGCGCTTTCAAGCCGCTGGGCGGTGGCAATGATAGCGCACCTAGGTCCCGACAGCGACTCCGGCCACACGGCCATAAGGCGCCAGGAATTCCACCGCGCCCTGAAATATCAGACCCATACCCATCGCCGCGACAAAAAATCCGACGATCCGCGTCGCGGCATCGATGCCCTGATTGCCGATCTTGCGCAGGATGGGCTTGGCGTAGATCAGGGACAGATAGGTGGCCCCCAGGCACGCCACGATCGCCGCGCAGGCGGCGACGAAATGGATCAACTCGGTGTCCGACTGCTTGATGGTCGACGCCATGCTGATCACTGTGGCAATCGCTCCGGGACCGAACATGATCGGCATGGCGAGTGGAATGAAGGCAACGTCGGTCTGCGTGTCCGCCCGTGGAATCAAACCACCCGACGGCGTAGGTGCAAACAATTCGAAACCGACGCGGGTCAGAATCACCCCACCAACCACCCGCACCATGCTCAGCGGCACCTCGAACAAGCGCAGCAGCAACGTGCCGAAAAACAGAAAGAAGAAACACAGCAACATTGCGTAGAAACAGGCCCTGCGGGCGACACGGCGCTGCTCGTCGTCGGACTTGCCGTCCATCAATCCGAGATAGACCGGAATCGCCTCCAGCGGGTTGATGATCGCGACAAGCGTGGTAAACAGGCTGATGAAAAGGGCAATGGCAGGTTTCATGGGGCAGCGGTCCTGTTCAAGACATGGGATCGCTCACCCGGGGCAACGAGCAGAATCCTCATGAGGGGCAAGCGACGAGCGCCGTGAGGCTATCACAAACATTCGTCACGGCGACGATTCCCTAAGCCGGCGAAGCCGGAACCAAACAGGATGAGGTTTGTGTCATAGCCGAAACGGGATAAGCGGAGGCGACCATGACACAGATGCTGACCGATCGCTATCACGAGCGGCTTGCCGGAACGCTCTCCTGCTACGACCGGATCGTGATTACAGGGACGTTGCCCGGTGCGTGCTACGCGGCGGGGATGACGAGTTTTCTCAACGCCCGGCACATTAGCATTTTTGACTACCCGCGCTTTGCCGAACCACTGCGTGATCGCATTCGTGAAGCCGCACAGGCTCTGGCGACCGCGCAGGGAGCGCGAATCGAGCACGTGGCCAAGGCGCACCTCCGCAAGGAAGACCTCGTTGCCGCGGTGCTCAAGGACCGTGGGGATCATCCAGGATTGGTACATGTGCTCTCCGCCATGGAAGCCTGCGACGCCTACGAACCCTGGCACGACAAGCCAAGTCACCAAACCTTTCTGCGCCATACCTCGGGCAAGTGCCTGCACTACTATTTCTACTGGATGGACGAAACCCTCGGACTGATCTACCTGCGCGTGCCGACGTGGAGTCCATTTCGGCTGCAGTTCTACTGCAATGGCCACAGTCGGTTGGCACACGCGCTGACAACGGCAGGTATCGACTACGCGATGGCGGACAATGCCTTCATCCGTATCGCCGATTGGGAGCGGGCTCAGCAACTCGCGGACGCCTTCTCGCCAGACACCCTGCATGCGCTTCTGGACCACTACGCCGAGCAGTGCTGCCCAATTCTGGAGGTCTTCGGACAGTCCTACCACTGGAGCCTGATGCAGGTCGAGTACTCGACCGATCTGGTGTTCCGCTCCGAGGCGATCCTGAAGTCGCTCTACGAGGAACTCTCCCGGCAGGCCATC
>JAKOZI010000289.1 GCA_029780075.1 Pseudomonadota bacterium
GCGACCCTGGATACCACCACGCGCAAGTTGTGGCTGCCGGATGCCGGCCATATCGTGCTTTCCGATACCGTGGGTTTCATCCGCGATCTGCCGCATTCGCTGGTGGCCGCCTTCCATGCCACGCTCGAAGCCACGGCCGAGGCGGACGTGCTGCTGCACGTCGTCGATTCGGCGAGTTCGGCACGTGCGGATCAGGTTGCCGACGTCAACAAGGTACTGGCCGAGATCGGCGCGGCAGCGGTTCCGCAGCTTATGGTCCTCAACAAGCTTGATCTTACCGGTCTGCCGCCGGCGGTCGAGCGGGACGAGTATGGTAGAATCTCGCGCGTTCGCCTGAGCGCCAGGTGTGGTGATGGTTTGCCCCTGCTGCGCGAGGCACTGGCCGAGATGGCTCTGGCGAAGACAGCCAACCTGCGCGAACGCTCGCCGGGCGCGGTGGACTTGCCGGATAACGATATGGTTTTTGATTCAGATTGCTCCCCATAATTTCAAGCCTTGGAGTACTTATGTCGCTCAATGACCCCCAATGGGGCAATCGCGGCAACGATGACGGCGGTGGCAGACGGCCCAATCAGGGGCCGCCTGACCTCGAACAGTTGTGGCGCGATCTCAATCGTCGACTCTCCAGCATCTTCGACAAGAAGCGGGGCGGTGGCGGTGGCGACCGCGGCGGCGACCGGCCGCCGGTACAGTTCAACAGCAGGTTTCTCGGCGGCGGCATTGGCCTGTTGCTGGCGCTGGTCGTCGTGGTCTGGCTGGCCAGCGGGTTCTATATCGTCGACGCTTCGCAGGTGGGCCTCGTGCTCCAGTTCGGGCGCTACAAGGAGAGCACCGACTCGGGTTTGCGCTGGCGACTGCCGTACCCGATTCAGGCTCACGAACTGGTCAATGTCTCGGGTGTCCGTACCCTGGAGATCGGTTATCGCGGCAGCGAGAAGAACAAGGTGCTCAAGGAAGCGCTGATGCTGACTGATGACGAGAACATCATCAACATCCAGTTTGCCGTGCAGTACATCCTCAAGGATCCGGTGGAATACATCTTCAATAACCGGCATCCCGACGACGCCGTGATGCAGGTCGCCGAGACGGCGATTCGCCAGATCGTCGGCAAGAACAAGATGGACTTCGTCCTCTACGAAGGACGCGAACAGATCGCGGTCGATGCCTCGAAGCTGATGCAGGACATTCTCGATCGTTACAAGACCGGCATCCTGATTTCCAAGGTCACGATGCAGAACGCGCAGCCGCCGGAACAGGTGCAGGCGGCGTTTGACGACGCCGTCAAGGCCTCGCAGGATCGCGAGCGCCAGAAGAACGAGGGGCAGGCCTACGCCAATGACGTGATCCCGAAGGCCCGCGGCACCGCCGCGCGCCTGACCGAGGAGGCCGAGGGCTACAAGAAACGAGTGATCGCCACTTCCGAGGGTGACGCCAGTCGTTTCAAGCAGATCCAGACCGAGTACGCCAAGGCGCCTGAAGTGACGCGCAGTCGCATGTATCTGGACACCATGCAGCAGGTCTATTCGAATACCAGCAAGGTGCTGGTCGATACCAAGGGGCAGGGGAACCTGCTCTATCTGCCGCTGGACAAGCTGTTGCAGGCCGCTGGGGCAGTAGCGGCGGCGCCGGCTGCCTCCGAGGTGCCGGTCGCCTCCCGGCCGGCAGCGGCGATCTCGAACGAGGTGCCGCCGCAGGTGGTCGAGAAGAACGAGGCGCGTTCGCGCGAGACGCTGCGGCAGCGTGATCGGGAGGCACGCTGATGAGAGCGGGCATGAATGTCTTTGCCGCGGTTTTTGTGGCCGTGCTGGTGGTGCTTGGGGCAACGATCTTTACGGTTGATCAGCGTCAATACGCGATCGTCTTCCAGCTCGGCGAGGTGCGCAGTGTGATCGAGGAGCCGGGCCTGTACCTCAAGTGGCCGCTGATCCAGAACGTTCGCTATTTCGACAAGCGGATTCTGACCCTCGATAGTGCCGAGCCGGAACGCTTCATCACTTCCGAGAAGAAGAACGTGCTGGTCGACTCATTCACCAAGTGGCGGATCATTGATCCGAAGCTGTATTACATCTCGGTGGCTGGCGACGAATCGCGTGCCAAGACGCGTCTCACGCAGACCGTGAATGCCGGCCTGCGTGAGGAGTTCGG
>JAKOZI010000321.1 GCA_029780075.1 Pseudomonadota bacterium
TCCTCTGACGTCCACCCACAGCCACCAAGGTGAGTGCCAAGGCGACGAGCATGGACATTGGTTCAGGCATCCGGCTGCCTTTCAAAGAAGAAGCATTCCGGCAGGATTGCGGGTGCGATGTGCTCGACGTCTTGCGCGGACACACCACAGGCGAAGAAGCTCTCTCTCCATTGTCGGACGATGGCGACGATATTGTCGATCTCCCGGCGCGCCTCTTCCGCGGACAGACCGAACCGCCCCGCCTGGGACAGCAGGTTGTAGATGCTGGCTGTGCGGCCGTAGCTCCCCACGGTCAACGCGAGATCGCGTCGTTCGATGCTGACCACGGGCGCGGGCATCAAGTCGTAGGCCGGTGAAAGCCGCCACCCTTTCTGTCGGCGCAGCAAGGCATGGTTGCGTGGGTGGTCGTCGTTGTTCGTCACGGCCGCGTTGAAGACCATTCGGCGGAACAGCTCTGCACAATCGGCTTCGGGCTTGTCGGACCACCGCCGCAGGTTGTCGGCCAGCAACGGGTAGGACCAGCGATCCCTGTCCACATGGCTATCGCCGCAGTCGAGTACGGTCAGGCCGCTGACCAGGCCGAAGCGCAGATAGCCACCCTCGGCGTACTCCCGATCGAAACGCTGCAGCATCAACACGTCGCCGTGGCCAACCGACTGCAGCCGCGCCTGGGTGACGTTCAGACCGCAGCGCCTGGCAAGGTCCAGCGAGGCAAACTCAACCCGCTGGAGATTGAAACGGTCATCCTTGGCGGGGAACTTGCCAAGCCACAGGCTCTGCCCGTCTTCGATCGTGGCCTTCGGCCGCGCGCCGCCCATGCTGGTGCCGGGATCGAGCTGTTCGAGCAAATACGCGGCGACGTGCTTGCCTTCCTCGATGGCCTGCGCCGCGGCAATCAACTCATCGAGTTGATGCGTTCGGTTGTAGTGACGCTTGGGTGCAGGCGGCTCGACCTTCAGCCCAAAGCTGAGATATCCCGCCCCGTCCTGGGGGCCGTGGAGCAAGTAGTCGATCTCCTGGAGATCGGCGGGGCTGCGTTCCAGCTTGTTTTCGATCACGCGCCGGCCCCAGGCATCGGGCGCGGCATCTCGTACAGCGCCGGGGATGCCCTTGAGCTGCGTGAATTCGAACACTTGTTTGGCCAGGGGCAGCCGGAACGGATCGAGTGCCACCGCCTCGGGCCGCGCAAGATAGCGATCGCCGTAGCGGAATCGCCCGATCTGGATGCCGTCCGGCAAGGTCTGCACGCGCAGCAGCGCCGCCGGAACGGTCTCCAGGCTGCCGGGAAGCTGGATGTAGACGTAGGCCTCGCGCTCAGAAGTCATAGTCGTCGCCAGCCTTGCGTGGCTTGCCGGCTCGGCTGGGGCGCCGAGCTGCTTCGAGCGCCTTGCCGTGCAAATCGGCATCTGGATCGGCGACGCCGTCCAGCGTCCGATCCAGTCCCAAGGCCCATAGCACCGTGAAGCACACCCCGACGGCCGTGCCGGGCTTGCCCAGTTCCAGCGCGGTCAGGGTATTGCGGTTGATGCCCGCCTTGCTCGCCAGATCCGCTACGGACCAGCCGCGCCGGATGCGGGCGATCCGGATTCGGTGGCCGAGCTGGATCACTTGCTCGGCGACATGCATCGGGGTCTCGAATCTGCTCATCTAAGTCGGCATTTCACAGTTCAATGCCCAAAATAATAGGCGATACAATACGGCATGGCAAGCCAAGAGCGCCTTTTGTGCCCGTTATGCTAAGCGTTACACAGCTTGGCGCCTGTTATTTTAGGCAAAATATGCCGAGATCGCGCAGACCCTAACCGGCATCGAACAGGTGATCGTGCCGGGACACTCGTTGTCCGCTGTCGACTCGGCCTACTTCGCAGGCCTGATCGAACAGCGCAGCGTGGCTGAGCACGTTGGCAGGTCAAATGCCGTTCCTCTGGGAAGTGGCCTCAGAAACAGGCGTTGCTTGCACGCCTGGGGGCCGCTTCCGCCAAGGCCACCCCCGTGCTTTGGGATGCGCTGTAGGCGCCGTCCTCCCCGAAGCGCCTGCGTCCGTTTCAGTCTGACAGCATTTCCCACAGGTCTAAGCACACACATGGACTCGCGGAACGTAGCTGAATACGGTACATGGTGGCGATCGGCGAACTCGGGGGGAACACGCAGATAGACCCGAGGCAGCACAGCTGATGCAGAACGGGTCTTGCACCGCTCAGACGAAACAACAACGCTCACGCATTTACGCGAATGGCATGTCTCGATTTTGTTGCTGGAAATCCCGCCAGCACCGCCCACGCAGTCAAGAGCGAACCCAACATCGCACATAGACGGTCCTCCGTGATGGTCCGACCGGGGTGACTTGATCGCTGCGTGCGAACGAGCCTGGACATTGACGCTTTCGCCGTTGCTAACGCCAGGAGGAACGTCCTGGCCTTGGGGAGCTTTTGATGTAGATATTCCTTGTAGGGAGAGGGATGCATGCACGACAGTCCACCTGTGTCCAAGGTCTATTATCGACCGATCGAAGCAGCCATACGCTGGGCAGGCCTGCTGAAACACAAGAAAGAAATTCTGCGCTTGATCTCGTGGCCGAGGCATTTGCCCATGACGCTCGATTTCCCGGGATGGACCGAGCTACGCCTATGCACCGAGCGCATCTACGATGCCATCTTCAACGGCGAACTCCCATACGGCTGCAATGGCATCACGCAGAACGACAAGGTGCTCTGGGATTCTCCCGACCTCACCATCAGGCACGTCGACCTCAAGCGCTGGATGCGGGATCAATACCCTGAGCAGCGACCAGCCTTTCTCTTCAGCCGCCGCGAGCGCATCGCACACCCCATCATCACCTTGGAAACAGGGCAAGCGATGCTGGTGGAGCGGAAGGCATTGAAGGCAGAGCTGAAACAGTGCCGGCGCCAGCTTGAGATGCTGCAGAAGCAGCATCACGTATTGTCGAACCAGATCGAAGTGACGCCGGCATGCAACGAGTACTCGATAACGAATCGAGCGGAGTCCACCTACCAGCATATCATCGGCGGCATGCTTGATCTGATGCTGGGCCAGTCGCCAGCAGGCACTCCTTACTCGTGCTTCAAGACACAGGAAGCCATCGTCAGTGCGCTGATCGCGCACCACGACGGCGTCATGGGGATCACCGAGCGCACGCTGAATGGCAAGTTCGCCCAGGCTCGCCGAAGAATGCGCAGCTTGACCGCCTAGGTCTGCAGAGAGGCGGGCCGCCACGCCGCGGAGGCGATGTTCCTGTCGCGTTACGACTTGCAAGCTTGTATGTGCAGTCCCAGAAATTGCATTTGCAATGGCTTCCGGCAGTGAGGTCTATTTAATGAGGGTCACGCCAACGAACGCCACTGAGCGTTAAGGAGTGACCATCATGTCGCAGACGCCTGCATTGCTGCCGGGCGAGCGCCGCATCCTGCGGCTCGACGAAGTCGAAGCCAAGTCTGGTTTCAAGCGCGCCCACATCTACAGCCTGATGAAGAAGGGCGAGTTCCCACAGGCACTGCGTCTTGGGGTCCGTGCGGTCGGCTGGGATTCGACCGAGGTAGACCTCTGGATCAGCGAACGCCTCAAGAACCGGGTGTGACCGGCTCTCCCACGGATTCATAGAACACCTACGAGGAGAGTCTTATGCAGGTCATATCCATCATTTCCACGAAGGGCGGTGTCGGCAAGACAACCACCGCCGCGAATCTGGGCGGCCTGGTTGCCGACGCCGGTTTGCGCGTGCTGCTGCTCGACCTCGACGTACAGCCCACGCTGTCGTCCTACTACGAGTTGGCGCACCGCGCCCCTGGCGGCATCTACGAGTTGCTGGCATTCAATGAGCAGCGCCTGGAGCAGTTAGTGTCGCGGACCACCATCACCGGCCTGGACCTGGTGCTGTCCAATGACGATCGTGGTGAGCTGAACACGCTGCTCCTCCACGCTCCGGATGGGCGGCTGCGGCTGCGCCACCTCTTGCCCGCCCTGGCTCAGCAATATGACTTGGTACTGATCGATACCCAAGGTGCGCGAAGCGTGCTGCTGGAAATGGCGGTACTCGCTTCCGATGTGGCGCTTTCGCCGGTGACCCCGGAAATCCTGGCTGCGCGCGAACTGCGTCGCGGCACCCTGCAGTTGATCGAAGACATCTCCCCATACCGGCATCTTGGTATCGAGCCCCCTCCGTTGCATCTGCTGATCAACCGCGTGCATCCGGTTTCGTCGAATGCGAAGTTGATCCAACAGGCATTGCGCGAGGTGTTCGCGGGCCAAGTCGGCGTGCATGTCCTAGACACGGACGTTCCTGCGATCGAAGCCTATCCCCGTGCATCGACGAAGGGCCTGCCGGTGCACCGCGTCGAGTACCGACAACCTTTGAGTCGGGTCGCGCCGGCGGCATTGGAGACCATGCGTGCCCTGGCGGGAGAGTTGTTTCCGGCATGGCGCGAGCGCCTCGCACAGGTGACAGGCAAGCCCAATGACTCCAGGGGAGCCCGCCATGGCGAACGCGCATGAACTGGCGCGCGGCCATAAGCGGTTGCGTGCCCTGATTGAATTCGCCCTCGCAGAGGGCTGGCATGTCAAGCGAACGCCGGGAGGCCATCTCAAGTTCACCAAGCGGCTGTGCGCCGATCTACACCAGTTCGACGGCCAGCGACCATCGGGCCAGCCTCAATGCCCGGGCTCAGATCCGCCGCGCCGATCGCGAGGTCCGTTGCGCCCTCCACGCCGAGGCGAAGGGAGGTGGGCATGGCTGAAATGACTCCTCGTGACATGGCGGATAAATTGCTCGCCGCCGGGTTCCAGCGAACTGGTCCCACTGCCACGACGTTGAGCGATCCGATCGCCGATACGCCGATGAACGTGACGCTGGACCAGTTGCACCCGTATGACCACGACCCCCGCGTCAAGCGCAATCCGGCTTACGAGGAAATCAAGGCGTCCATCCGCGAGCGGGGACTGGATGCTCCACCGGCGATCACACGCAGGCCTGGCGAAGAACACTTCATCATTCGAAACGGCGGCAATACGCGACTGGCCATTCTTCGCGAGCTGTGGGCCGAGACCAAGCAGGAACGATTCTTCCGCATCTCCTGCCTGTTCCGCCCCTGGCCGGAACGGGGCGAGATCGTCGCCTTGACGGGCCACCTGGCAGAAAACGAACTGCGCGGCGGCTTGACCTTCATCGAGCGCGCCCTGGGCGTGGAGAAAGCGCGCGAGTTCTACGAACAGGAAACCGGCGGCACACTCACCCAGTCTGAGCTGGCGCGGCGTCTAACAGCCGATGGCTATCCGGTGCAGCAGTCGCACATCAGCCGAATGCAGGACGCGATCCGCTACCTGCTGCCGGCAATCCCGACGGTGCTGTACGGTGGACTGGGCCGGCACCAGGTGGAACGGCTCGCGGTGCTACGCAGGGCATGCGAGCGCACCTGGGAACAGCGCGCCTTGGGCCGTCACCTCGCCGTGGACTTCGCCTCGCTGTTCCAGGATGTGCTGTCGCAGTTCGACGCACAGCCGGACGGGTTCTCGCTTCAGCGAGTGCAGGACGAGCTGGTGGGCCAGATGGCCGAGCTGCTGGAAGCGGACTACGACACGCTGAGCCTGGAGATCGACGACTGCGAAAACCGGCAGCGGGTGTTGACCAGCGAGCCGTCGCCGACAACCCCACTTGCCCCCATCGTTTCTGCGGCTCCACAGCCTGTATCGCCACCGCCGGCAGCGGCAACTGCACAGCGGGCCGGTGCCCCGACTGCTCCCATTGCCGCGATGCCCTCGGCACAGCCCGTCACGGTTCCCGCAGCCGGCGACGAGCGAGCCGCGGAAGTAGGCGCCGCGCCAATACCGGCTGGCAGCGATGCGGAGCGCCTGCAGGGGCACATCGTGTCCCCGGCGCCGACGACCGAACGCCTGCAATCCATTCAGCGCCTGGTGGCCGACCAGTTGGGCGACAAGCTGCCCGATTTCGAGGCCAACGCCTTGCACGCGATTCCCGTGCAGGTCGGTGGTCTCTACCCCATCTCGGATGTCTGGTACATCGAACCGGCTCTGGACGTGCCGGACCGGCTCCGGGTGCATATCGCGCAGTTCGCTTGTGAGATCGCCGAGGAGGCGGCGGTAGCCGGGTACATCGAGCCCCGTGACGCTGGCATCGGCTTCGTCTGCGCGCCTCGACCCGTTACGCAGGCGAAGGCTTTGTCCGCCTTCGCTTGTGCCGTGCTGACTCTGCTGCAGGCGCTGAGCTCGACGGCGGCGCCCTCGACCGGGCTGGATCGCGCGCGATTGGCCGACGACCTGGCGCCGCTGCTGCACGGCAGCGGTGGAGCGTCCATGCGCCTGAGCGACGCCGGATTGGTGAAGTTGTTCCGGCTGCTTCGCCTGGCGCGCCGACTGCTGGACCTGGAGAGAGGCGCGGCCTCCGTCGATCCGGGCCATGATTCCTGAGCGAGGGAGACCGCCATGTCGTCACCTCATCCGCTCAATCAGGCCGTCATCGCCCAGGCGCTACACGATCTACGCAACGGCCAACTGCGCCGCTGCAAGGCGATGGGCTTCGGCGAAGAAGAACTGGATGCGCTCAAGCATCCGGCACTGGTCAGCGTGCTGGTCAACGCGACGGTGTCATGGTGCTCGGTCTCGGTCAACCGCGAGGTCCTGAAGCGACTGCTCAACCAGGTTCAGGACGTGGAGCAGGAAATCGCCGCTGTGGACCGCATGCTGCGCCTGGGTGCGAGCACGGAGATGGTGAGCCGCTTCTATGGCCTCACACATCAGGAAGTCGCCCTGCGGCGCGACATCCTCGGGCTGCCCAAGCGCAAGGGGCGGCATCCGGTGCTGGACGAGGTGCAGGACACCGCCTTGTGGGAGCACTGGAAGGCCGGGGTCACCGAGCGTCATATCGCGCTGGACGATGAGTTGTCCATGCTGGGCCTGACCATGGATCTCGCCGAGGCCATGACGCTGCCGATGTCGGTGGTCTGGGCGGCGATACGGAACTGGATCGACCAGGGGCTGGTGTAGGCCATGGCGACCGGCGGCGCACCACGGCGCGATGGCCCCATGGCGCTGTCGGCGCTGTTCGACGACGCGCTACAGAACCTGGCGAAAGGGCAAGGCACGGCACCGGCCGCTGACGGTTTCCTGTACAGCGGCAATCGCCATGAAAGCGTGCCGCGAGCGCTGTTCCTCGACCGGCGCCTGACGCCGCTGGAGCGCAACGCCTGGCAGGTCTTCCGTCTCCAGCTCAACGACGACGGTGTGACGGCCTTTCCGACCTATGACCAGCTTCGGCCTTACCTGGCCTCGATGCCGTGCGGGGCGCAGGCCTCGCACGAAACCGTCGCGCGCGCCTTGACGCTGCTGCGCTTGACGCGCTGGCTCAGCCTGGTGCGCCGCCGCGATCCCAAGACCGGCCGCATCCTGGGCAACCTCTATGTCCTGCACGACGAACCGCTGACGCCCTTCGAAGCGATGCAGCTCGACCCCGACTACCTGGGTCTGGTGAGCCAGGCGCTCACCCATGCCGCCAAGGCGGTGCAGATCGTCGGCATGCACACGCTGAAGGAGATTGCCGAAGATCCGCTGCTCAGCGGCCGCACGCTGCCGACGCGCTTGCAGGTGCTGGCCCAGCACGTGGCCCGGCATGGCTGGGCGACGCCAAGTTATCCACAGGAGGGTGTCGACCACGAATCCGAAGAAGGCAATGATGGCTTGCTTCGGAATGCAGAACACCTGTCTTCGGAATCCGAAGTGAGGCCGAAACCCGCGCCGGATGGCTCTCTTCGGAATCCGAAGGAGGACCGTACAGTACGTAAGGATAGTATTGATGAAGTACGTACAGTACCGCGCGCGAAGGTGCTGCGGAACCTGCGACTGCCCGAGCGATTCCTGCGCTTGAAGGAAGAGCAGCAGGCAGGGGCGATGATCGCTTTGCAGCAGGTGGAGGAGACCCAGCGGCAGGCGGTGCTCGACGAGTGGGCGGCGCGCTGTCGCAGCAGCACGGTGCGCAACCCGGCTGGCTATCTTTTCGGCATCATCCAGAAGGCGATCCGCGGGGAGTTCAAGGCCTGGGCCGGCGAAGGTGGATCGGCGCAACCACAGCCGCGTTCCCCGGCGCCTGCATCACCATCGCCGCCTGCCGCCTCGAATGGTCCCGACCGCGAGGCGGCACGTGCATACTTGGCGCAGCTCCGAGCGACTCTGCGCGATTCGTGATCGACGCTATCCCCGGGGGATAGCTGAAACAGATGCCCTGCCACGGCATTCGATTGCGGCCCGTCGCACCCCGGACGAAACTATCGCACGATAGCAAGAATGAACCGTGGCCCACGAAGCCTGCCGACAACGACATGACAAACCCATCCATCGACGACGCACTACAACCGCTACAGCACGATGTTCAGCGCTTGCTGGGCCGCTGCTTGTTGCGTCTCCAGCAGTACGAACGCCTGACGAAGGCCATCGTGGCTCACCACGACATTTCCGGGCCGGCCCACGCGCTGGAGGCAATTCGCGCGGCGCGCATCGAAGACACGGCGACCAAGACCCTCGGTACCTTGGTGGGCCAATTGCTCGGATCGTATGTCATCACGGCGGGTGGCGACGCCGATCAGCACGACCAGGATCAGCCCGTCGACGTGATTTCCTTTCGGATGCGGGCGCAACTGAGCCTGTCTGCCGAGGATTACGCCAGGACACAAGATGAACTCAGGGATCTGGTGTCGTTGCGCAATACCCTGGTGCATCACTTCATCGACCAACACGACCTCTGGACAGTAGACGGATGCCGCGCCGCGCAGGATGCGCTTACAGCCGCCTACACGCGCATCGATCAACACTTCGAGCAACTGCGGGGATGGGCTGAGCACATGGATCAAGCCCGCCGCCTGACTGCGGAGTTCGTTCAGTCGGCTGTGTTTCGCGATTTGGTGGTCAATGGCATTGCGCCGGACGGCACGGTGGATTGGCAGGCGGCGGGGATCGTTCGCGCACTGCACGAGGCCGCCGGAGAACTGGCCACTGAGGGTTGGACACCCGTCGCAGAGGCCGGACGCTGGATAGCCAAGCAGCATCCGGAGCAGTTGCCCGCCAAATACGGATGCAGCAGTTGGCGGCAGGTGGTGCATGAATCCCGCCTGTTCGAGCTTCGTTACCGCGACGTGGATGGCCAGCGCACGGCTTGGTTCAAGGCACGAGAGATATAGCCCTGTGCGGTATGCAATGACGCTGTGCCAGCAGCGCATGTCCTGCTTTGCTTCCCGTGCTATCCCCAGGGGATAGCCGGCACACGCCACCTTCCGCGTCGGCCAAACCGGGCGGGCGTTGGATGCGGTTTGTCGACTGACAGCCTTCCGACCGATGCCGATGCTGACGACTCGTTCATTCACCGCGAGTCGTCCCCATGGCCAACGAACCCCTGCAACTGAATCTTGGATCGCTGCGCAGCGCGATGTCGCTGACGCTGCACACCCATCATGCATCGCGCATCTGGCACGGCCGCGCGCCGGCCGATGGGCGTCCCGGCATCATCGGCCTCAACGGCTACATCAGCGTGATGAGCAAGATGAAGCGCGGCGCCGAGCAGGACGATCCCTATTCGGACTGGTGGATGCTGCGCATCGAGGACAAGCTCGCACAGACCAAGGCCAGCCTACAGGCGTTGCGCGAACAGGTGGACCTGGCGCTGGCCGACGTGCCGCCTGCGCTGTCGCTGGGCGAGAACATGAACGTGCAGCCGGTGAAGCTGCCTCTGTTCGTCAATGCGCAGCTCGGCTTCATGGCGGTGTACCTCTTGGCCGACTACGACGACCTGGCGCGCAAGCTGATCCTGGCCCACCACACAGCGCTGATCGACCGCAGCACGCTGGAGCGGTGGCTCAACGACGGTGCGCATGCACTGCGCAGCCTGTTTTCCCTGGCGCAGCAGTACCGGTACTCCGGCACGACGCGCGATGACTTCGCCTCGAAGAACGCGGCTGCGCGAGCGGCGCTGGAGAAATTCGGCGAGCTGCCGCAGGACGTGCTCGAAGGCACGCGCCGTTCGCGCTTTGCGCCACCCATCGCTCGGCGGGGAACCAGGTCCGAGACACCGGCCACGGATGCTTCGGAGTTAAGCCTCGCCGACGGCGCAACCGAAGCCGAGACGGGTGGCGAAGGCACCAAGGCATGACGGCAGCGTCTCTTTCCGGCCGTCCAGCGCGCTTCGTTCCGCTGGGACAGGCGGACTTCCAGAGGCTGGAACACGCAGGCTACCTAAAAGGCCTTTTACAGCCTTTTAAAGGTAAGGGGAGTCTGGAGACCTGGGCCAACCAGTGCATGGCGCTGCGCGACGAGCTGATCACCCTGGCACAAAGGCAGGTGCTACCGCAGGCGCGCGCCTACCCATTCAATCTGCGCGATGTGCAACTGGCCCAGCAGACGACTGGCGCAGGGACGACCTTCCTGCGCTGGCGCAACCTCGACCGCTCGACCATGGGCGTGGCCTTGTGGGAGTCGTTGCTCGATCGCTCCGCGACACCGGCCTCGCTGATAGACGACCTGTATGCGATCGAACTGCAGCGCATCGCACTGAACATGCAGATCAGCCTGACCCACAGCATCGCCCGCGTCGCCCTGGAATGCGCCAACAGGATGGCCCAAGCCGAGGCGACCTATCTGCGACGTGTCCACGGACATGTCACATCCATTCCCACCACCCCCAAGGAGACCCCATGAGCACGCACTTCGTCGGCGAAGGCAACATCGGTTCTGCGCCGGAGTACCGCGAATTCCCCAACGGCAACGACGAACCGCGCAGGCTGCTGCGTCTGAACGTCTATTTCGACAACCCCATCCCCAAGAAGGATGGCGAATACGAGGACCGCGGTGGTTTCTGGGCACCGGTGGAGCTGTGGCATCGCGACGCCGAGCGCTGGCAGTCGCTGTACCAAAAGGGCATGCGCGTACTGGTCGAAGGCCGGACCGTTCGCGACGAGTGGGAAGACGCCGACGAGAACGAGCGCGTCACCTTCAAGATCGAGGCCCGGCGCATCGGCGTCCTGCCATACCGCATCGAGGCGGTGACGTTGGGCGCCAAGCCGGCAGGCGGCCAGTGACCGGGCATCGCGGGCGGCTGTAGCAACCGTCAGACGCCCGCCTTGCACCAGTGGACTATCCCCTGGGGATAGTCCACTGCGGTCCACCGAGTTTCAGGCCGCCCTCCCGACACGAATCTTCCGTCCCTCATATTGCCGCGACCCGCACCTACCACTGCGGCAACCATGCCTCTACCGATCACAATTCGGTGTCCATGCCATCCGGCTTCCTTGCTGCCGGTCTCATCTGGCCCAGCCATGCTGTTGTCCATCCGATGAAATGCACATTCCCGAGGAGGCTTCAGCATGCGCGTGTTCCTGTGCGAGAAGCCTTCGCAAGGCAAGGACATCGCCCGCGTGCTGGGGGCAGGCCAGCGTGGTTCCGGCTGCTACAGCGGCATGGGTATCGTCGTGACCTGGTGCATCGGCCATCTGGTCGAAGCGGTTCCACCCGAGGGCTATGACGAGCGCTACAAGCGCTGGACTCTTGAGCACCTGCCCATCATCCCCGAGCGCTGGCGTGTCGAGCCCAAGGCCGCGACCGCCGCGCAATTCAAGATCGTCAAGCAGCTCGTCGGCCAGGCCAGCGAGCTGGTGATCGCCACCGACGCCGATCGCGAAGGCGAGATGATCGCCCGCGAGATCATCGAGCTGTGCAGCTATCGCGGGCCGATCCAGCGCCTGTGGCTGTCGGCGCTCAACGATGCGTCGATCCGCAAGGCGCTGGGCGCGCTGAGGCCGTCGGCCGAGACGCTCCCTCTGTACTACTCGGCCCTGGCCCGCTCGCGTGCCGACTGGCTGATCGGCATGAACCTGAGCCGACTGTTCACGTTGCTCGGACGCCAGGCCGGCTACACCGACGTGCTGTCGGTTGGCCGGGTGCAGACGCCGACGCTGAAGCTGGTGGTGGATCGCGACCGCGAGATTGCCCGCTTCGTTTCGGTGCCGTTCTGGGCCGTCGAGGTCACGCTGTCTCATGCCGGCCAATCCTTCATCGCAAGTTGGACGCCGCCGCAGGGTTGTACTGACGACGCTGGCCGCTGCCTTCAGCAACCGGTCGCCCAGCAGGCCACGGAACGCATGCGCGCCGCCGGCAACGCCCAGGTGGTATCGGTCGAGACGGAGCGGGTGCGCGAAGGTCCGCCGCTGCCGTTCGACCTGGGCACGCTGCAGGAGGTGTGTTCCAAGCAGTTGGACCTGGACGTGCAGGAGACGCTGGACATCGCCCAGGCGCTGTACGAAACGCACAAGGCGACGACCTATCCGCGCTCCGACTCGGGCTACCTGCCCGAGAGCATGCTGGCCGAGGTGCAGACCGTTCTCGACAGTCTGGTCAAGACCGATCCCGGACTGCGCCCGTTGATCGACCGCCTGGACCCGACCCAGCGCTCGCGTGCCTGGAACGACGGCAAGGTGACGGCGCACCACGGCATCATCCCGACGTTGGAACCGGCCAACCTATCGGCCTTAAACGACAAGGAACTGGCCGTCTACCGACTGATCCGCGCGCACTACCTGGCGCAGTTCCTGCCCCACCACGAGTTCGACCGCACGGTGGCGAAGCTCGCTTGCGGCGGGCAGTCGCTGGTGGCCGTGGGCAAGCAGATCGCCGTGGCCGGCTGGCGCCAGGTACTGGCGGTGCCGGAGGAAAGCGATGGGGATGGCGATGATGCCCAGCGCAGCCAGGTGCTGCCGGCGCTGCGAGCCGGCTTGTCCTGCCAGGTCGGTTCAGTCGATCTGAAGGCGCTGAAGACCCTGCCGTCCAAGCCCTATACGCAGGGCGAGCTGGTCAAGGCCATGAAGGGCGTCGCCAAGCTCGTCACCGACCCTCGCCTGAAGCAGAAGCTCAAGGAGACGACGGGCATCGGCACCGAAGCCACGCGCGCCAACATCATCGGCGGCCTGCTCGGCCGCGGCTATCTGCTGAAGAAGGGCCGCGCCATCCGTGCCTCGGATGCCGCCTTCACCTTGATCGACACCGTGCCGGCCGCCATTGCCGATCCGGGCACGACGGCGGTCTGGGAGCAGGCGCTGGACATGATCGAAGCCGGCCAGATGACGCTGGACACCTTCATCGCCAGGCAATCCACCTGGGTGGCCCAGCTCGTGCAGCAGTACAGCGGCACAACACTCGCCATCAAGCTGCCGCCGTCGCCGCCCTGTCCGCAGTGCGGAGCGCCGATGCGCCAGCGCACCGGCAAGAGCGGTGCCTTCTGGTCATGCAGCCGCTACCCGGACTGCAAGGGCACGCTGCCGATCGATAGCTCGACAGGCAAGCGTGGGGCGCCGCGCAAGCAGCGAGCTTCCCGCAAGGCGTCCTGACGCCGCCGAATTCAGTCGCCACGCCGGCCGTTCCGAACGGCGGGGCCAACCTCCCGCACCCCGCGGGATTCCCCTGCACACGCCTCCTTCTGCAACGGTGTGCGCATCTCGCTGCCCTGCAACGGGCCCGCGAGATGAGAAGGCCGTTTCTCCGCGAATCGCGTCTGCCGCGATTCCATTGATCGACATGCTTCCGTCGATGGTGAAGGGTCTCCTGACGCCTGGCCGATCGCGCCGTGGCGAGCCGTCAGGAGACCCCTCGGGTCGATGGTATTCGGTGCCGGTGCCCGCCGGTGGAACAACGGGCTCCCTTTGTGCGCGGATGTGTGCCGAAGGATTTCGACCCCAGCCACGACACGGGTCGGGTGCGATTGCTGATGTAGCGAGCGGCTTTGACGACGGCCGGGACTGCCACAGCCCACAGGTGGTTTCTCTCTTCTCCGGCTGAAGGCTCAAGGGCCTTCGGCCTGCTGGTCTTTGCCTGATCCCAATCGGCATCACACCGGCCCAAAGCGGCCCGGGGGCGATGCGCATTCCTCGAAGACGCCGGTGATGCGTCGCATCCATCCTGCGGTCATGTGCTGCTGACGGTCGTCAGCACCATGCCCTGGCAGCTTCGGTCTTCAAGGCTGCAACGCGATTCGTCGCGTGGATCGAACCAGTCCGCTTCGCATCGCCACCGCGGACGTGCGTCTTCCCGACGCCGATGCTTCTTCTTTCAACCCCTCGGGAGGTATCCGCTCCCGCCTTGGGGGTAGGGCTCCCGGTCCTTCAACCAGGAGAACCTTATGTCCCTTGCATCTGCATCGATGCCCTTGAGCGCTGCACAGGCCCGTGCCGAAGCCATTGGCTATCTGGCCCTGGCCTGCACGGGCAAACGCCTGCCTCTGCAGGTGCACCACAGCGCCGCCGGCCACTACATCGGCACCGCCGATGAAGACGGTCCGGTGTCCCGAGAGTCCGTCGAGTACTTCCGCTCACAGCACGCCGCCGAGCACGCCCTGGCAACAGGCCGCTGGCAGCAACGCATCCACCCCTGACTTCCATTTACCAGGAGCCATTTCATGAACCAGTCTTTGCCCCAAGACGTACTTGATCAGATTGCCGCGGAAGAACGGCATTTCGCCGACGCACCGCGGGCCTTCTTCGAAGCGTGGAAGCGCGGTGCGGAAATCGCCGGCCCCGAGTGGTTCGGCGACGGCACCCCCGAAGGTCTGCAGCGCGCCACCAGCAAGTGGGACCTGCGCCCCAAGGTGCTGTTGCTCAACGACGCCCTGGGTGTCCTCAGCGGCGGCCAGCGCATGTTCTTGTCCGCGATGGTGAGCTTCTACAACGCCCGCGAGGGTGGCGCAATGCTCAAGCGCTGCGGATTCGAGGGGCTTTCCGATCTGGGAGGTCTCGATCTGGAGCGCCGCAAGGTCATCGCCGATCTGGTGCTGAACTACAGCGGCTGGTGAACCCGATCCGCTTGTTCGCCACCCGTTGCCTTTTTCCACCCACGAGGGACATGCGCCTCCATGCGAGGCCGTGTCCCTCTTTGTTCTCGACATCTCTTCAACACCCGCTGGGGCTTGCTCCCCGGCAGGGGAATGGGCTCCACTTCCTCAGATGGAGAAAGCTCATGTCCCCTAATTCCAACCCATTCCTCCGCGGCTACCAGAAACTGCGCATCGACCGCTCGTTGTGCATCACCTTCGAGGACGACTGCCCGCCGGTCTGGCGATCGCTGCATCCCAACCAGGCGCATCTGACTGATGACCAGGTCGCGCTCTTCCCCTGCGTCTTCAACAACGACTTCGCCCTGATCACCGAAGGCCAAGTCATTCCCGGTGACCTGGAGGCCCAATGCCAGAGCGAGGGCGTGGTGCGCACCGTGGTCTACGCCATCAGCGGCGACGACTTCGGCCAGCCCGTACACGTCGGCGACACCTACTCGGAAGAAGCCGCGCGGGAAGTGGTGCGACGACTGAGCTTCGAGACCGGCTTCTACAGCCGCTGCTGGGAGATCAGCAGCGCGCATCTCACCGCCGACGCTGGCCGCTTTCTCGCCGAGCTGGCGGACATCGCCACGCCGAGCGGGTTTCTGTTCGTCGCCTTCCGCATCCCGTACAGCCCCGCGATCGGCGTGAAGCTGATCGCCACCCCCTGGACGGATGCGAATCTGCAGCATGTCGAGGGTATTTCCGCCGAGCAGTTGCGGCAGGAACACCGGGCCAAGGGTATGCCGGAGTCCCTCGTGGAGGTACTGCACCTGGCTGCACTCGCCGACGTTCGCATGCTGGTGTTCGATGCAGATGCAAACGTCCTGGACGGATTGCCCTTGTACGACGACGAGTAGCCCCTTTCGAGCCCCCATGCGGGGCTCTTCCTTTTCATGGAAGGCGGTGACGACATGGTGCCGATTCCAGGACGACGGGCGCCCGTGCCTGCCCCACGCTTGCCGCATGTTCGCTGGCGTTGCCGGCAGCATGCCCGGGCAGTCGAGACCTTCGAGACTGCGGTGCGGTTCGCTGCGCTGGTCGTTTCCTTCACCGGACGCATGCCGCGTCCATTCACCTCACCCTCAAGGGACATACCCCCCTTGCGGGCGGGAGTCCCTTGGTTGCCACAAGGAGTCTCCCATGGATACCCAAGCTATCCGCGCACAGATGCCGACGCTCGTCCACGGCCATGTGCCTTCCAATGTCCGCAGCTTCAAGTTCAACATCTTCGACGGCCAGCCCAAGGTCTCGACGCTGGGCTTCCACATCGATCCCAAACCCTTCGAGGGCAAGGTCATCGCTACCACCGACGAGGCCATCGTCGTCAAGACGGGGCGCGCTGAGTTCGCGGTGCTCGACCGGGCGCTAGTGACCGAAGTGCCCGACAACGGCGCCAAGGTGCAGGTCGAACCCTACGCCCGACGCCGCTTCGACGGCCTGCGCGCCGACACGCCCGAGGAAGAGACCGCATTCACTGCCGACGGCAAGCCGTACACGGTGCAGCGGTTCGTGCTCGGCTCCGCGCCGGCGAAGCTGCCGATCCCCGAGCCCCGCTGCCCCGAGTTGCAGGAGTTGATCCAGCAAATGGAACAGCTGCCCGCGCCCGACGGCTACCGGCGCATCACCCACCTGCTGGTGGATGCCGGCGCACGGGACTTCACCTGGGTCGATCCGCTGCCCAAGGACATCATCGCGACACCACCGGCTATCGCCTTCACGGTGGCCACGGCGAAGTTCCAGGGTCGCGTCACCGTGCTGTACGAGCGCGGGCTCGACGTGTACGCGGTGGAGTTGCACCGCGATGGCGAGCTGGTCGATCGGGTCGATGAGGTGTTCTTCGACTCTCTCGGCGGGACGCTGGAACGGCTGATCGACGACGGGAACTGGCGGCGCATTCGCGTGCAATGCCTGTCCGGTCGTAAACCTGTCCGGCACTGACCTCCATACAGCCTCCCGCCCTCTCGGCGGGAGGCGTAAGCGGCGGGTTCGACGCGATCATATTGCACGTGCTCGCCGGCCACCTCGAGTCCCTGCAAGGAGGAAGCACGTGCATGTCTGCACCGGTAAAGCGGCACCACGCCGATGCTCATTGATCCACGCTGCGGACATTCCCTTCAGCCAACCTATCACTATGTTCGGCTGACTCGCGTCAGCAACATGCCCAGGTAGCCACGATCCTCAAGGCTACGACGCGGTTCCGACCGCGTTGATCACCCCAGTTCGCACCGGCATCTATGCGCGAACGCCCATCGGTTTCCGATGGCGATGCCACCAAGCTGTTCCATCAACCCACGCGGGGGTTCCACACCTTCCCCGCCTGGGTCGGGTGTGTCTCCGCCTTTTGTCTTTCAGGAGATTCACCATGACCAATTCCACCGAAAAGTCCTACTTCGATCTGCACATCACCGGCCTCGGGTATCTCAATCGCATCCGCGAAGTGAAGCCCAAGAAAGGCGATACGTTCCTGGCCTGCGACATCGCGGCGCTGAACGGTCCCAGCGACGACGTCTCGTACGTGCGTTTCGACACGCGCGTATCGGGCTCGGAAGCGCAGCACCTGGTTCGTCGCTGCATCGATGCCGTCGAGGCAGAGAAGAAAGTGATGATCGGGTTCCGCCTGGGCGACCTGTGGACCGACACCTTCACCTACTCCAAGGGGAAGCGTGCCGGCGAGCAGGGTGTGAGCCTCAAGGCCCGCCTGCTGTTCGTCAGCTGGATCAAGGTCGAGGGCAAGCTCGTCTACAAAGCAGAGCCCAAGCCGACCGAGACCGACGAGCGCACTCCGGAAGTCCCTGTGACGACCGACGTGCCCACTGCGCAGCAAGCTCCGGTACCTTCCAAGTCTGCCGAGGATGCCGCTGACGACGACTCTGCCGATGCTTCCGCATTGGCCATAGCCGAGTCGTTCTGATCCACAAGGCCTCCTTACCGGGGCCTTGTCTTCTCATCGTCAGCAGGAGACCTTCATGATCACCATCCCTGGCCAACTGGCCATCAAGACCATCCACGGTCGCAACGGCGACTTCAACGTCGGCCGCCTCGCGACCTCCATCGGCGAGTTCGTCGTGAAGAACGCCGAACTCGACCAGTACACCGAAGGCAAGTACGAGGGTGATTTCGTCATCGCCGAGATTCGCCCCTCCACGTACAGCGCCAACGGCCGCATGGTCATCGAGATCCGCGCCCTCCTGGGCGGGATGACGCTGTCCAACATCGATGCCCTGAGCCGCGACGAAGCCCGCCGGCTGAGTCCCCAGGAAGTCGATCCGATCGACGAGGAAACGCAGGCGCCCGCGCCGGACACGACGAAGGCCACGGCTAGGCCGAAGTCGCGTTCCTCGCGCGATCCCCTGGTCGACACCACGCCGTTCGGCAGTGAGCCGGCCGCAGCGGCATCCGAGGCTTCGGCCGACGATGCTGCCCTGTTCGGCGCACTCTGGCCGCTGGGTGATATCGTCAAGCTCGACGCCACCGTCGATCGCCGCGTCCTGCGTCAGCAGCGCGACCGTCTCGGTGTGTTGGGCTACGAGTTCGCTCCGCTGTCCCAGGACTGGCATCTCGCCAAGGCCTGATTCCTACCGCCGCGCCAGCGGCGTTCCACCACCCGCCGGGGTTCCTTCCCCGGCGGGGCGGGGCTCCGGTCTCTTATCCAAGGAGATCGTCATGCAACTCGCATCCCGCTTCGCTTATCGTTCCCCGGTGCTGAGGTCGAATCACCCGCTGTCCGATGACCAGATTCGCACCGTCGCACCCTCAATCTTCGCGGACACCCCGCACGAAAGCCGCTCCGAGCGGTACAGCTACATTCCCACGGCGGCCGTCCTGACCGAACTGCGCAAGGAAGGCTTCCAGCCGTTCATGGTGTGCCAGACCCGCGTGCGCCAGGAGGACCGCCGCGACTACACCAAGCACATGCTGCGGCTTCGCCATGCGAGCCAGATCAACGGCGCCGAGGCCAACGAGATCATTCTGCTCAATTCGCACGATGGCACCAGCAGCTACCAGATGCTGGCGGGCATGTTCCGCTTCGTCTGCCAGAACGGCCTGGTGTGCGGCGACACGTTCGCCGATGTGCGTGTGCCTCACAAGGGCAACGTCACCGATCACGTGATCGAGGGCGCCTACGAGGTCCTCCATGGCTTCGAGCAGGTGCAGGACTCGCGCGATGCCATGCGTGTCATCACGCTCGACGACGGCGAGGCCGAGGTCTTCGCCAGATCGGCCCTGGTCCTCAAGTACGACGAACCTGGCAAGACCCTGCCGATCACGGAAAGCCAGATCCTGCGTCCCCGTCGTTTCGACGACAACCATGCG
>JAKOZI010000334.1 GCA_029780075.1 Pseudomonadota bacterium
AACTCTTTGACGTCGTCCAGCAGACGCTTCGATACCTCCAGCAATAGCTCTGCCGGCAGCTTCTTCAGCCACTCGTCGTTCATTTGCAGAAGGTCGTGCTTGCGCAGGTGCATTGCGTCGAGTCGTCGTTATGTTACGCGGATTATGACATAGAACTTGACCCCGTGGCGCGAATTGTTGAGGGGGTGTGAACGGTTACCTTTTCTCGGCATCTTTATCTGGCCGCCTCCGTCATCTTGCTCAATTGATGACACACCCTAGCGCCGCTGCTGCGCAAAGAGTGGCTTGAGCAGCATATCCTCCTGGAAGATGTGGTTGACCAGCCAGTGCCGGAGAAGCTGCGCGATCTCTCCGGCGATTGCCGCGGCCGCATCGGGTGTCGCCAACGTCTGGACGCGGCTGCGGATCTGATCGAGTTCACGCAACAACTCACGGTGTCGCTGCGCGTGTTGGTCATACCTGATGTAGCGCAGTTCCACCTGCAACTTTTCTTCCCGATCAAAATGCTCGCGGGCGTATTGCTCCAGTTGCTCCAGGACGATATCGATGACATCCCGGTAAGACTCGCTGCGCAGCGCCAGTTCCACCGTGTTGATCAGGCACATCAGATAGCGATGGTCCGCGTCGATCATGGTGTTCCCGACGCTCATCTTCTGTTCACGCCAAACGATCATTGCCGTAACTCCCTGCGCCCCGTGCGCACTGTGCTCCGATGCTGCCATTGGCAGTGTAAACCAATACGGTAACGTATCCGGTCATGAAATTCCGAATACGGCCTGCCACAGGGCGCGAACCGCGTCGATGCGACGCGCGACAGTGGCACGTTCCACGCGTGCGCGGCGCCCGGCGTTCAACCGCAGGGCGTGCTGCATGCGTCGAAAGTCCCGGTAGGCGCTGCGCGTGCCGGCGGCCAGATCGCCGGGAATCAGCCCCAGTTCGGCAGCGATTCCGAGCAACGCGAGGTTGCCGAGGTTGCCGCAAAGACGCGGGTGCGCGTGCGCGTGCCCCAGGACCAGGTACTGGACGATGAACTCGACATCGATCAGTCCACCACGGTCGTGCTTGATATCGAAATCTTCCTCGCTGCGTGAAGCATGCTGGTCGAGCATGCGCTTGCGCATCGACAGCACCTCTTCCCGCAATCGGGTCAGATCACGCGGCCGACGCAGGATCTCGACGCGGATCGCTTCGAATTGCTCGCCGACGGCCGGGTCGCCGGCGCAGAAACGGGCGCGCGTCAGCGCCTGGTGTTCCCAGACCCAGGCGTGTTGCAGTTGATAGTCCCGGAAAGCCTGGATGGGACAGACCAGCATCCCCGCATCGCCGTTCGGGCGCAGTCGCAGGTCGACTTCGAAGAGCGTGCCGGCGGACGTCTGGGTCGACATCCAGGTACTCATCCGCTGGCCGAGGCGGGCGTAAAGTTCGCCAGCGCCGGGTTCCGGGTCATCGTGCAGATAGACGAGGTCGAGGTCGGAGGCAAATCCGAGTTCCTTGCCGCCCAGCTTGCCATAGGCAATGACCGCGAAGCACGGCGACCGCTCGGGATGCGGGTGACGCTGGCGCAACTTCTGCCAGCACAGGTCCATCGTCGTCTGCACCATGATGTCGGCGAGTTCGCTGAGCCGGTCGGCAAGGTGTTCTACGCTGTGCATTCCGGCCATGTCCTGAGCCAGGAAATGAAAGACCTGCGCGTGGTGGGTTTCCCGCAGGATGTCCATTTCGCGCTCGATATCGTCACGGTGCTGCGCCAGGCGTGCCTGCAGTCCTTTCTGGAAACCTTGCCAGTCGATGGCCACGTCGAAGATTCGCGAGTCAAGCAATTCATCGAGCAGGATCGGGTGGCGCGTCAGATAGTCTGCAGCCCACGACGAACTGCCGATCAGTTCGGCAAGTTTCATCAGTACCTGTGGATACTGCTGCAGCAGGGCCAGGTAGGCACCGCGACGGCTGATCGTAGCCAGGAAGTCGAGGCCACGCTGCCAGGTCGCGTCGGGTATCGGCGTGGCCGCAGCGGCATCGATCAGACGCGGGCCGAGGGCGTCGAGGCGCTCGCGGTTGCTGGCCGGCAGTTGCAGGTAGCGGCTGCTCTG
>JAKOZI010000342.1 GCA_029780075.1 Pseudomonadota bacterium
ACTGGCCGTTGATCTGGCCCACCTGGACGCGACCCTCAAGCTGTTTTCCCCGGAAATCGACCTGCGGACGCTCCGCGCCAAGGAACACCGGACGCGGAACCGCTTCTTCCGGCCGGGGGAATGCCAGCGCATGGTTCTGGACATCTTCCGCGAGGCTCAGGGCGCAGCGCTGAGCAGCCGCCAGATCGGCGAAGCCCTGGCCGCACGCCAAGGCCTGGAATCGACCACGGTCATGATCGAGCAGATGCGGAAGAACGCCATTGCCGTCGTGCATCGCCTGGAGCGCACCGGCACTCTGATTCCCACGGGCCGTGACGGACACGGCGCGACCTGGTCAGTCGCCTGACCCCCTCACAGCGCCAGGCTTTCCCCCAGCCGGTGGTTGCCCTGCCAGTACCCACACCAATCCCGGCTGACCAGGGCACGGGCGCACTTGCCGACGATATCCAGGAAGATGTGGCCGTTGCTCCAGCGCCGGGTGTCTTCCCGATAGGCCATCTCGTTGGCGTAGTTGTCGAGGTATTTCGGCGCAAGCTTGTGGATCTGGCCGATCTGGAGGCGACGGAAGCGGGAGAAGTACGATTCCGCCAGGTTGTTGGTCGTCCCGTCATCGGCGCGGTACTCCTGGCTGTGGTTCACCCGGCGGAGCTCGTACTTGGCAGGCAGCAGGTCGTAGGCGTCCGATTCGTCGGCACAGATCACCGTACCCGGAGCGATGTAGGCTGGCGCCAGTTTGCCGAGGTCGGCTTGGTTCTCATGCTTCACGATGAAGGTGAGCGTCTTCCTGGCCCCGGTGTGGCCGGCCTCGACCTCCGCCTCGGGGTGCGCCTCGCGCATCACCAGGATGCAGCGCTTGTCCGGGTCTTGATTCTCGGCCAGGCGCCGGTCCACCCGGTCTTCCTTCTTGTTCTCCGGTTGCACCTTCCCGCCGACATACGCCCCGTCCACGTGAACGTGACCCGTCAGGGCCGATTCATCCCGGTTCACCAGCAGGCTTTCCCGTATCTTGTGCAGGAGGACGTAGGCGGTCTTGTGGGACACGCCCAGGTCGCGGCCCATCTGCAGGGCAGAAATGCCCTTCACGGCGTTAG
>JAKOZI010000007.1 GCA_029780075.1 Pseudomonadota bacterium
CCATTCGTTCAAGGTCTGCGGCACGCAGCCAATCTTCGGGGCGATGGACTCGATGGCCGCCCACAACGACGGGTACTCCCCACGGTGCTCCTGCACCATCCTCACCGCACGCTCACGCACCTCGGGTGAGAACTTGTTCGACTTGCTCATGGCTCAATCCTCTCAGAGTGTTGAGCCTCCTCGAAACCCGGGGCGATTCAGTTTGCCAAAGGCACAGGTCTTCAGAGGGCGGGAGCGTATATTTTCGGCCCATGGGCCTCACGTTGATGACAGAAGTGGCTATGCGCCTAAAAAAAGAGAAGGAAGGTAATTGGTGGGATTGGCTGGCACTCTTGCCGAGGAGGCTGGATCAGGCTCCGTTTGCCGGGACTATTTGGTCCTATCGCAATACGATGGATCCAAAGCACCGTGTCTTGTGTCGCGATTTGCTGCTGTATATGTGCGGTGCCAAGACGCCCCCTGTGGCCGACTTGCGAGCGCGTTGGATTGAGGTCAAGGGTGAGCAGGTCAATTTGCCGCGCAGGGTCAAGGGACTGGAATGAGCGTTTAGGCTTTGGACCAAAATGGGCGTGGCATCGAGCGCTCACTAGGCGTCGAGACCATTTGGTATGACAGGCGTGCGGGTTCGGGCGCGTAGCTTACGTGAATGGGCCTGTCCGGTCCGTAGAAGTAGAGTCGATCGAATGGAAGGTTGGCAATGATCCATTCGGCGACCTCGCGCATGTTCTCGTCTTCGACGAGGAAATCGCAGGCCGCGCCGCCGCGCCCGCACACAAGCGCTCCCCTTGGCCCGTGCTCGCAGGCGGCATGCTGATCGAGCTTCGGCGCGATCCCGCGTTGGATGTTGCGCGTCAGCTCGGCTGACGAAAAGCCGTAAGTGAGCCGTATCGAGCCGTATCGAGCCGTAGTATGTTGAATCACGAGCAAAACTGAGCCAGGCGTCACGTCCAAAACTGAGCCACTAGGTTGACGAAGAAATGGACTGCTCGGATGTGGATAAGTCTACTGTCTGGGCGGCTCCTTTGGATGGTTTGCTGCGGTTGGCCTTGCTGGTGGCGGGCTGTGCCGTCGAGTGCCTGAAGCGCCAACTCTGATTGCCGGTCTCGACGATGTGGCAGTGATGGGTGAGGCGGTCGAGCAGCGCGGTGGTCATCTTGGCGTCGCCGAACACACTGGCCCATTCCGAGAACGACAGGTTGGTGGTGACGACCACGCTGGTGCGCTCATAGAGCTTGGACAGCAGGTGGAACAGCAAGGCGCCGCCGGCTTGACTGAAGGGCAGATAGCCCATCTCGTCGAGGATGACGAGATCGACGTACATGAGCCGATGCGCCAGTTGCCCGGCTTTGCCCTGCGCCTTCTCCGCCTCCAGCAGGTTGACCAGCTCCACTGTGGAGAAAAAGCGCACCCGCTTGCCATGGGCCCGAATGGCATGAACACCCAGGCTGGTGGCCAGGTGTGTCTTGCCGGTGCCTGGGCCGCCCACGAAGACCACGTTGTGGGCTGAGTCGATGAACTTGAGCTCGTGGAGTTGCCGCACCAGTGCCTCGTCGACCTGGGCTTGATCAAAGGCAAAGCCAGCCAGGTCGCGGTGGTGGGGGAATCGAGCAGCCCGCATCTGGTAGGCCATGGAGCGCACTTCCCGGTGCGCGCCTTCGGCCTTGATGAGCTGATGCAGCAAGGCTTCATGGTCGAGCGACTTCAGCCGGGCGATGCCCAGCAATTCCGGCCAGGCACTGGCCATGCCGTGTAGGCTCAAGCCCTTGAGGCCGGCGGCGATGTCATTGGACATGGTCACCCTCCTGGATCCGGCGCAGGCGGTCATAGCGCGACACGTCGGCCTGAGGCGGCTCGATCAACGTCAGTGACGGCAAGGTTGCATCTGGCAGGCTTTGCACGGCTTGGGGCTCCTTGAGCCGGGCCAGCACGTTGAGCACATGGTCAGCGCTCACCCGCCCGGATTGCAGCGCCAGCTCCACGGCCACCAGCACGTCATCAAGCCCGTGCAAGGTAATCGCCATGAGCACCTGAGCCATCACGCGGTCGCCGCCAGGGTGGCGCAGCAGGTGCGCCTGAAGATGTTGCAGGGGCTCGGGCATGGTCTTGAAGGGCGCGCCGTTGCGCAAGGCCCCGGGCTTGCGTTCGAGCAGGCTGATGTAATGGCGCCAGTCGTACAAGGTCTGCCCACGCTCAAAACTGCGTGGCAGGCTCACTGGCGGCTCGGGCGCATCGGTGCTGGGGCCGACCACCACCAAGCGGTCAGGATAGGCGCGCAGGCTCACCGTTGCGTGCGCCCACTCGCAAGGCACGCTGTAGCGGTTGCGCTGGTAGTGGATCAGCGAGGTGGCCGTTACCCGTGCCACCTGCTCGACATAGCCATCGAATGGCGCGGGGTTGGGCATCAGGTGCGTCTGCTCTTGCTGCCAGACGTCGGCAATGGTCAACTCGGGCCACTCGGGGTGCGGCAGTTCATGCCAGGCGTCCAGGCAGGCCTGGTGCAGCCACGCATTGAGGCTCTCCAGGTCAGGCCAGCGGCGTTCGGCCGCCTCCAGCCAGATGCCACGACGGCGATCCTGCACGTTCTTCTCGACAATGCCCTTCTCCCAGCCAGCGGCGCGGTTGCAGAACTCAGGCTCGAACAGGTAGTGGCCCGTCATGGCCTCGAAGCGGGCGTTGACCGTGCGGCTCTTGCCCTGGCCAACCTTGTCGACAGCGGTCTTCATGTTGTCGTAGATGCCCCGGCGGGGCACGCCACCGAAGGCAGCAAAGGCCCGCGCGTGGGCATCAAACAGCATCTCGTGGGCCTGGCTGAAGTAGGCGGTGAGCATGAAGGCGCGGCTGGCCGCCAGCTTGGTGTGCGCGGCCTCCAGGCGTTTGCGCATGCCGCCTACGAACAGGTACTCGCAGCTCCAGTCGAACTGGAAGGCCTCGCCCATCTCGAAACTCATGGGCACGAAGGCCATGCGCGTGGGTGCATTGGACTGCGCCTGCTGCCAGCGCTTGGCGAACTCATAGACCGGGCCTCGGCTGCCCGGATAGCCCATGGCCTGCAATGCCCGGAACATGGCCTTGATGCCACGGCGCTCGCGCTTGTTGCGGTGGCTGTCGGCCTTCAGCCAGGTGGACAGCTGTTCCTTGTACGGATCCAGAACGCTGGGGACGGTCGCCCGCTTGGGGTAGCTGGGCTCGACCATCTCATTGGCCTCCAACCACTTGGCGGCCGTGTTGCGAGAGATGCCGAGCCTTCGGCTGGCTTCGCGCACGCTCAGGTGGTCACGGTGGACCATGCGGCGCAATTTGCTCAATGTGCTCACGTTGATCACTCCTGCACCCCGCTGCTGCAAAAAGCAGCAGGGTAGGCGGATAACGTGGCTCAAAATTGGACGTGACGGACGCCCTTCAGTGGCTCAGTTTTGCTCGTGATTCAACAG
>JAKOZI010000013.1 GCA_029780075.1 Pseudomonadota bacterium
GGCTTGAGGAACGTCACGGGGGAGTGGACGCTGGTCTGCCTGGCGTGGAACTTGAAGCGGATGGCCAAATTGCGCCCGCAGTAGGGAAAAACGAGGGGAAACCGTACAAAAGGCCGGAAAAACGACGAAATGCCGCCCGCTCATTCCGCATCGTGAAATCTGGCAGTTTCCCCTACTCCAAGTCCGACAGGCTGCTAGGGCCGAACGCCTGCAGACGCCCCGCCCGCCCGCAGTTCGTCCGCGTCCTGCCCGACCAGTTGGTCGTCCGCCGGCACCGCCTGGGGGGTTTCCTTCGCGGCCCGTTCAGCGGCAAGCATGGCGCTGCGCGTCGACGGCGTCTCCAGGCTGATGCGCCCGAGCAGTCCATCGCGGTAATCCTGCAGCAGCACCCTGGCCGCCTTCTCGCGATCGGCACCGCCGCCGCGCATGCGCAGACCGCGCACTCTGGCGATCTCGTCGATGAGGCTCACCGCATCAACGCCGGCGGCGTCCGGCGAGAATCCGTAACGCTTGGCCAACAGGGGCTGATAACGCATCAGCAGCAGCCCGGCGAGGAAGGTCGCCACTTCCTCCTCGATCATCGCATTGCGGCCCACGGCATTGCTGGCGGCAAGCATCAGGCCGTCACCGGGGTACTCGATTCTGGGCCACAGCAGCCCCGGCGTATCGGTCAGTGTATGCCGAACATCGATCTGTGAGGTCTGCTGCGCACGCGTCACCGCCGGTTCATCGCCAACCTTGGCAATCTTGCGCTTGACGAGGACATTCATCAGGGTCGATTTGCCGACGTTGGGAATGCCCATGATCATCATCCGCAATGGCTTCGTGTTGTCGCTACGATGCGGCGCCAAGGTCTGACACAGGCGAGGCAGCCGTGCCACGTCCGCAGGCTTTTTGCACGACAGCGCGACGGCGAGCACGCCGTCCTGCCGGTTGTAGTATTCGATCCACGCCTGGGTCACCAGCGGATCGGCCTGGTCAGCCTTGTTGAGCACCTTGAGGCACGGACGTTGACGCTGCTGCCGGAGTTCTCGAACCAGCGGATTGGTACTTGCTTCGGGCAGGCGAGCATCGACCAGTTCGATGACCACATCGATCGACGCCATTGCCTCGGCCGCCTTCTTGCGCGCCGAGGTCATGTGACCGGGATACCACTGGATGGCCATGAACAGTCCAACGAACGGAAAACGGGCCATTATCCCACCTGTTCAGCAACCCTGGCGCACGCATTGCGTTCACAACCGCCTGCAAGGCGCTAGAATGCGGATCGTTCCCCTCCAGTGTCAGGAAAACGCTTGCTGGCTTTCCCCGAAATCAGGCTTGGGCAATCGATCGAACTGCTCAAGGAACTGCACATCCTGACGCGCGATGGCAAACTCAATCAGGACAGTCGGCGCAAGCTCAAGCAGGTTTACCACCTGTGCCACTTCATCGAGCCACTGCTCGCCGAACTCGACACGCCGGGCAGCCACCCGACCCTTGCCGATCATGGGGCGGGCAAGTCCTACCTCGGGTTCATCCTCTACGACCTGTTCTTCAAGGGCCAGGGGACGGGCCAGGTCTACGGCGTTGAGGCTCGTCCGGAACTCGTGGAGCAGGCGCGCAGTCTGGCCAGCCGACTCGGTTTTGCGCGCATGTCGTTTCTGAACCTGCGCGTCGAAGATGCCATCGACTCGCCGGAGTTGCCGGCTCGCATCGACATGGTCACCGCGCTGCACGCCTGTGACACCGCCACCGACGACGCGATTCGCTTCGCACTGCACAAGCAGGCACGGTTCATCATTCTCGTCCCCTGTTGCCAGGCCGAAGTGGCTGCCGTGCTGCGCGCGAGGAAAAACGAATCCTTCGCCAGGACCCCCCTCTCGGAACTGTGGCGGCATCCGATCCATACCCGCGAATTCGGCAGCCAGGTCACCAACGCCCTGCGCTGCCTGCAACTCGAAGCGCGTGGCTATCAATTGACAGTGACTGAACTCGTCGGCTGGGAACACTCGCTGAAAAACGAGTTGATCATCGCCAGGTTCACCGGCACAGCCCGCAGCAATGCCGCTGCGCGCCTCGAAGAAATCCTGCACCAGCTCAATCTCGACGAATTGCATGCACGTTTCAGCCCTTGACCGAGGCCGCGATGCAGCATTCGCCGTGGTGCCGCCAAGAAACTTCAGACCAACCCACGTTGCCAGGACGACCAATCTGGCAGAGCAAGGACCTGCCATGGAAAACTGGATCTCGCGCGGCGTCGCCGCGATCTGCGCCTGCGGCAGTACCGCCCTGTTCTGGACCTTCGGCGTCTTTCTTGCGGTGCCCTGGCGCGAAGGGCGGCTGCTGTCCCTCAGCGCGGTCGAATGGCAGGTCCTCGGCATCTCGCTGGTTGCCGGACTGGTTGTCGCCTGGGGTGCCCTGCACATCCTTGCGATTGCGGACCAGGCCCACCGGCCATGGCTCTACCAGACGCTGCGCGTGGCCTTGCTGGTCGCCGCGGTGCTGGCGATAAACGGCGGCATGTCGTGGACAACGGCACGCGTCGCAGTCTGAGGAAAAATGTCACTGTCGGGGACCTTGCACGGGCATAGAATGGCCCGCGCTCGAACCTGCAAACGGATCGGCACGCAGGGTGGCAGAGCCCCACATGCCTGACGTCTGTCTGCGCACAAAATTTGTCAAGCGCGGACATGGTCCGGGAAACATCAACTTGCCAGGGATTGGGCATACTGCCGGCAGGCACCTCCACCCAACCTGGATTTCATGGGAACTCGAATGAAAGTCGATACGAAAGTTCAAAAGGCGGTATTCCCGGTTGCTGGCCTGGGAACCCGCTTTCTCCCGGCCACCAAGGCGAGCCCCAAGGAAATGCTGGCGGTAGTGGACAAACCGTTGATTCAGTACGCCGTTGAAGAAGCCTACGCCGCGGGGATCCGGGAGATGATCTTCGTTACCGGCCGCAACAAGCGCTCCATTGAAGACCATTTCGACACCGCCTACGAACTCGAAGCCGAACTTGCCGCCACCGGCAAGGACGCGCTGATGACGCTGGTACACTCGATCAAGCCGGACGACATGGATTGCGTCTATGTGCGGCAACCCCGGGCACTCGGCCTGGGGCACGCGGTATTGTGCGCCGAGCGTCTGGTGCACGGCGAACCCTTCGCCGTCCTGCTCGCTGACGACCTGATGATCGGCGAGCCACCGATCATGCAACAGATGACGCAATTGTTCGATGAGTACCAGTGCAGCATTCTCGCCGTACAGGAGGTCCCCCTGGACCAGACCAACCGCTACGGAATCGTCAAGGGCGAGCCCCTGATGCCCGACCTGATGGATATCAGGGGCCTGATCGAGAAACCCCACCCCAGCGCTGCCCCATCCAATCTCGCCGTGGCAGGGCGCTACATCCTGACCCCGACCGTTTTTGCCCGAATCCGCGAGCAACCTCGCGGTGCGGGCGGAGAAATCCAGCTCACCGATGGTATCGCCGCGCTACTGGCCAGCGAACAGGTGCTGGCTTACCGCTACCACGGACAGCGCTATGACTGCGGCAGCAAGCTGGGCCTGATGCAGGCCAGCGTGGTACTCGGGGAGACACACCCGGAACTCGGCCTTGAGTTCCGGGCCTGGCTGAAGGATCGGCAGCAGACCGAGTAGTCGGGCCAGGAGCTGAACCCGTGCTATAGTTGCAGCCCCTTGTTGGCAGGATGGCCCCACCTTGGCGCTCAGCTTCGACGTTCTCATCATCGGCAGTGGTCTGGCCGGACAAGCCGCCGCACTGCGTCTTGCGCCAACACACAAAGTGGCGTTGATCAGCAAACGCACGCTGGAAGACAGTGCGTCCAGTTGGGCGCAGGGCGGAATCGCTGCGGTGCTGGACAATCGCGATTCGATCGAAGCGCACATCCGCGATACGATTACCGCCGGAGCCTTTCTGAACGACCCGCGCGCGACACGCTTCGTGATCGAAAACGGTCGACGCGCGGTCGACTGGTTGATTGAGCAGGGCGTCCCCTTTACACGTGATGACGACGGCTACCATCTGACCCGTGAGGGCGGTCACAGCGCCCGCCGCGTCATCCACGTGGCCGACGCCACCGGCCTCGCGGTACAGAACACGCTGACCAGCAAGATTCGCCAGCAAGCAAACATCACCGTGCTCGAAAACCACATCGCCATCGACCTGATTACCGGCGGCAAGCTCGGACTTGGGGAGAAGCGCTGCCTCGGAGCCTATGTGCTGAACAGCAGCAGCGGCGAAGTGTTGACCTTTGGCGCTCGGCACACGCTGATCGCCGCTGGCGGCGCCGGCAAGGTCTATCTGTATACGACGAATCCGGACACATCGACCGGCGACGGCATTGCGATGGCGTGGCGTGCCGGCTGTCGCGTGGCAAACATGGAATTCATCCAGTTTCATCCGACCTGCCTCTACCATCCTCAGGCCAAGTCCTTTCTGATTTCCGAGGCGGTACGCGGCGAAGGCGGACGACTACTGCTGCCGGACGGCAGCCGCTTCATGCCCAGACACGACGCGCGCGGCGAACTCGCGCCCCGCGACGTGGTCGCCAGGGCCATCGACTTCGAGATGAAAAAACGCGGCCTGGACTGCGTCTATCTCGACATCTCGCACAAGCCGGCAGACTTTCTCGCCGAGCACTTCCCGAACATCCTGGCACGCTGCCTGGATCTCGGCATCGACATCCGGCGCCAGGCGATCCCCGTCGTCCCGGCTGCGCACTATACCTGTGGCGGTGTCGTCACCGACCTGCGCGCGCGCACCGACCTCCCGGGCCTCTATGTCGCCGGCGAGGCCTCCTGTACCGGCTTGCACGGTGCCAATCGGCTGGCCAGCAACTCGCTGCTCGAATGCCTGGTCTTCGCGGAAGCCGCCGCGACCGACATTCTTGGGCAAGCTACCGGCGGTCTTCCGGAACTGCCCGCGTGGGATGCCAGCCGCGTCAGCGATCCCGACGAGGAGATCGTCATCTCGCACAACTGGGATGAACTGCGCCGCTTCATGTGGGACTACGTAGGTATCGTGCGCACCACCAAGCGCCTGCAGCGCGCCCAGAACCGCATCCGCCTGCTGGTACGTGAAATCGACGATTTCTACTCGCACTTCCGGGTTAGCCACGACTTGATCGAACTGCGCAATCTGGTCGTGACTGCGGATTTGATCGTCCGCTGTGCGCTACTGCGCCACGAGAGCCGAGGACTGCATTTCAGTCGCAACTATCCGGGAATCCTGCCGACTGCGCGCAACACGGTGCTCAAACGCCGTCAGCGACCTGATCACTAGCATCGGCCCGCCAGCGCAACCATAAGCGAAGCCGACGAAACTGCTCTGCCGACATGCTGTCCGGCAACAAGGCAAAACTGACTGTACGCCGCTGATCGTCTCCGCGCACGCGCAGGACGATCAATTGCCGAAACACCGCCGTGTTCGGCTGCACCGCTACAGG
>JAKOZI010000021.1 GCA_029780075.1 Pseudomonadota bacterium
TTAGCTATATCTTCTCTTGTGGCATCATCCACATAAGCTATTTCAAACATGCCTGTTCTTCCTTTATAAATACCCTGTTCAAAATCATATTTTCTAATTAGTCTCTGCGATATAATAAGATTAAGTGCTGAACTAAGTAAGCGTGGATCCGCTCCCATGTTGATGAATCTTGATACTGTAGAGACTACCGTATTAGCATGCATTGTACTCAACACCAAGTGTCCAGAAAATGCGGCGTCAAGTGCTGTGTTCATAGTTTCTTGGTCACGTATTTCGCCTACCAAGATTACGTCAGGGTCCATACGCAACAAAGACCTGAGAATATTAGTGAATGTAAGACCGGCTTTAACATTCGTTTGTATTTGTTCTATACCTGGGAAAGAATACTCAACGGGATCTTCGATAGTGAGTATGTTCTTACCACCCATATTATACAATTCTTGTAACAACGTATACAGCGTTGTAGTTTTACCAGCACCTGTAGGACCACTTGTTACTATAATACCAAAAGGTTTTACAAGAGCATCTTTAACTATACTTACTTGTTCCTGTAGCATTCCTAAGCCTTCCATTGTAATATCAAGAGCACGCCTGTTCAACAATCGTATTTCTAGAAATTCATGATCGTAAATAGTACCTATGGTACTGACACGTACGCTGAATAGTATACCTTCATATCTAATATACATTTGTCCATCTTGCGGTCTGCGTCGCTCTGCAATATCCATTTCTGCAATGACTTTAATCTTGTTAATGATCTCATCTACTATTCCAATAGGTAATTTTTCAAACGGCAGATCTATTAATACGCCTTGATATCGTATCCGCACAATGTAGTAATACGGAAATGGTACAAAGTGTATATCACTGACATCACGAAAATCATAGTCTCTTGCGATTGTAGAGAAAATAGCAGTTAATAAACCACTAAAAGTATTCAAATCCAATTTGTCACTGTATTTTAGTTCAAGCACTTTGTTCTCATCGACGTATGACCTGTATACTGCTTCTTCGCTAATAGCCATCTGTTGGCTAAAAAAGTCGACTAATTTATTAAAATCATCATCAAGTAGCCCATATACTTTAAAATTAGCATTAAGATACCGTTTTAACGCATCTATATCAGCGTTATTAATAGGCGGTACTACAGCTATTTTCATAGTACGTTTCCCTTTAGTACCAACGATGTCGAATACAAAGAATTTGTTTCGTATCAGTATATTCTTCAATAAATCAGATGCTATACCGAGTACTTCTGCATATTGGTCAAGATTGTTTATATTATGTTCATGTAAAAAATTCCACACAGTTTGTTCATCGACACATTCTAATTTGTATTCTTCTAGAAAGAACTGTTTTAGTGTATCTTTCGTTATTACTCCGCTTTCTATCAGTATTCTTCCGAGACCTTTACCACGTTCTATTGTTTTTTGATTTTCTAGCGCTTGTTCAAGCTGCGATTCAGTGATATATCCTTTACTAATTAACCATTCACCTAGCATCATTATTCCATCACCTCACACTCCACTGTACTTTGTATATTGCCATATTGGTCTATATTCCACCCACCTGTTGATACAGCCCCTGCGTCAAGGAATATATTATGATTTGTGTACGGATTTACCAATAATTCTCCTCCTTCCATATATTCTTGTAGTTGTGAAGCTGTTGGCACCACATGGTACCTAGTAATGTAGTTGTTAACACCGGTTTCGATTGTACTAAGTACAACACAATATTGTGTTTGCTTAGTAGCTGCATCATATCTGTCTATCATTGTTATACCTAATACCCCTAGTATCGCTATAATAACCACTACAATAATTACTTCCAACAACGTAAAACCTCTCATGTTACTTATATAGCATATCCTATGTTATAATTGATACATGTGGATAATATATTGGGCGTTATTCGGGGC
>JAKOZI010000025.1 GCA_029780075.1 Pseudomonadota bacterium
GCCAGCAGGCAGCCCACAAAGGCGGGCAGCGTGACGGGGGTACGCGCTACCAAGGCATTGATTCCGTATCCCAGCATCAAGGCCAAGTTGAGCCAGAGCAATGCCAGCAGCACGCCGTAGTAGTCCAGGCGGGCATGCTGCTCATTGCTGTGCAGCGTGCCAATTTCCAGGGCGCTGTCTCCGGCTTGAAGCCGATGCCTGCGCATGAGCAGGCTTGCGATCGGGCCGCCGATGGTGCAGGCCGCGATCAGGCCGATCATGTTCGCTGCCAATCCCAGTTCCTGCGCTTGCGCAATGCCGAGGTTTTGAACGAAGTGATCGGACCAGGCCAAGGTGGTGCCCACGCCTCCGGTCAGGGAAATCGATCCCACCATCAGCCCGGCGCGCGGATCCAGGCCGAAGGCGCGTGCCATCTCCATCCCGGCCAGGTTCTGCAGCACCATGAACCCGATGGCCAACCCCGACAGGATCAGCAAGGGCCGCCCACCATGGCGCAGCGTGCGGGCGTCGGTACCCAGGCCAATGGCCGCAAAGAAGTACAGCAGCAGCGCGTCACGCGCTTCGAGATCGAAACTGACGACGATCCCCGCACCGTAGTACAGGGCGAAGACAACCAGGGCGCAGGCCAGGCCGCCCACCAGGGATTCCGGGATGCTGTATCGACGCAAGATGCCCCAACGCGCAACCAGGCCCTTGCCCACGAACAACAGCACGATGGCGAGCGTGAATCCATGGAAGGCATCGATCGTCATCGCGCCTTCTCCCTGTCCAGGCAGGACAGTGCGTGGCTGGCGGCTATCCACTCTTCGTTGGTGGGCTCGACCGCCACGATGACCTGGCTGTGGTCGCTGGAAATCTTCGCCGCGTGGCGGGCGTTGGCGTCGGTATCCAGGGCAATGCCCAGAAAGCCCAGCGCCGCACAGATGCGCTCGCGAATGAACGCATTGTGTTCACCGACACCCGCCGTGAACACCAACATGTCCAGACCGCCCAGCACGGCGACCAGGGCCCCGATCTCGCGCACGATGCGTCGCACGTAAAGGGCCAGTGCCAAGCGCGCTCGCTCCCCCGTTTCGCCTGCATCGTTCTCGTGCCCGACAATGACGCGCGGCTCGGCCGAGATTCCCGAAACGCCGAGCAGGCCGGACTCGTGATAGAGGACGCGCCCCACTTGCTCTAGTGAGAGCTTCTCGACTTCCATCAGGTAGAGCACCGCACCCGGATCGAGCGCGCCGGTGCGGGTGCCCATCATCAGGCCGTCAAGCGCGGAGAAGCCCATGGTGGTGGCCACGCTTTTGAGTCCTTGCATGGCGCACAGACTGGCGCCACTGCCCAAGTGGGCAACGACGGTGCGCCCGCACGCGGCGTCGCCATGGCGCTCGGGCAAGGCCACTGCCATGTACTCATACGACAGGCCGTGGAATCCGTACCGACGCAGGCCGCGTTGCCAGGCGTCGTAGGGCAGCGGCAATACCTGTTCGACCTGAGGCAGGGTGTGGTGGAAGGCTGTGTCGAAGCAGGCCATCTGCGGCAACTCGGGCTGCTCCCGCAGCAGGATCTCCACGGCTTCGAGCGCGAATGGCTGGTGCAGCGGGGCCAGAGGAATGTAGCCCTTGAGGTCGGCCAGGACATTTGCGTCCAGGCGCACGGGCATGGAGTATTTGCTGCCGCCGTGGACGATACGGTGGGCGACCGTACCTACGTGGCGGCCGTCGAGCCGCCGGCTGACACGATCGCGGATGAGGCGCAGTGCGGCGCGATACGGATGTGCCGTGTCCAGTTCGATCGAGAACGGCGCAACTCCGGTCTCTCCGAAATCCGGGTTGGCGCCGCCGATTCCCTGCACCTTGCCATTCCACAATGCCTGACGCGGCAGTGGCGCGGCCGAGGAATCGAACACCGCAAACTTGATGCTGGATGAACCGCAGTTCAG
>JAKOZI010000047.1 GCA_029780075.1 Pseudomonadota bacterium
CGGACGTTGCCTTCGTTGTTGGGCAGGAATTCGCTGCTGCTGCCGGCGAGTTTGACGTCGGCTGGCGGCACGATCGGCTTGGCGCGGTGCACCGGGTAACGGAAGCGGTCGCTCAGCGTCAGGCCGGGCAACGGCGCATAGGCTGGCGGATGGCGCAGGCGCGTCGGCGTCAGCATCTCGTTCGGCGTCTTCAACTCCGGAGCGGCGGCGGTGGTCGCCCGCCGGGCCGCTGGCGAGAACAGGCGCTTCCATGCGAAGCGGGTGTTGGCCCAGATCTTGTCCCACGAGAGTTGCAGCATGTTGGCCATGCCCTCGGGCTGGGGCCTGGCCGGCACCTTGACACGATGCAGGTTGCTCTGGGCGCGCAGGAAGACGATCGGGTCGGGGACCCGGTAGATGGCGATATCTACCCCTCCGTACTCCTCCAGTTCCGACGAATCGCGCTGGATCTCGAGGCGCACCGAAGATTGTTCGTCGGATCCGTAACTGCTCTCGGCGAGCAGAAAGAACTCCTCGCCGCTCAGCGGGCGATAGTTCGAGTGGGCAGCCGTCATCTCGCCGGCCGTTCCGGCTCCGGCAAGACCGAGCAGCGCCAGGATCAGCGCGACAAGAAAGCCAGTCGATAAAAGCCGGCGAAATTGGGGTTGTCGTCGCGTGGTCGCCACCTGGTGTCCTTCCATTGCAGCAATTGCGCCGGCGTGACCGCACGCAGGCCATTGTCTTCGATCTCTTCCGAGGATTGCCGACGTTTGCCGGCGCTCTGCCGGCTGCCTGCGGCAGCCGGCTGGCCGGTGTGATAGGCGATCCAGCCGGCCATCCAGATCATCAGATGTTGATCGTCGCCCTGATCAAAAAACAGCAGGTCACCGGCCTTGGCCATGGCGCTTTCTCGGCCAAGCCAGCGGCTGTTCTTCTGGACCAGCGTCAACGCGGTGACGAAAGCCTGCTGGTCGCCAGCCAGCGTCGTCCAGCCGTTGTGCAGCGACGCCTGTTCTGGGCGCAGTTCGATTTCCGGCGGCAGACGTCCTGTGTAGCCGTTGGCCCGGCGCCAGCGCAAATCGTGCGGACGCAGGGCTTCGGCCACCGCAAAACGCGCAAGACCGGCGCAGTCACGGTGAAACCAGCGTGGCGATGGACCGCGACGGATCTGGTCGGCGATGATGAACGACATCCAGGCCCGGAAACGGTCGGTTTGTGGGCCATCGAGCATGCTTGGCAGCAGCGCCGTCGGGAAGTCGGCGTTGAGCGCAGCCACGGGTCCTCCGGCGATGCCCAGGGTCAGGCCTCCGAGGGCGCCAAGGAACCGCCGACGTCCGATCACCGGGGACTGTCCTGCAACGGCCGGATCTCCAGAGCGACGAAACCATCCGCACCGACCGCGCCGGGGACGGCGACGACCGCTGGTTGCTCTTTTGCCCAGGCTTCGAGCCGTGGCCAGAGGCGATTGCGCGCCACTTCCCTGAAAAACGACTCCTCATCTGCGGGCAGGACCTCCTGGACTTCGGAGCGTATCAGCCGTGCCAGCGACGGCGGATCGAGGACCAGCCAGCCAGGGCCGCGCAGGCCAGCCTCGTCACCCAGTGCCGCTGCCCGCCGGGCAGCGACGGCTAACGCCGCGTCGACCTGGCGACGGTCGGGGGAAAAGAGAATCAGCCCCGCGTGCTGGGCCAGCGCCGGCTCGAAGGCACGCGCGCCGCCGTCTGGCGGGCGAATGCCGTGGCGCGACGCCACGGTGGCGACATGGACCTGACCCTCGCCGCCGTTGCCCGCGGCTGGGGCGCCGCTGGCGGACCAGGATTTTTCGGCCAGTTGGGCCAGCAACTGGCCGACATCAGGGGGCATCGCCCCCGTCGCACGAGCGATGAACAGCGGCGCCGCGAGGCGGGAATTGGCATACCAGCAGACGGCAGCGATTGGGTCCAGCGCGGCCAGAGTCGGCGGTATCGCTGGGTTGCTGCCGAGCAGTGTTGTCAGAGGTGCCGCCGCAGCCTGCCAGTCGACCGGCAATGCGCTACAGAAAGCGGCTCCGAGGGGTACAGCACGCCAGATCTCGGCCATGTCATGGGTGACCGGAGGCTTTGTTGGCTGCAGACGGAGGCTGGCCTGCCACCTGCCACCCTCCTGGTCGAAGCGCAAGCCGGTCAGCGTCGGCAGGAAATGTTCGTAACCCATGGTCAGTGCCCGCGAACCGGCGACGAAAGAGTGTTGCGCGGTCGTCGACGCAGGCAGTTTCGCCTGCCAGGGCTGGCTACCACGCAGCAGGTCGCCGAGAACCACTTCGGCGTCGGCGGTCAGTTTGCCCTCGATATCGAGCGCCAGCGCCGGATCTGAAAGAAAGACCCAGTTGTCGCCTCGACCTGCAAAGGCCAGCGTGCGGCCACCACCGTAGTCAAGCGTATACAGCGTGACATCGTCACCACCCACGGAGAACTTGCCGGCCTGCTTCAACTGCCGATCGTCCAGCGCGATCCGCGCCAGTGCTTCGGTCAACCTGGCCAGCACGCCACGTTCCAGCCTGACGACGACGTGCTCCGGGCGGCCCTTGCCCGAGCGCCAGAGCCCGATCTCCGCTGGCCCGGCCAGCAGTGTCGACAGAAACCGATCTTCGATGCCCAGCTTGTGCTCGTACGCCAGTCGACGCAGGCTTCCCTCAATTGAAAGCCGCGCCTCGTCCTCTTCGTAGTGAAAGACCAGTTGCTCATCGACCAGTCCAGCGAGCAGAGGTGCCGCTGCGATGTCCTTCGGCAATGCACTCAGATTGCGTGTGACCAGCAGCATTTCAGGTTGCCGCAGGTCGACCTGCAGGCGCGACACCCCCTTGTAGTGTGGCGCCCTGTGCCAGTACCGATAGGCCCCGAAAGCCAGGAGGGCGACCACCAGGCCGAGGAGCAGGTAAAACCCGGTACGGCGCTGGCGCAGCGCGATGGGAAGCGACAGCTTCAGCATCTGCTGCCACCAGCACCGAACGCAATATCCACTGACCGCCCCCAGGTCCGGTGTACCGGTCGCCAAACACGCCAGAGTGGCGTCCGATCTCGCAAACGGTCCTGCGGTGGCGGCGAAAAAACGCTGCTCATTTCGAGTCCTCTCGCATTGTTGGCAGACTGCTGGGCGCGCCACCCGCACACCTTCGCTGTCAGCAGCAGTTCCGAAGATTCAAACTTCCGGCCGGCAAACCCCTGCGCGCATTGTATGCCGACCAGGTTGTAAATGGGGTGCCGCGCCCAACTCCTCGGCAAAGCCCAATTCCCCGTCGGACAGCTTCTCTGCACAGGCCAGGTTCCGTTTGTCCTGGACAGTTATGGCAATTTTGGTTAAAATCAGATCAAAATTGCTTGTGATTCTGTGCACTACGCAACATTGACCAGGACACCATGATTACTCGCCCAGAGATGAACATCAGTACTGTCGAGCGCGACACGGGTCTAGGCAAGGATACCTTGCGTGTCTGGGAGCGTCGATACGGCTTCCCGCAGCCTACTCGAGATCACCATGGCGAACGCGTTTATCCCGCTGAGCAGGTGGAACGACTGCGATTGATCAAGCGCCTGATCGACCAAGGCCACCGTCCCGGCAAGCTGTTCGCCGCCAGCGAGGCAGAGCTTGCCGCGCTGTGCAGTCCGTGCCTAGCGATCAAGGAGTGCGACCCGGAGCCCGCGGAGAAGCTTGTTCGGCAAACGCTGCGGCTGGTGAAAGCTCATGATGTGCCGGCGCTTCGGCAGGCGCTCAGTCAGGCGATGATGCGCATGGGATTGCAAAGCTTCGTCCTCGATGTCGTTGCACCGCTCAATCAGGCGGTGGGTGAAGCCTGGATGAATGGCGAGTTTGCGGTCTTCGAGGAGCACCTTTATACCGAACAGATGAAGTCCCTGTTGCGCCAGGCCATTGGCAGGCTGCCCCCGGGTGGCGGCCAGCCGCGTATCCTGCTCACGACCGTTCCCGAAGAACAACACATTCTCGGACTGCTGATGGCAGAGGTGCTGCTGGTCCTCGACGGCGCGACCTGTATTTCACTCGGTACGCAAACCCCCCTGTTCGATATTCAAATGGCGGCGCTGGCGCACCGGGCAGACATTGTTGCCGTGTCTTTTTCGGGAGCCTTCCCCGTCAGGCAGGTCTTGCCACTGCTCAGCCAACTGCGGCAACTGCTGCCCGCGCCGGTCGAACTCTGGGTTGGTGGTGCGGGGGCTCAACGCGCAGTCACACCCGCCGGCATCTCGTTGTTGTCGAGCCTTCAGGCGGTAATCGACGCCCTCGCCACGTGGCGAAACAGCCGTCGCGGTGGCGACTAGGATCCCCCCCTTCTCAAGGCTTTCTGGCGCGCGTGATTTCGCGCTTCCCTGGCGGCCCGGGCAGGTTCTCGAGCACGAAGCCGCCGGCCCTGAGATTTCGTTTTACTTCACCTTTGGCGCAGTAGGTCACCAGCACAGCGCCGCGGCGCATGCACCGATACAGTTTGTCGAAAATGGTTCGGGTCCATAGTTCCGGCTGAACCGGTGGAGAGAAGGCGTCGAAGTACACCAGATCGTACGGATCTACCGGCTCAAAATCCTCGATCCTGGTCTGCAGTTTGAGAAGGGAGAAGTTCCCCCCGAGATTCCTCCAGATCCCCCAGGAACACTGATGCATCACTGCGAAGATCTCCTGGGTTGCGGAATTCTCCAGACAACTCGCGTAATTCAACTGCGAAGCGAGTTCCACCGTGACCGGAAATGCCTCTATGGCGACGTATTCCACGGCTGACATCCCCTGAGCACAGCGCTCCCAGGTCAACAGTGCGTTGAGGCCGGTACCGAAGCCGACTTCCAGAATACGCAGACGGCCACCGGCGTTGGCGGCCATCTCGTCGTAGCCATAGCCAATGAAGATATGCTGCGACTCGCGCAGCGCACCATGGGTCGAATGGTAATGCTCGTTGCACGCGGCGAGATACAGGGAGTGCGAACCGTCGCCGGTCATCACCAGTTGTCGATCGAAGAAGGGGGAGTTGGTCATCGCGCCACAGGCATGAATCGTCGCCGCAGGTTGCTGGGGATGAGCAGGGAAGTGCGCGTGCGCAACATCATGCGTCTTTGCACTGTTGATTGCTAGAAAGGCGAAAGCCCTCGCCGGGGCTAACCGGGGAGGGCTTTTAGATGGGGGAGCCTGGCGGTGACCTACTTTCACACATGAAGTATGCACTATCATCGGCGTACCTTCGTTTCACGGTCCTGTTCGGGATGGGAAGGGGTGGGTCCAAAGGGCTATGGCCGCCAAGCGTAACGGTATT
>JAKOZI010000066.1 GCA_029780075.1 Pseudomonadota bacterium
CACACGATTCCGTGTTCCATGGGGCGATCGCAGATACCGCGCCGGATGCCTGGGGCCGGCGCATCATCGCTCGCGACCATGCCAAGCGCCGCAGGGCCGATCCGGAACTGCCGGCCCTCACCGAGCTGGACTACCTGCTGGCGGTCGACGACTTCAGCCGGGTCGGCGCACTGCGCCTGCGCGATGCAGATGGGACGTGGCACAGGACGGTCGCGAAAGGCCGGCGCAACACGCCGCCGTTGATCGAGCTGGAGCACATCTACCAGGCCAGCCGCGCCGTCGAACGCGGGCAGGAATCGGCCGATGACTTGCGCTACCTGCAAGGCAAGGGGACGTCGCTCGGTGGGCTGCGGCCCAAGTGCACGATGGTGGATGAGGACGGCTGGCTGGCCATCGGCAAGTTTCCGAGCGTGGGCGACACCCGCAGCGTCACGCGCGGCGAGGTCCTGGCCCTGAAGCTGGCGGCACGGGCCGGCATTGACGCCGCGCCCGCGCGCATCGTCTTGCTGGGTGACAGGGGAAACGAGGCGCCGGTCGCGGTGATCCGCCGGTTCGACCGCGACGCCGAAGACGGCCGCATCCCCTACCAGTCGGCCGCATCGCTGCTGCAGGCCTCACGCGAAGAGGATCGCAGCTACACGGAGATCGCCGACGCCATTCGCTCCCACAGCCACGCACCCACCGAGGATGTGCGCCAGCTTTGGCGCCGCCTGGTGCTGAACCTGCTGATCACCAACGTGGACGATCACCTGCAGAACCACGGCTTCCTGCACGTGGAGCACGGGCTGTGGCGCCTTGCGCCTGCCTTCGACATCAATCCTTTCCCGGACAAGGACAGGGAGTCCAAGACCTGGCTGAACGAGCAGGATGGGCCGATCACCGACGTGCAGATGCTGCTGGCCCGCGCATCGTACTTCGCGCTGGACGAGGCACAGGCCCTGGCCGTGCTGGGTGAGGTGCATGACGCAGTATCACGCTGGCGCCAGGTCGCACTCAGCCCGGAGGTCGGATTGCGCGCGGCCGAGCTGGATGACTTCGCGCCGGCCTTCGAGCACGAGCAGATGAATGCCGCCGCCGCGCTGCTCGGGCGGTGACGCAAGCGAGGGACGGGAATGGAATGCTTTCACATCGACGAGAGTGGCTATTCAGGGTTCGACCTGAAGTCGAATTCAGGCAGACACAGATCGCGGGCATCCACTTCCGCTTGAAGGCTCGACGATGGAGGCGACGGATACAAAGAGGAGGTCCAAGTGACAGTTGAACAGTGCTTCGTGGGCATTTGCTTCATCCCTCTCGATGGGAGTGGGCAGAAGTTCTTCGGCTTCTCGGAGTTCCTCGCGGGTCTCGCGCTCATGGTGTTGGCCTGGACAATCGCCGACGTCCGCTACCGGTTCCGGGTTCGGACCACCCCTATACCTCTGCTGGGCATCACGTTCTCGGTCGTCACCGCTGTCGGCGTGCTCACGCTGCTGACGGACCTCTGGCGCGCTGAGCAGTGGCTCGTACCAAAGGGCAACCTCCTGACGCCTGCATCGTGGCAAGCGATCCTGGGCGGATTGTTCCTGCTGACGTTCCTCACTTGGACTTGGTTCGCGTTCATCCGTCCACCCAAGTACGGTAGGCACAACGCTGAACGCTTCGCGCAGACCCTGTATCGATTCATCCTCAAGGGATCACCGACGGAGCTCGCCGTAATCGCAGACGAGCTAGCCTACTCGGCCAGTTCGCTTGTCCGTCACGCTACGGATAGGGGCAGGCTCAAGAACTACCGGGTCGAGCGCGAAGGGGAAGCGAAGCGTACCCCACCGAAGGTGGAGGGGTATGCTAACGACCTGCTTCTGCTCATTGCCGACAAAAGACTGTGCCGCGCAATCGTCGAGTCTTCGCCTGGTACCGCCCTGGCCGTGTTCCAGGCAATGGCAGAGATGAAAAAGCACGGCATCCAAGTGGAGGTCTACGCCAAGAACATAGTCAACGAGGCACTGGCAAACAAGGACTCATTCCTCTACCACGAAGCAGAGGGCTACGAGTCGGGTCTGATCGGTTACCACAAGCCTCTCAGCCAAGCGATGTTCGCTAACTATGAGATGGTCGAGACAATCGGAACCCTGCTTGACCCTGACATCTACGGTAAGAGGGAATGGGACGCCGCGCAGTGGGAAGCCTACTGCCGGGTGGTATTGATGACGTTTCGCAGCTACGTCGAAGAAGGGTATGGCGGCCATTCGTTCGTGCTCTATCGCGCTAAGGGCTACATCGAGAATGCTGCCTCCGATCTCTATGCGCTGAACGAACTCACCAGCGCTTGGGACACCGACTCGTCCCGCCGACTGCGTGTCGTCGTTGAGTTCATCAAAGACGCGGTCAAGATCCTCGACGAAAAGGGAGTCCCCGACCACGTCCGCATTCGTGTGAAAGAGAAGCACGGCCACCCACGCGAGACCTTCTACGATCACATCGCCAGCATGATCTTCGAGGTGATCTTCCATGCTTCGGCGGTCAGGTCGCCGCAGTGGGGCTGCTGGTCGATTCAGCACAACTCGGTGTGGGGTGAGCTGTTCAACTTCAATCACCTCGACGGCCCAGCCGGCCGTGTTGTGAAGTTCAAGGTACGCCGGCTTCTCTATGACGAGATTGCTCGCATGAGGCGCTTCGCCAACTTCAAAGGGGCAAAGATTCTTGGCTTCTGCTTGAACGTGATGGGACTCGCTGTCAGCCAGGTCGACTACGACAAGGACAGCCGGGCGCTTCAGAAAGCCGTGCTGGCCTGGACGAAGAAGAACTTCGTCTGGCTGCACGGGTACAACCCTCGCGTCGCCGAGTCGTGCCTGGTGGACGGCATGACCTACGATGCGGAGAACTTGCGATTGGTGCGCACGTCTCCGGCCGAGGGACTCCGGCGCGAGCCGAGCTACGTCTACCTCGGACTCGACCCCGCGCGCCCCGAACCCGAGCCAGAAGCGGCGACCGCTCCTCAGCCTGAGCCTAATGCGTAGATCCCCGGTCTAACTAAGGGTCCGTGGTGAGCCCGGGCGCGTCGGCCTAGCCGCGGCGAGGACGGCGCCGCTAACCGCTGACGGGTGCGTGCTCATCATCGCCGACAGCCGCAACCGGGCACTAGACTAGATGTACTTCTTAAACGTCGCCGCAGCGATGTCCACGGCAATCCCGAGCAGCGCTGCGCTGGGAAGGAGGATTAGCAGCGGACGGACGCTGACGGGCAGCGCCAGATACGTAACCCACGGCAGCACGGCTAGCGGCATCAGGCTCGCTCGCGCGCGGTGATAGACGAAGCCCGATTCGCGCCCGGCGCCGAACCTGCGCACGTCTCGACGCACCAACCCGTCCACTAGCCCGACGAATGCGGCCATCAGGAACAGGGGCAAGGTCAGGGTCAGTACCAGCAGCCGCACAAGGAAAACCAGCACGGTGTAGGCCGACGCGATCAGGTAGCTCTCCACGTGCACATATACCTGGCCCAGGTAGTAGCGGAAGTCATGAGCCTGGTTGTGCGCGCCGGCGCGGGACTGCGCCGCGGCATCGCGTATCCAATCGAGCAGACCGCTCTTGAGGAACATCCAGTCGTAGGCATGCTCGATGAGCCGGCGCGCGCTACGCCCCGGCTCCTGCACGAGCACGCTACGTGTGAAGTTTTCCGAGACCTGGGCGAGCTCGTAGTCGAGCATGCCCTGCGCATGGTGCCAGCCTTGCTCAGGCCAGAAGAAATGCAGACCGATGCACTCGATGACGATGCATAGCAGCAGCGAGCCGCACAGTACGCCAAAGAAGCGAAACGGCAGCGTTACCAGACCCGCGATCAGGCCTTGCTGGCGAACCTGCTGCCGTTGCGCGGCGACGGCCGGGTCGGTCATGCCTCGGCCGCCGCGGCATCGCCGGCCATCTGCTTGAAGTCGTCCATCAGGTCGACCGGCAGTGCGCTGTCCTGCAGGCTGGGCAAGCCCTGGTTCTCCCACCAGTCGCCAGCCTCGACGTAGTGCTGCCGCATGTAGCCGGCCAGCTCCTGCAGATCCTTCGGCATCGCCTCGTCAGGGTCGGGCGCCGGCAGGGGCATGCGAACTTTCCACAGGTTGCCACCCTCGATCAGTGCGAAGCACTGCCCCTTGGGCAACGCGACGACATGCGACGGCTCGATCAGCGGCACACTGGTGCTCGTGACGCGGTCCTGCGTATTGGAGGTAAAGGCGGTATTGCCGGTCGGGTCGGAGCTGTCGGTGGCGCCGCTCACGAGCGACGTGGTGTAAACCTCGACCTTGGGCAGTTGCCGCGTCAGCAGCTCGGCCGTGGCGGTCTCGCGCACGCGCAGCATGAACAGGTTGTTGAAGTTGCCGACCACCTGGCCGGCCTTGGCGCGGTTGCCGATGCGCGCCTCGATGTCCGAGAGCGTCTGCGTATAGGCCGTGACCTGCACCCCGGCGCCGCCACCCTTGTTGATCATCGGGATGAATTCGTCGCCCATCAGCTCGTTGAACTCGTCGGCATGCACGTTGATCGGCACCTTCACGCTGAGGGAGGCACCAGGCAGGCCGTCGTCGATGCCGAACTTGTAGATGTGGCCCGCGACCGACACCAAGTCGCTGAACATCGAGTTGCCGACGGCTGCAGCGACTTCCGCGTCCGACAGCGCATCGAGCCCGACGTAGACCACCGCGCGTTTGCGGATGATCTGCATCCAGTCGAAGATCGGCCGAGGGTCGGACAGATCGGAATAGTTCGGCGCGAGCAGTTGGGCGATCTTGCCGGTGGTCAGTTTCTCCAACAGCGGCAGCAGGCTCGCGACAATCTTGTCGAAGTAGGTTCGGTCGTAGCGGACTGCGCTGCGCAGGCCGTCGAGCACCGGGTCATAGACCCTCACCTGCGAGAGGTACTGCTCCAGCGCCACGACTCGCTTCTCGCGCCCGATCATGTTGCGCGGGATGTTCTTGTCGTTCAACCTGGCTTCGAGCTGGACGATGATCTCCCAGGCCTTCGGCTCGTTCTTGGCGAAGAAGTGCTGGGCATACTCGATGAACAACGCGTCGATGTTGACGACGTGGCGCTGGATCAGCAGGTAGTCGGGGCGCTGCCCCAGTTCCACCAGGGCCCGCGCGATGATGTTGACGAAGCGCCAGGCGAACTCTCGGAAGGCCGCCGAGTTGCCTTCGCCCGAGAGCTGGCCTGCAATGCGGGTGGCGACTTCCGAGATGCGCCCGAAGCGGCCCACGGCGTTGTAGCGCGCGCTGATGTCCGGCCAACCGAGATGGAAGACGTAGAACTCGCCCTCGCGCCCGGCGCGCTTGGCCTCCACATACATGCGCTTCAGGAGATCGGCATCGCCCTTGGGATCGAAGACGATCACCACCTCATGCTGGCCGCCTGCCTTGCGCCGGATGTCCTGCGTGATGAACAGCTCGGCCAGGCGGGTCTTTCCCACCCGTGTCGTTCCCAGGACCAGCGAATGACCGACCCGTTCGCCAAGCGGCAGCGTCACGTCGACTTCCTGCGGCTCGATGCCGTGCAGCCGCGGCAGCCCGCCGACCGGCGGTATTGGGCGCCCTGGATTGAACGGACTGTCCCAGGCCAGGGCCATCGCCAGCTTCGAGACCGGGACGGGGGCGAACTCCAGCCGCTCCTCGATCCGCCGCGCCGCCCGATAGATCGCCGTCGGCTCCACGTAGCGGCGGAACTCCGGCCGGTAGGTCTGCACAAGCCGGTGCGTGTGGCGCTGGTCCCAGCGAAAGCCCCGGCCGATGAACAGCCTCTGCTGGCTGACCGGCACATCACGGCTGGTCATCACGTAGCGTGGCAGACGCCGGATGTTGCGCCGGTAGCGCAGGACGACCAATGCATCCCGCCAGCGGATGGCACCAAAGGTGAGAAACGCCAGTGCGCTACCCAGACCCAGCAAGGGACTCAGCGCGAGCGACCACGGCGCCACCAGGCACAGTAACGAGGCGCCGCCACATACCGCGACGGTGTAAAGCTCCACCGCTGGTCGCAGCAGTACCTCGACGGAATTGGGATGGGCCATGGCGGACGCTTCAACGTATTTCGCTTCAAGGCTCGATGCCGGTGGCTGTGATCAGCACCGGGTAGTGGCGGATGCCGAGCCGTTGCGCCAGGTCGTCGCCGGAGATTGGCGAAAGCATGAGCCCAGGCGCGAGCCGGCGTAGCGTGACTAGGGCCTCGGGCGTGGCCACGTTGACCACCAGTCCCATCGCCCGCAGTTCCTGCAGGGCCGCGCGCCGCTGTCGCAGCCAGGCGCGCGAGCGATCGTCGTCGCCCACCAGGAACAACGGCGACAGGCCCGGTGCGCGAATCACTCGGCGTGGCTCGTCGCCGGGCGACAGCCGCGCCGAGCGAACCGGGAGCATGGCCGCTTCCGCTACGGCCGAATTGCCCGCGCGGGGCACGGGCGTCGCGACGGGCGGCTGATCTGGGCCGGCGTCCTGTGGATGGAGGGCCTGATAGTACGGCAAGGCCGATACGCCACCATGGTCCTCAACGACGATCAGCGGTTGGGGCGCGGTCGTCTGAGTTGGCTGGAGGGCCGTTTGCGCGACGGCGGCGGTGGCCGACCACAACCCAAGGGCGGCAACAAGCAGGATGTAGTTCATGGCGTGCGGGTCCGGATAAAAGCGTTGGAAGAAACGGATGTGTCCGAACCCAGCACGCGGGCAAGGTGCCGATGAACGCTGCGGCGGTAGCGGGCGGCCGGCTCGCCGCCGGCGGGCCGGTGGTAGCGGCCGATGGCGACCATCCAGTCCTCGCCCGGTGTGTGCTGCTCCAGAAGGATGTCCGCAGCGATGGCGAGATTGCGGTACGGATCGAGCAGGTCGCAGGCATGCTCGTAGCGGTGCGCGTGATAGCCGAGGTTCACCTGCCCGAGGCCCGCGTCGATGCGGCTGGCGGGTGTGTGTGCAAGCGCTCGACGCAGCCCGGCGCAGGCTTCGGCCCGTGTGGCATAGCGCTCCGCATGGCCGGCGACGTTGAGGGTCCACGGCCAGGGAATCAGGCGGCCGTGCAGCCGCGCGCCGCTCTCTTGCAGAGCGACCGCAAACAGCACTGGCGAGGGTATGCCCGCCTGCTGTGCGGCAAGCTGGTAAGCCGGCGGCGGTACTTCCTGGGCCGATGCGATCGGCACCCAGGCGCAGAGGGCCAGCACTGCGCCTGTGGCCCGTGCCGCTGCTACTGGCGCCGCCATTGGCCATTCACCTCGCGCACTACGGCAGGCAACTCACCGGGCAGGCTCAAGGACAACCAGCGCCCACCATCATGATTGAGCGTGATCGTGTGCGCCCGCACTCTGGCGGGGTCGATGCCAGCCTGCGTGGCCCAGTGGCGGACGCGGGCATCGTCCTGGCGGCTGCCGACCATGTAGAGATCAAAGGTCGTGCCAGCTGCCTGCAACTGGCGCACGCGCTGTTCGCACAGCGGGCAGTCGGCCTTGACGAAGACTGCCAGCCGCCCGGAGCCCTTGTTGCCTGAACCGGGACTCTGTGCGCCGGGCAGGTTCACGCGCGGCTGGCCGGGAAACAAGCGCTGCCAGGCAGCATCGTAGGCGCGCTGATAGGCCAGCGTCTTGCCCACGCGCCGCGACTCGGCCTGTACCTGCAGCTCCGCGTAGCGGTTGCGCTCCTCGTCGCTGCGGGCCTCGATGCCCAGGGCGGTGAGCGGATCGAGGTTCGGGGAATAGATGCCGAGCGGCCCCTGCATCAATTGCCGATAGCGCGCCCATTCCTCGGGCCGCAGTCCCCAATCCCGCGCGAGGCGTTCGTCCAGCCCGGCGTCGGTGCTGTTCTGCACCAGGCTCGGGATCACGCGGGAGTTCGCCACCGGCGCCGACTGCGCGAATCCACCGGCCGCCACGAGGGCGAGCGCCACAGCAAGGCCGATCGAGGTCGCCAAGCCTGGCTTCATGGCACGCTCCTACGGCAGCGCGACGCGCACGGTCTGGTCGTCCACGCGGAAGACGACGGCATGCGCGTCGATGGCCTGGAGTTGCCACGCACCGATCGACTCACCCTCGCGCAGCAGCCGCAGGTCGGTAAGCGCCGTGGCGCCGCGCGATGCGATCGACACGAAGCGTTCGCCGCCGCGCAATTCCAGACCGACCACGTCGAATGGCGGTTCGGGCACTTTGGGCTTGGTCGTCTCTGCGGTCTTGCGGGGAGCTGTGGCGGACGGTGCCCGCTTCTTCAGGCGGGCTTCGAGGACGCCCACGCGCGCCTGCAGCGCCTTGATGTCTTCGCCGTGGGCATCCGCCGCCTGTGCCTGTTCGACGTGCGCCAGCCGCTCCTCCAGCGCCTGGCGGGCAGCGTCGAAGTCGCCTTGGACGACAGGCTTGGGCTGGCGCTTCGTGGCTTCGGCTTGATGTTCGAGATCGCTGACACGGGTGGCAAGAGCCTGCACCTGGGCATCCTGTGCGCTGCTGCGGCTCTGTTCGATCAGGCGAGAGAGGCTCACGCTGTCGACAATGGCGATGCCGCTCACGAGCACCAACCAGACACCGGCCGCGATCTCCAGCCAGCGTGGACGGCCGGCATCGTCGAGAGACATTTGCGGGACGCTCATGGCTGAACCTCCCGGCGATCGGCACCTTGGGTCTCGTCCGATGGATTCGCGGAAACCGGGACCGGTGTCGCATGACGTTTGAAGCACACCTGGCGCGCACCATCATCGATCGACACATCCCACGCAGGGCCTGCGAGCGTCAGCAGCGCGTCGCGCAGCATCAACGGGCCAAGGTGCAGATGCGCGGCAGGCAGCGGCAGTGCATACAGCGCCGCGGAATCTGCGGTATCGCACAATCGATACCCCGAACGCCGCAGGACGTGGCGCAGGGCGTCGCCCACGTTGGTGTCGAGGTTTGGCGGAATCACGACCTCGACCACCTGCCGCATCAGTTCGCGCTGCGCCGGTTCCGGAACCAGTTCGACTAGCGTGTAGCGTCCGTAGCGGACGATGGGAGTGAGGTCGGCGGAGGCGGCTGGGCCAGTGGCAATTGACTCGGGGACCGGAAGCGCGGCGCGCAGCGCGGGTGCGTCGTCTGCGGTGGCAGATGCGGGAGGTGTCGCAGACGTGGCGCAACCTGACAGCAGGATGGCCTCGGCCATCACCGCCGACAGGACGGCCAGGCCGAGGAGACGGGGGGGCTGTCGCATGGGTCGGTTCCTCGAAGATGGAGCCATCACCATCGCCGCGTCCGCACACTTGGGCAGCAAACAAAGGGAACTGATCGCCGACCGCAAAAGGAACGGCCCCCTAAGGGGCCGCCAAGTTCAACAATGCTCAATGCACCAACTGCCGTGCCAGCGCTACCTCCACCGAGTCGCCATCCTGGTTCAGGACATCGAGCCCCGATTCAGGCACGTCGCCGGAGGTGCTCTGCGATACCATGATCTTCTTGGCCATCAACCCCAGGCAGGTCATCTGCGAGGAGTTGGCGTAGCCGAGGTAGATCACGCGCACGGGCTGCTTCTGGCCGATACGCCAGGAGCGCCGGGCGGCCTGCTGTAGCGAATACACGTTGTAGCCCGACTGGAGGAACACGATGGTCGGGAATTCCAGCAGGTCCAGGCCGGTTTTCACCAGCTCGGGATTGGTGACGAGCACATCGATGCCGCGGTCCAACTGCTCGGCGATCCAGTCCTCGCGGCGGGAGGCATCCACGCTTGCGCGCAGCACCGCCACCTTGAAGCCTTCCTGCTCCAGCAGCACCTTCAGGCGCGACGTGGTATCGCGCGTGCCGGTGTAGACCGAATAGACCAGGGTCTTGCGACCTTCTGCTTTCTCCTGCTTGCAGATCTCGATCAGCTCGCGTTCCTTGGGCATCACCTCCAGCTCGTTGAACTGAGCCGGGACGAAGGCCAAGGTGTTGCGCGTGCGCGGATGCACCACCGGTTCCGACCGGAAGCAGCAGTCCGGCCAAGCCAGCAGCACGTTGAGGACCACACCGAGCAGCGTCGTGTCGCGCTTCGCCAGGGCCTGCTTCAGCTCCTGGGTCAGGCGACCCGCCAGATCGCGATAGGCCGCAGCTTGCGCCGTGTCCATCGCGACTTCGCGGAACTCCTCGTCGTAGGGCGGCAGCACATTTCCGCCGATGTCCTTCAACTTGAGGAAGACCGTGAACGGCAGGACGCAACGCAGCACGCCCTTGGGACCGAAACCCGGCGCCTTGACCGTGCGCACCGATACCTTGGTGCCCTTGGCTGTCTTGTGCGCCGTGCCGGTGCTCTCGGAATAGATGTCCTTGAGCACCCCGTGATCGCGCATGAACGCCATCGCGGCCGACGTCATGCTGCCGTTCTTCGTCGGCCGGTAGCCATCTTCGATCATCCGCCCCGGCAGGGCTCGGAACAGCAGGTGGAACAGGTCGTCGCCGTAGCCGCCCATCAGTGTGCCGGTGAGCAGCAGCGTCTTGCGCGCCTTGGCCGCCAACACCCCCATGGCCTGGCCCTGTGCGGAGCCGCCGTTCTTGTACTCGTGTGCCTCGTCGGCGATGAGCAGGTCGAACGTGCCTTGGGGAAGCTGCCTCTTGATGAACTCGGACGGCTGGTAGCCGCCCTCGCCGAAGCCGAACTCCATGTTGGCCATCGCACGTTCCATGCGATGGGCTTGCCGGTCCGAGAAGACCAGCTCGCCGTTGCCATCCATCAGGTTGATGAACTCGTGGATGTTGTCCCCGAGCATCGACGCGAGGAAGGCGTCGCCAAACTTCTGCATCAGCTTCTGCGCGGTGACTTCCCCGATGGTTGGAATACGCTTCAGTGCCTTGAGCACGGTCGAGGACTGGTCGCTGGCGGACAGGCCTCTGGGACGGATCAACGACCACAGCGGTGCACGGCAGTGGCTGCACTTGCGGCGGGACTCCTCGGCTTCGAGTTCGACCGGGTTGATCGGCTCGCCGTCGAGGTCGGTGATGACGTGCCCGCAAGCCGGGCAGGCCCCCACGTCGCCGTGAGGCGTGCGCCGGCGAACGAAGACAGGTTTCCAGTGGAACCCCATCCGCATCCGCACGCGGCCGAGGACGAAGAACTCCTGGCCCTGCGCCGGCACGCCCAACTGCTCGCGCAGTTTCAGCAGCTTGACCAGCGTGTCCGGGCCATTGAGCACCCAGACCTTGGCACCGGCCACCGTCTCCTGGATTTCGCGCCGCCACTTGTAGACCAGGTGGGGTGGCGAGAGCACCAGGGTGCGGCGGTAGCCTTCGGCGTTGAGCATGGCGGCCGTGGCGATGCCGACGGTCGTCTTGCCGCAGCCCATCTCGCCATTGACGATCGCGGCGCGTTCGCCGCGATCGACCAACAGCTCGGTGACGGCGTGGACCACATCGGCTTGCGCGGGGAACAGCTTGCGCTTGAGCGCGGCGAGGATCAGTTGCCGATGCCCCCGCACTTGGCCGGTGTAGACCGGAGGATTGGCGCGGTTGAGCGAGTCGAGCAGCTCGTCGCCGAACTCGGACACGAAGTCCTGCAGGCTGAGCGTGAGGGGTGAAGCGGCCGCTTCGAGCAGGTCGCCCTGCACAGCGGTTTCGAGATCGAGGGACATGGTGATGCTCCAAAAAAATGAGGCATGCACCTCCCCCACGGGGCGGTGACATGCCCCTGGGTGGGAAGAAAGAAGCGGCACGAGGCTGCTGGATGCGGATCAGTATTCGCTGGGCAACAGCAGCGTGGTGACGCTGCGATCCCATTCGGTGATGATCCAGAGCTTCAGGTCGGGCGTGACCTCGTAGGACGAGAAGAGACGATCCTCGCCAGACTTGAGCGCGGCATCGTTCAGTTGCCGATCGTTGTCGCTCAGGTCGCCCCAGTCGCCATGAAGATGGCGGCGCAGGTACGGCGTGGGGTTGAGCCGGCCCTGTCGGACCAGTTCGTCGACGCCGATGGTCATGACCACCTGCCCGGGCGAAAAGCGTGCTTGTGAGGCGAGGTTGAGGGCTGCGAGTGCCATGGTGGTTTCTCCTTCTGGAAGAAGGGGCCACGGCACCCCCATCGGGGTAACGTGACCCCGGTGGGTGGATGAAGGCGACGGCGAACCGTCGGGGAACAGCGTTCAGCGGATGGTCAGCACCTCGCCCCTTGTCGGGGAGCTTGGTGTCATGTCCCAGGCGCGGATGACCGGCACGAACTTGTCGGTGAGGATG
>JAKOZI010000086.1 GCA_029780075.1 Pseudomonadota bacterium
CCGCTTCGCCCTCGTCATCGCCTGCCACCAGCGGACAGACGTGGACACAACTGGGGCATAACTGGGGACATTTCGTGTCCGCTTGTGCCCTGTCCTCTCACGCGCTAGATTCTACGTCACCGCAGGTCAGATGCCTACGGTGCAGGTCGAAGCACTACAGCCAAATAGGCGCGTGAACAGTTCAAATCCTGTCACCCCGACGCGGCAAACGGCGGTTGATCGACACAGTCGATCAACCGCCGTTGCGCGTCGGGGGACATGATGCAGGGAGCCGGAGGGAGTTCCTGCGACGCAGGAGCAGGAGACCGCGACGGTGGGTCCTGTCACCCCGACCACTTGTCAGACCGGCTCTGAACTGCAGAGATGCAATCGGTCCGTCTTCCTCGACAGGTGCCGCGGGCCTGAGGGCCAGGTCGACGTCGGTCAGGGCCCGCTTCGCTCGCGCAGCTCTTCGCGAAGGGCAGCACGAAGTGCTCCTTGTCCTCGGACGTGTGGATGACGAACCCCCGCGGGTTCCATGACGCGATTCTCGTTTGGGCGGCCAGGCCCTTCTCGAATCTCTTGGACCCCGAGTGTGGTGATGTCGAACTCCACGCCGTCGTCGACAAGCCGCTGGAGGAGTTCAAAGGGTCGGCCTCGGTCCGCCAGAGCCCCGAGCAGCGCGCTCTCTCGGCTCCTCCGACCAGCCGAGGGAGTCCTCATCTACTTCGCCCAATGCCCCGCGCAAATCTACGGAGATTCTCCATTAGATAATCCCCACTCCACGCAATGCCGACCGCCAACTCCGGGGGACTATCGCAATCAGCCCTACGCCTCCCCAATTCCAGCAAGCGTGATGGAGATCAATCGACCAGCCGCTGGCTGCCCAGTGCTTTCAGTCATACGTTGTATACATCTCAGCACCGCCCGACGAATGCGGGCGGCATACGTATGTGAAGAGCGGCGAGTGTAGATGTCCAAGTTCGTTCGGCTCGTGGTGGTGGCCCTCGTCCTGGCGATGTCCACGGGGTGCGGGCTCATCGGAGCGCCCGGAAGCAAGACGGCCACCCGCAAGACGCCGGGCACCGGGACCTCACAGGCGCCGGGCCCCAAGGGCACGGGTGGGACAGGCACCGACAAGCCCCGTGAGTACAAGTTGTGCCAGGCCGTGGACCGGACGATGGGCATCGAGGCAGCCCGCACCATCATTCCCGCCGACTGGACCTGCGAATCGAGCGTGGCCTGGAACTTCTCCAGCTGGTCGTTCCCGGGCAACGTCAACCTGTTCGCCCGCTCCCCCAGCCAGGAAGGGGCCGCCCAACGGCTTTCGTCCGTGGAATTCGAGCAGATGCTCGTGGTGCCGATGCTTCAGGGCGATATCAACACGATGTATCCCGACGGCGGCTACAACGACGCGAGCGGCCATCCCATCCTTGCGCTCAAGACGCCACAAGAATATTTGGAGTGGCTTTTCCAGCACTCGGCAAACGTCTCCGATGTTCAGATTTCGTCGGTGACTACCGCCGAACAAGACAAGGATCTCGCCGCCGCCGAGAGCGCCAATATCGAGCAAATCACCAGGACCCAAGCCGAGTCCAATAGGATTCTCGCGGGCAAGATGGTCTTTTCCGACCCAACCGCCCAGGTCAATCTCATCACGTTCTCCTTCACCGGCGAGGGTCGCCGTCTCGATGCCAAGGCGCTGGTGCCCATCATTTCCCAGCGGGTCCAGACCTTGTCCAACGGTCAGGTAGTTTTCGAGTCCATCCAATGGCAGGTGGTCAACTTCTCGATGTACTCGGCCGTCAGCGGAAAACTCAAGTCTTACAGCGACGACGCCGACCTTTTCTTCAACAACTGCATCGCCAACGCCCAGTGGCTCAAGGTCCAGAGCCAGGTCGGCGAGAAGCTCATGAAGGACTCCGTGGCTCGCAGCCAAGCGGCGCTCGACTCGGTCAACGCCTGGGTGCGACAGCAAACGGAAGCGCAAAACCGGGACTACCAGGACACGATCGCCAACCGACAAGCCGCCCAGGACTCCGCCTTCGCCGGCTGGGGTGACACGATGCTTGGACTCGACGCCTACAAGGGGCCCGACGGCGGACTGCTCAAGGTGGAGACGAAGTACGACCACGTCTACTCCGACGGCTCCGGGCGCATTCTCGCCTCCGAAGGCCCCGCCGACGTGCCCGACGGGTATCAACAGATTCAGAAGGTCCGGTAGGACGGCACCGCAGAAGAGGGGCCTATCGCCTTAGGCCGTCCCTAGGGACGCCTCAGCACCCAGTACGGTCGGGTCAGTGTCAGGGTGATGGTGCCGCTCGCGCGGTGGTTGGATCCTGAGCATCCGATGTCTGGCTCTTACGCTCGGTGTCGCCTTCGGGCTGATGAGCATGCGTTTTGTCGGCATCGGGTGTGAAGGACCGGCCGGCGTGACTTGATAGGAGCGTGGCATCGCCCCCACTGAGATGTGTCCGCCGACCGGCCCAACCGTCCA
>JAKOZI010000310.1 GCA_029780075.1 Pseudomonadota bacterium
GACTACAGATGCGCGGTACGGCCGCCATCGACGTTGATGACCTGGCCGGTAACGTAGGCCGCGTCCTCGAGCAGGTAGCGTACCGCGTGCGCGATGTCCTGCGGACAACCGGCTCGTTGCAACAAGGTATGCGCCAGGATCTCGGCGCGCGCGGCGCTGTCAAAGAGATCACTCTCCGGCCACAGGATCGGACCCGGCGCCACGGCGTTGACCCGTACCAGCGGCGCCAGTTCGATGGCCAGGGCCCGCGTCAGTCCGAGCAGGCCCGCCTTGGCGGCGCAATACAGGGGGTAGCCGGCGAGCGGGCGTTCGGCATGAATATCGGTGATGTTGACCACCGCGCCGCGGGTGTCTGCCAGGTGCGGCGCCGCCGCCTGCGTCAGAAACAGGGGGGCCTTGAGGTTGCTGTCGAGCAACTCGTCCCAGGCGGCCACGTCGATGCTGCCGAAAGGGGTCGGGAAGAAGCTGGAAGCGTTGTTCACCAAAGCGTCGAGGCGACCGAAACGGTCGATGGTGGCGGCGACCAACGGCGGCGAGGTTTCGACCTGCCGCAGATCGGCCTGCAGGCAGGCCGCCGAAGACGGTCTTGCCAGATTCAGTTCGGCAACCAGAGCCGCAGCCGCTTCCGACGCCAGATGGTAGTGCACCAGGATGTTGGCTCCGGTGGCGTGCAGCGCGCGCGCGATCGCACTGCCCACCCGTCTGGCAGCGCCGGTTACCAATATCGTTTTGCGGTTCATCTCCAGATCCAGGCCTGCACCAACAAGAATTTGATTTTAACGGATTCCTGCCCCAACCTTCGGAAAAAGCAGTCCTTTCGGGCGCCAGCGCGCTAAACTGCGAGGAATTCACGTGTAAGAATGGGAGATCGTTGATGAGCAACCTGGACAGACCACTCGACGCCGACGAACTGATCACGCTTGCCGAGCGAATCGCCCAACTGCCGGCAGCCGATGCCGAGTGGGTTGGCATGCTGCTGCGGGAGTTGCTGCGCGCGCGCGCGCGCGAAGCGGAGTTGCTGGCCGAACAAGCCAGCGTCCGGCACGAAACCGAGGCGCACAGCGGTGAACTCGACGACCAACTGGCGCAGGTTGCTCTCGACACCGCCGAGTGGTTGCGAACGCTGTGGAACGTCGGCTACATGGGGGCCGGCAGTTTCCGTTCGCAACCGCGTTCGGCCTTTCCGGCGATCGACCTCGAAGATGTCAGGAAGTCCTCGCTTTTCGCGCGCATTCGCCAGGGCAAACATGCCTTGCCATTCCCGCCGCCGACCCGCCAGGGCTTGCCCTGGCACGAACTGCTGGAGGACTCGGGGCAGCGCTCGCATCGCGTCGACGCCGAGGTCGTTCGCGAGGAAACGGGCCTGGCCTTCGGTGCGATCATCGAGGGCTGTGCCGAGTGGCAGGTGATGGAAGAGTGCGTCGAGAACAAGGAGTTCGTCGTGCAGCACCAGGGCAAGGGGCCGACCTATCGGCTGCGTCTGGGCGATGGCGCGACCGCTCGGTTGCGCCGCGAGCCACCGCATACGACGCGCAAGATCCACCTGCAGGGGCACGGCGGTTTCCACAGCTACACCCTCGAGTGGCCGGCCGATGGTGACGGGCGCACCCAGTACGTGCCTTTGCGCGCCGCGACCTGGACGCGCGCGGAATCCGAGGCCGAGCACTGGCTGGCGAGTACGCACCCGGAATTGTACGGACAGGTCCGCTTCGAAATCTGTGAACTCTGAAGCATGACCTGATCGGCATGCTGATCCCCCGAACCCCAGGCACTCTGCCACTTCCGACGGCGGATGCCCTGGCCTGCAGCGCCGCGTTGTGTTCCCGAATCGTCGCCGAAATCGACGCGGCCGGCGGCTGGATCGGTTTCGATCGCTTCATGGACCTCACGCTCTACACGCCCGGCATGGGCTATTACGCGGGTGGGGCACACAAATTCGGCGCTGCCGGAGATTTTCTGACCGCTCCGGAACTCTCCGATGTCTTCGCCCAGGCGCTCGGCGCTCAGGTCGCGCAGCTACTCGCGCTCGGTGCGCCGCAGATCATCGAGGTCGGCGCCGGCAGCGGACAACTCGCCGCCGACCTGTTGCTCGAACTCGACCGGCGCGACCGGCTGCCTGAACGCTACTGCATTCTCGAACTGTCCGGTGAATTGCGCGCGCGCCAGCAGGCAACGCTGGGCACGCGCGTTCCGCAGTTCCTGCCGCGCCTCTGCTGGCTTGAGTGCCTGCCCGAGGATTTCGACGGTCTGGTATTGGCCAACGAAGTCCTCGATGCGATGCCGGTGCACCTTGTGGTGTGGAACGGGGAAGACATTGCCGAGCGGGGGGTGGCCATGGACAACGGGCAGTTTACCTGGCGCGATCGCCCGGCCGGCGGGCGCTTGCGTGAACGCGCGCAGGCGCTGGCCGCCGCATGCGCGATCGCGCCGGGGTATCTCAGCGAAATTTCCCTGCTTGCTCCGGCCTGGATTGCACAATGGGCAGCGATCCTGCGACGCGGTGCGCTGTTGTTGATCGACTACGGTTTCCCGCGGCACGAGTATTACCATCCGCAGCGCGACGCCGGGACGTTGATGTGCCACTATCGCCAGCACGCGCACGCCGAGCCCTTCTTCCTGCCGGGCCTGCAGGACATGACCGCGCATGTCGATTTCACGGCCATCGTCGAAGCCGGCTGCGAGGCCGGACTTGAGTTGTTGGGCTACAGTACGCAGGCGAGCTTTCTTTTCAACTGCGGGCTGACCGAAATCCTGGCCCGCACGCCGGCGAGCGAACCGCTGCGCTACCTGCCGCTGGCGAGCGCCGTTCAGAAGCTGATCTCACCGGCAGAAATGGGCGAACTCTTCAAGGTCATCGCCCTGGGCAAAGGCATCAGCGAACCCCTGCTGGGTTTCGCGAACGGCGACCGCAGCGCGACCTTGTGAACCTGGCCAGTCGCTCATCCTCCCTCGTTCAGCGCCGGACCCGCCTGCCCGAAAGCCGCATCGCTGCGATTTGACAGCCCGATCCGCACCGCCGCGACGCGCGCCGCGTGCACCCGCGCAGCAATGCCGGCTCGATCGTCGCAGGCCCGCGCAATCGCTGCGGCGTCGACTCCGCGCAGCAGCGCCAGGGCCTGACGGAAAAGCGCCGGTGGTCGATAGGGCACGTCCTGCCAGCCGCGACGGCCATGAAAGTCGCAGGCACAAGCCGCGAGGAGTTGTTCGAAGCGGGCGGGTCGGCGCAAGGCGTCAGTAGCTTCGAGCAGCCTGACGATGGTTGCCGCCGCCAGTTCCGGTCCGCGATGGATGTCGCCATGGTAGCGTGCTACCAGTAGCGCCAGATCGCGGCAGTCCACCGGGACCTTGAAGCGTGCGCAGACCTCGCCGACCAGGTCGACACTGCGTGCCTCATGTCCCGGATGTCGTGGCAGATCGGTTGCGGGCGTCGTGCCTTTGCCGAGATCGTGGAGTAGTGCCGCGAAGCGAACCGGCAGCGCGCAGCCGCGCAGCGCCGACTGGTCGACGACCATCATCACATGCACACCGGTGTCCACCTCCGGATGGTAGTCGGCGCGCTGTGGAACGCCGAAAAGGCGGTCGAGCTCGGGGAGCAGGCGGGCCAGTGCCCCGCATGCGCGCAGGATGACGAACATCCGTGAAGGGCGGACTTCCATCAGCCCCTTGGCCAGTTCCTGCCAGACGCGTTCGGCCACCAGATGGTCGAGTTCGCCGCCGTCGACCATCGCCTGCATCAGTGCCAGGGTTTCCGGTGCGACGCTGAAATCGACCAGACGCGCGGCGAAGCGGGCGACACGCAGCACCCGCACCGGGTCTTCGCCGAAGGCCGGACCGACATGCCGCAGGACGCGCGCGGCCAGATCGTCGACACCGTGGTAGGGATCGATCAGCGATCCATCGGCGGCGCGCGCGATGGCGTTGATGGTCAGATCACGGCGCGCCAGATCCTCTTCGAGGCTGACATCCGGCGCGGCATGAAAGGCAAAGCCCTTGTAGCCATGACCGGTCTTGCGCTCGGTACGTGCCAGCGCATATTCCTCGTGCGACGACGGGTGCAGGAATACCGGGAAATCCTTGCCAACCGGCCTGAAGCCAAGAGCCCGCATGTCTTCGGGCGAGGCTCCGACCACGACGTAGTCGCGATCCTGCACCGGCAGGCCGAGCAACTCGTCGCGAATCGCGCCGCCCACCGTGAAGATCCGCATGTTGGCTGTAGCCGGTGTCTAGGACGTTTCGGCCAGAGCCCCGGCCTGCCATTCGGCCATTGCCGGCAAGGTCAACATACTTTGCAGCCAGGCTTGCGAAGCCGGTGGCACGCCGACACCGTAGGTGATAAAACGCCACACCACCGGGGCATACATGGCATCGACAATCGAGAAGGCGCCGAACAGAAAGGGTCCGGACGTCGCAAAGCGACTGCGACAAGCCTCCCAGATGGCCACGATGCGCCGGATGTCGGCACAGACGGCCGGGCTTCGCGGCTGCCCCGGCCTGCTGGCGCGAACATCCATCGGCATTTCCTGGCGCAGTGGCAGGAATCCCGAATGCATTTCGGCGCAGAGCGCGCGTGCCTCGGCTCGCTGCGCCCGCTCGTCGGGCCACAGCGAGGGCACGAGTTCGGCGAGGTATTCGCAGATCGCCAGCGAGTCCCAGATCAGCAGGCGTTCGCCTCCTTGATCGTCGATCAGGCAAGGTACCTTGCCCGATGGCGAATACTGGAGAATTTCTTCCCTGGTGTTGCTGCGGTCCAGGCGAATCGCGACCTCGGTGAACGGCAGTCCCGCCTGCCTGGCGGTCAGCCAGGGCCGCAGGGACCACGAAGAAAAGTTGCGATCGCCGATGACGAGCGTCAGCATGAGTATGCTCTCCCGGTCATTCGCTCAGCGACCGGCCCGGTAGCGATAACGGTCAAGGCGAGGTTGCGGCATTTCGATTGACGAAAGATAACCTGGCGCCACCGCCTCGAGTGCCGTCGGATGCCAGCCGGGATAGTTGTGCGCACCGTCGGTGACGCTGTCGACTTCCATCGAACGCAGATTGTCGGGGGACAGCGGCGGATTCGGCAACAGCCACAGCAGGCCAGCCTGCAGGTAGGCCCAGCCGCCGGTGCCGAGGTCGATGATCCGTGGCGATTTGCCGACCAGGCGAGCGGTGTACTCGACCATTTCGCGCAGGGTGTAGACCTTGGGTCCACAGAGCTCGTAAGTCTTTCCAAAAGTGGTACTGTCGCCCAGGCAATCGACGAAGGACCTGGCGACGTCGCCGACATAGACCGGCTGGAAGCGCGCCTCGCCGGCACCCAGGGGCAGGACGGGGAAGAGCCTGATCAGCTTGGCGAAGGTGTTGAGAAAGGCGTCATCCGGACCAAAGATCACCGAAGGACGGAAGATCGTGACCGCCAGGTCATCGGCAGCCGCGTCGATACAGGCCTCGCCCTCGCCTTTCGAACAGAGGTACTCGGAAGGCGCGTTGATCGCCGCCTTGAGCGCGCTCATGTGCACCAGGCGGCTGACGCCGCTTGCCTTCATCGCGGCGACGATCTTGCGCGGCAGATCGACATGCGCTGCAGCGAAACCCTTGCCGTAAGGCAGCCGCGAATCGCTGTCGTGCAGTATGCCGACCAGGTTGATCACCGCGTCCTGCCCCTGCATCAGCCTGGCGAGGGTCTGCGGATCCTGAACGTTGGCCTCGACCATGTCCACCGTCGGCAGCATGATCAGCTTCTTGGTGTTGTCGCGATGGCGGGTCGGTATCGTCACCCGGACACCGCGTTCCGAAAGGCGGCTGGCAATCCAGCCGCCGACAAAACCACTACCGCCGATCAACAACACGTTCTCGAGTTCCATGGCGCCCTACCGGTGAAGTAAATGTTCGAAACCGTAATTTTAAGGCAAATCCTCGCCCTTGACCTCGCCGCCGCTACGCGCGGCGATGACCCCCAGGCGGTTCTTGAGGGTTTGCGGCTTGCCGTCGAAGAGGGCCGAGTAATACAGCGAATTGCTCATCACCTTCTTCACGTAGTCCCGCGTTTCGCTGAAGGGGATGGTCTCCGCATAGATGGCGCCTTCCAGCGGGCGATCGGCACGCCACTTGCGTGCCCGACCCGGTCCGGCGTTGTAGGCCGCCGAGGCCAGCACCGGGTGGTTGTCGAGGCTTTCGAGGACCAGGCGCATGTAGGTGGTGCCAAGCAGGAGATTGGTTTCGGTATCGTTGACCCGCGCTTGGTTGAAATCCTTGAGACCGATCTTGTTGGCCACCCACTTGGCCGTGGCCGGCATCAGTTGCATCAGGCCGGAAGCACCGACGTTCGACCTGGCGCTGGTGATGAAGCGACTCTCCTGGCGCATCAGGCCGTAAACCCAGGCATCATCCAGAGCCTGGCTGCGTGCTGCCGGTCGCACCTGATCGCTGTACGGCGCGAGATAACGCAGCGAGTAGTCGTGTTCGCTACGGGTGCGGTCGGCCGCGGCAATCGCGCGGTCGTAATTGCCCGAACGCAGGGCGATTTCCGATGCAGCCAGGAGTTCACGGTCGCTCATTCGCCGCAGGCCCCAAGTCCACTCCCGGACGCCTTCCGTACGCAGGTTCAGGCGAAAGAAGGCCAATGCGCGCTGCACGCCTGGACTGGCGCTGACCTGCAGCAGCTCCTCACGGCTCGGTGGCGCCGCCTTGGGTGGTGTGCTGGTCGGCCGTCCGAGTTCGTCGTTGGCCAGATTGCCGTAGAAATCGGGCTGTCCGGCGATCTTCGCGAATAGCGTGTTGGCCTCTTCGAGCCGGCCGCCGGCGCGGTACGCGCGCCCCAGCCAGTAGGTCCAGGCCGGCTGCGCGGCGAGCGCCGGCGGCATCCTTTCGATCGTCGCCCGGACGCTGCCCCAGTCGTTCGCCCGCAGGGCGGCGCGCACCTTCCACTCCGCCACCTCGTCGGACAAGGGCGCATCGCCGGCCTGGCGGTACCACTCCATGGCCTCCGGCATGTGCCGCTGCGCCGCCTGCCAGCCGATTTGACTCCACGCCCAGGCCTTTTCGCCAGCGTTCAGCGCCGGTGCGATGCGGGTCAGTTGCTCGGCAGCCACGCGCGGGTCGTTGCGCGCGATGCGCTGGATCGCCAGCGCCGCCAGTTCGCGCTGCATGCGACTGGCCGAGAGGTCTCCCGGCAGCCTGCTCAGCCAGGGCAGGGGGGTGTCGATGACTGTCTGCGCCAGCTTCTTGTCCGGCGTCTGGCTGGCCGGGAGATAATTCATGCTGTACAGCGCGGCGGCCATCTTGTTGGCTTCGAACTGGCGGCGGATGCGCGCCCAGACGGCATCGGCCAGCACGCGCTTCTCGACGATCAGTGCCTCGAGTACGGGGTAGCAGGGCTCGGGTGGTTCGAGCAGGGTCGCCCACAGTGGCAAGGCGTCGTCGAGCACCCGCGCATCGCCCTGTGCCCGTCGGCTCTGCAGCGCATAACAGGCCATTTCCTGATCGGGTTGCGCGAGTCGTGGATACTCGGCGTCAAACAGCGCCCATTGCTGCTTCCGGCCCAGTTGCCGGAGCCAGTCGAGGCGCAGCTTCTCGGCCACGAAGGTGTTTTCATGACGGCTCAGGAAGGCGCCGACAGTGGTCGGGTCGCTGTCCTTCAGGTCGAGGAGCAGGCGCCAGTACTCGACGTAGGCTTCAAGCTCATAGCCCTGGAGTGCCGCCGCCGCGCGCTCCAGTTTCGCCCGGTCGCCGGCGCGGACCGCGTCACGCGCGGCCAGGAATTGCTCGTCGCTGCTCAGTGCCAAAGCGGCGCTCGGGACCAGGAACAGGAACAGTTGCAGGAGGAGCGGGAGGAACAGGAGGAGCGTATGGCGGAGCTTCATGGTAAGCTGAATTTCTCGAAAAACACTGATTTTGAGCATATCACATGGCTGTCGGGTTGACGCCTGCAATCATTGCCGACGAGAGCCACGCAAGCTCTCGCTTCGCTCAGCGATGCGCACTGCGCAAGGCACTGATCGAACGCCGGCGCGGCTTGTCCGCAGAGGATTGTGTGCGCTTCTCCAGCAGAATCTGTGCGCTCCTGCAGGCGGCTTTCCCGGAGTTCTCGGGCATGCGCGTCGCTTTCTGCTGGCCATTCAAGCAGGAGCCGGACCTCAGGCCGCTGGTCGAAAATTGGCTCAGGGCGGGCAAGAAGGGTTTCACCGCATTGTTGCCGGTAGTGATCGATCAACATCGGGCGCTGGCCTTTCGCGCCTGGTCGCCGGACACGGTGATGCTCGCCGACCGCTACGGCATTCCGGTGCCGGCAGCGGGCGAATTCCTGATCCCCGAGGTAGTGCTGATCCCGGTCAATGGCTTCGATGCCGCAGGCTACCGCATCGGTTATGGCGGAGGTTATTTCGACCGCACGCTGGCTTCGGTTTCCCCTCGGCCGCTCGCGGTCGGCGTCGGTTTCGAGTTGGCGCGACTGGACTCGATCTGCCCTGAGCCGCACGATCAACGCCTCGACGTGATGGTCACCGAGGCCGGCGTCTTCCGGCCATCCAGTTAGTCACCTGCCAGTTCGGTCGCGCCGCTGCTCAGGTGGTTGCCGACTCCGCTCAGCCGGCCATCTTCGTCAAATCTTCCCGCAAGTCGCAGTACTCGTCCTCCCGCAGTCCCAGCTGATCGAGTGCTCGATCTCCCATTCTTTGCCAGTTGCTGTTGTGGCGCAGGTGCAAGTATTCGTCATGAAAATGCTCGGCCAAGGCATTGATGGCGATCAACGTCAATGCCTGCGAGCTGGTGACCTCCCGGTCATCGAAGACCGACGGGTCATGGTGGTAGAGAATTCCATCGCAGATGACTTCGGGCAGGAACCAACCCTTGGCTACCAGATAGCCAAGCGTCGCATGATCGGTGGCGTGGCGCTCCTCCTCCACGGCTGTGATCGGCCGGTCGATGATCTGTTCTGCCATCGCCAGAGTCTGCCGGTAATCCGGAAACTTCTGCATCAGGATGGCGATGCCAATGTCGTGGAACAGGCCGAAGCAATAGGCCTCGTCCCGAGGTCCATGGGGGATGGACAAGGCGATGTGGCTGGCGATGCCGGCCACTTTCTCGGCACTGTCCCAGAAGCGCTCCAGGGATCCCGCCTTGCCCGCGATTGCCGTCCTCAGCAAAAGACCGGTAACGATCTGCGTGGCGGATCGCATGCCGAGCAGGCTCACCGCCTGTTCGACCGAGCTCATCCTTCTGGACAGGCCAAAATACGGGGAATTCACCGTTTTCAGTACGGCGGCCGAGAGGCCAACATCGCCGCTGATCAGACGAGCGATGACCCGCGGGTCGGGGTCGTCTTTCGCAAGTTCGTTATGGAGTTGCACCAGGACCTGGGGTCTGGAGGGAATCGCGATGCCCTTCAGGGTTTTCTCGATCACCTCTGGTGGTATCAACTTCGGCATTTCTTCTCTCACCAAGCGGCCGTGTCTTTATCGCCAGGAAGCAGCTTATCCCGCCTGATGCGCACCTGTCACGACCACGGCCGGCAGCCGTCATTTTCGGGCACCACAAGCTGACCAAATCCTTGTGGATGGAAGGCCAGTTTGCGTATTGTAATCACCAACCGTCGGCGGTGTCACGTGAAGCTTCCGGCTACCTCATGGCGGCTATAATCAAGGCCCGATAGCCAGGAATACCTGATCCATGCCCGATCTGCTCGCGAATCTCAATGCGCCTCAGCTGGCCGCCGTCACGCTGCCGCCGCAACATGCCCTGATCCTCGCCGGTGCCGGCAGCGGCAAGACGCGGGTACTGACCACCCGCATCGCCTGGCTGATCTCGACCGGACAGGTCGGGCCACAGGGGATTCTGGCGGTGACCTTTACCAACAAGGCAGCCAGGGAGATGCAGTCCCGCCTGGCGGCGATGCTGCCGATCAACACCCGCGGCATGTGGATCGGTACCTTCCACGGCCTCTGCAACCGCTTCCTGCGCGCGCACTACCGCGAGGCCGGGTTGCCCGCGCAGTTCCAGATTCTCGATGCCGCGGACCAGTTGGCGGCGATCAAGCGCCTGCTCAAGAACCTCAACGTCGACGACCAGAAGTTTCCGCCGCGCGAACTGATGCACTTCATCAATGCCCACAAGGAGCAGGGGATTCGCGCCGCACAGGCCGAAGCCTACGACCAGTTCACCAGTCGCCGCGTCGCGTGGTACGCCGAGTATGAAGCGCAATGCCAGCGTGAAGGGGTGGTCGACTTTGCCGAACTGTTGCTGCGGTCGTACGAACTGCTGCAACGCAACGAGCCGCTGTGCCACCACTATCAGGCGCGCTTCCGGCACATTCTGGTCGATGAGTTTCAGGACACCAACCGCCTGCAGTACGCCTGGCTGAAGCTGCTGGCCGGTCGCGGCGGCGTGCCTCCGGAAGGCGGCGGCGCCTGTCTCTTCGCGGTGGGCGACGACGACCAGTCGATCTACGCCTTCCGCGGCGCCGAGATCGGCAACATGCGCGACCTGCAGCGCGAATTCGAACTGGCGAACGTGATTCGCCTGGAACAGAACTATCGCTCGCATGGCAATATCCTCGACGCCGCCAATTCGCTGATCAAACAGAACCGCGGCCGCCTCGGCAAGAACCTGTGGACCGAAGCCGGCGCCGGCGAACCGATCCGCGTCTTCGAGGCTTTTTCCGACGTCGATGAAGCGCGTTTCATCGTCGAGGAGATTTGCGATCTCGTGCGCGCAGGCGCACCGCGCGATCAGATGGCCGTCCTGTACCGCTCCAACGCACAATCGCGGGTGCTCGAACACCAGTTGTTCACCCTGGCGGTGCCGTATCGTGTGCATGGCGGCCTGCGCTTCTTCGATCGCCAGGAAGTCAAACATGCCCTGGCCTACCTGCGCCTGATTGCCAATCCCGACGACGACACGGCCTTTGCCCGCGTCGTGAATTTTCCGACGCGCGGGATCGGAACGCGCAGCATCGAAGCCCTGCAGGAAGCGGCGCGTTGCGCCAATGCAAGCCTGTACAACGCGGCGGCGAGTCTTGCCGGCAAAACGGGCACGTCACTCGCCCGCTTCGTCCGCCTGATCGAGGACTTGCGCAGCGAGACCAGGGATTTGCTCCTGCCCGAGGTGATCGACCGGATCATCGACCGGAGCGGTCTGCGCCAGCACTATCTGACCGACAAGGAAGGCCAGGACCGACTCGAGAACCTGGACGAACTGATCAACGCGGCCACGGGCTTCCTCCGCGAGGAGGGGGCTACGTCGGGTGATGGCGATGCTGTGCCGGATGGCGGGCCGCTTGCCGCGTTCCTGGCGCATGCTTCGCTGGAGGCCGGTGAGCATCAGGCCGGCGAGGGACAGGAAGCGGTCCAGTTGATGACCGTGCACGCCGCCAAGGGCCTGGAGTTCGACGTCGTCTTCATCTCCGGCCTGGAGCAGGGCCTTTTCCCGCACGAGAATGCCACGCTCGAACGCGACGGCCTCGAGGAAGAGCGGCGGCTGATGTACGTCGCCGTCACGCGTGCCCGCCACCGTCTGTACCTGAGCCACGCACAGACGCGCCTGCTGCACGGGCAGACACGCTATTGCCTGCCTTCGGCGTTCCTCGACGAACTGCCGCCGGAGCTGCTGCGCAAGGTCGGTCGGGCGGCCGCGGTCGCGCGTCCGGTGGCCGCCGGAAGCGGGCAAGCGGCGGTCTCGGCCGGCGCCGGGGCGCTGCGCGTCGGCCAGAACGTGCGGCATGCCCGGTTTGGCGTCGGCGTCATCGTGTCCGCCGAGGGTTCCGGGCCGGAAGCGCGCGTGCAGGTCAATTTCGGCGCCGGCGGCATGAAGTGGCTGGCGCTCGAGTATGCGCGGCTGGCGCCGCTCTGAGCCGAGCGGAGCGCGAGAACCGGCCGGACGACGAAGCTGCTGCCGTGCATCGGCAACGGCATTTGCGCACGGTTTGTGTGCATAAGCCTGTGGAAGGACTGTCCATGCAGGGTTCAAGTGGCAGACAGCAATGGTTTTTTTGCACTTGCCCGGAAAGCGGGCAGACCACTAGACTGTAGCCTTACACCAGAGGAGGAGATAGTCATGCCGTTTGCCATTCGTATGCACCAGACCGGTGGCCCCGAAGTCATGCGCTGGGAGGAGCTTGAGGTCGGCGACCCGGCGCCTGGCGAGGCGCGCGTGCGTCACCAGGCGGTCGGTCTCAACTACATCGACATCTATCATCGTAGCGGCCTCTATCCGTTGCAGTTGCCGAACGGTCTCGGGCTCGAAGCCGCCGGCTGCGTCGAAGCCGTCGGCGCCGGGGTCAGTGAGCTGCATCCCGGCGACCGGGTCGCCTACGCCGGGGGACCGGTCGGCGCCTACAGTCAGGTGCGCTGCCTGCCCGCCGACCGTCTGCTCAAGCTGCCCGAGAACATCGATTTCCGTACCGCGGCGGCGATGATGCTACAGGGTTTGACCAGCGCCTATCTGCTGCGCCGGACCTATCGCGTGCAGGCCGGCGATAGCGTGCTGATCCACGCGGCGGCGGGTGGCGTTGGCCTGATTGCCTGCCAGTGGGCCAAGGCCCTGGGTGCCACGGTGCTCGGTACGGTTGCAGGCGCAGCCAAGGCGGCGCTGGCCCTGGCGCACGGCTGCGACCACGTGATCGACTACTCGCGCGAGGATTTTCCCCGGCGGGTCCGTGAAATCACCGCCGGCGAGGGCGTGGCCGTAGTCTACGATGGCGTCGGCAAGGACACCTTCGGCGGCTCGCTCGACAGCCTGCGGACCTGCGGGATGATGGTCAGCTTCGGCAACGCCTCGGGTCCCGTGCCCCCCTTCGATCCCCTGCTGCTGTCGCAGAAGGGCTCGCTGTTCCTGACGCGCCCGACGTTGATGCATTACACGGCCAAGCGTGCCGATCTGGTTGCGCTGGGCGCCGAGCTGTTCGAGGTCGTCGGCTCGGGCAAGGTCAGGATCGAAGTCAACCAGACCTACCCGCTGGCAGAAGTGGCGCGCGCGCATCGCGACCTGGAAGCACGCAAGCATACCGGATCGACCATCCTGTTGCCTTGATGAAGCGCTTGCAGGCCCGCCTGGTCGCTCTGCGCTACCTGCTGGCGACGGCATGGCCGATCGTTCTGATCACGGCCATCGGCCTAGCCGTCGCTTACCAGTTCGTCGAGCCGGAACCGCCTCGACGCATCAGCATCAGCACCGGTAGCGAAAACGGCGCCTACTACGCCTACGCGCAGCGCTATGCCGCGCTGCTGGCCGGTAAAGGCATCACCGTGGAGATCAGAACCTCGGCGGGTTCGCACCAGAACCTCGAGCGCATCGAAAATGGCGAGGCCGACGTGGCCTTCGTGCAAGGGGGCATTGCCCTGCGGGCGCCCGACGATGACGAAGAAGCGGGTCCTCTGCGTTCGCTCGGCAGCGTCTCGTATGAGCCGGTGTGGGTGTTCTATCGGGGCGCGCAGCGGGTCGACAGGCTGCACCAGCTCGACGGCAGGCGCATCGCCGTCGGCGAGGAGGGCAGTGGTATCCGGGGCCTGGCCCTGCAGTTGCTGGAAGCCAACGAAATTCCCGCCAATAGCCCGAACCTGCTGCCGCTTGCCGGCTTGAACGCTGCCGAAGCGCTGCAGCAGGAACAGATCGACGCCGCGTTCATCGTCGCCGCGCAGGAAGCGCCAGTAGTGCAGGTGATGCTGCGTTCGCCGGGATTGCGGGTGGTCAGCCTGAGCCAGGCCGATGCCTACCTGCGGCGCTTCCCGTTCCTGTCGAAGATCGTGCTGCCGCGCGGGGTCGTCGACCTGGTGCGCGACGTGCCGCCCCGGGACACCGTGCTGCTGGCGACGACGGCCAACGTCATTGTCCGCGAAGACCTGCACCCGGCCGTCGCCGGTCTGCTGTTGCAGGCGATGAGCGAGGTTAACGGCAGGGGCGGTTTCTTTCAGCGTGCCGGTGAGTTTCCGTCGTACAAGGACCAGAGCTTTCCGCTGTCGAGCGACGCGGCGCGTTATTACAAGTCCGGTCCGCCCTTCCTGCAACGTTATCTGCCGTTCTGGATGGCGGTGCTCGTCGAGCGGCTGCTGGTGATGATCCTGCCGCTGCTGATGCTCTCGCTGCCGCTGCTGAAGTTCGCTCCAGCCCTGTACAGTTGGCGCGTGCGCTCGAAGATCGTACGCTGTTACGGTGACCTGAAGTTCCTCGAGAACGATCTGCGCCGACACTACGAGCCGGCCTGCCAGCAGGAATACGTGCAGCAGCTCGACCGCATCGAAAACGACGCCAGCACACTCAATATCCCACTGGCTTTCAGCGATCTGCTTTACACTCTGCGTGAGCATATCAACCTGGTTCGTGACGAGCTACGCCGGCTCGCCGCTGACCATGACAAGGACAATAGAGAATGAAATCCTTCCTGATTGCGAATCCCAAGGGCGGTTCCGGAAAATCGACGCTGGCGATCAACCTGGCCGGCCATCTCGCGCGCAGTGGGCATCGGGTGATGCTCGGTGACGTCGATCGTCAGCAGTCGTCGCGGGAATGGCTGCGCTTGCGGCCATCGATCCTGCCGACGATTCGCAGTTGGGAGATCGAACCCGGAAAAACCGCGCGCCCACCGAAAGGGACCACGCATGTCGTGCTGGACACGCCGGCAGGCCTGCATGGCAAGGCGCTCGACACGGTCGTCAAGCAGGTGAACCGGGTGATCGTTCCGGTGCAGCCGTCGCTGTTCGACATCCTCGCCACCCGCCACTTCATCGAGGCACTGCTCGAAGAAAAGGCCGTGCGCAACGAGCATGCGTTCGTGGCCGTCGTGGGCATGCGGGTCGATCCACGCACCCGCGCTGCCGCTGAACTCGAGCGCTTTCTCTCCCAGTACGACCTGCCGGTGCTCACCCATCTGCGCAATACGCAACTCTACGTGCAGACGACGTTGAACGGGATGACCATGTTCGATCTGTCGGCGTCGCGTGCAGCCAAGGATCTCGAACAGTGGCAGGCGATTATCGAGTGGGTGAACAGCTAGCCGTGGGCTGGCGCTGTCCGCACCGCCGCACCTCTCCGAACATGACCGGTCAGCGCCGCTGACCGAATCGCGCGCCGCTCTGCGATCGTCGCGTTGGGCATTCCGCCTCGGGGTAAAATGGCGGGATGCCTGAAACCCCGTTCATCCACCTTCGCCTGCACAGCGAATACTCGATCACCGATGGCATCGTTCGCCTGAACGACGCGATCGCGCGCGCTGCCAGCTACGGCATGCCGGCGCTGGCGCTGACCGATCTCAGCAACCTCTTCGGCCTGGTCAAGTTCTATTACGCGGCGCGCAGCAAGGGAATCAAGCCGCTGCTCGGCAGCGACGTCTGCATCGCCAACGAGACCGATCCCGACCGTCCCGGTCGCTTGTTGCTGCTCTGCCGCTCCCGGCAAGGTTACCTGCAGCTCTGCGAGTTGCTGTCGCGCGCCTACCTCGCGCCGCGCGTGCGCGGGCGGGCCGAAATCACGCGCCGGATGCTGCAGGAGGTCGGCGTCGATGGCCTGATCGCGTTGTCGGGCGCCGCCGCTGGCGACGTCGGCGAGGCGCTGCTGCAGGGCAACCGCGAACAGGCGGCAAGTCGCGCACGGCGTTGGGAAGATCTGTTTCGCGGCGCCTTCTACCTTGAAGTGCAGCGTTATGGGCAGGCGCAGCAGGATCAGCTGGTCGCTGCCACCGCCGATCTGGCGGCGGAACTCGAGTTGCCGCTGGTGGCCACGCATCCGATCCAGTTTCTCGAACGCGACGATTTCAAGGCGCACGAAGCGCGGGTGTGCATTGCCGAGGGTTACATGCTCGGGGATGCCCGCCGTCCGCGCCTGTACACCGAGGAACAGTACTTCAAGTCGGCCGCCGAGATGGTCGAGTTGTTTGCCGACCTTCCCGACGCGCTGGCGAACGCGGTGGAAATCGCCAGGCGCTGCAATCTGCAGATCACGCTTGGCAAGAGCTACCTGCCGGATTTCCCGACGCCACCGGGGGTGACGCTCGACGATTTCCTCCGCCGCGAGGCGGTCGCCGGCCTTGAAGTGCGCCTGCAGCAGCTCTTCCCTGACCCCGCCGAGCGGGCGGCGCAGCGTCCCGCCTACGACGCGCGCCTGCAACTGGAAACCGATACCGTCGTCCAGATGGGGTTTCCGGGCTACTTCCTGATCGTTGCCGACTTCATCAACTGGGCCAAACACAACGGCTGTCCGGTCGGTCCCGGACGCGGCTCGGGTGCCGGTTCGGTCGTCGCCTACGCCCTGGGTATTACCGACCTCGACCCGCTGCGCTACGCTCTGCTCTTCGAGCGCTTCCTGAATCCCGAGCGGGTTTCGATGCCCGACTTCGACATCGACTTCTGTCAGGACAATCGCTGGCGGGTGATCGAGTACGTGCGCCAGAAATATGGGGCGGCGGCTGTGTCGCAGATCGTCACCTTCGGCACCATGTCGTCGAAGGCGGTCATTCGCGACGTCGGGCGCGTGCTCGACCTGCCGTACAGCTTTTGCGACCAGTTGTCCAAGCTGATTCCGGTCGAGACCAACAAGCCGCTGTCGCTGGCCAAGGCGATTGCCGCCGAGCCGCAACTGAAGGCGCGCATCGAAAACGAGGAAGAAGTCCGGGATCTGTTCGACCTGGCGGCGCGTCTCGAAGATCTGACGCGCAATGTCGGCATGCATGCCGGTGGAGTATTGATCGCCCCCGGCAAACTCACCGATTTCTGCCCGGTCTATTCTGCCGATGGCGGCGGCTCAGTGGTTTCCCAGTACGACAAGGACGACGTCGAAAAAGTCGGCCTGGTGAAGTTCGACTTCCTCGGTCTGCGCAATCTGACGATCATCAAGCTGGCAGTCGACTACGTTGAAAAACTCAGTGGCCAGCGCCCCGATCTGGCAGCGTTGGCCTTCGACGATCCGCGGGCCTACCAGATTCTCAAGGACGGCAACACGACGGCGATTTTCCAGGTCGAATCGGAGGGCATGAAGAAACTGGTCAGGAAGCTCGCGCCCGACCGTTTCGAGGACATCATCGCCGTGCTTGCCCTCTACCGGCCGGGTCCGCTCGGTTCGGGGATGGTCGACGACTTCATCCTGCGCAAGAAGGGCCAGCAGAAGATCGACTACTACATCGACGATCTGAAGGTCTGCCTCGAACCGACCTACGGGGTCATCGTATACCAGGAACAGGTGATGCAGATCGCCCAGATCATCGGCGGCTATACGCTGGGTGCGGCCGACCTGTTGCGGCGGGCAATGGGCAAGAAGAAGGCCGAGGAGATGGCCCTGCATCGCGACCTGATGCGCGACGGGGCGAAGAAGAAGGGCTACGACGAAAAGCTGGCGATGCAGCTTTTCGACCTCATGGAGAAGTTCGCCGAGTACGGCTTCAACAAGTCCCACACCGCGGCCTACGCCGTCGTCACTTACCACACCGCCTGGCTGAAGGCGCACCATTGCGCCGCCTTCATGGCGGCAACGCTGTCGTCGGACATGGACGTTACCGACTCGGTGAAAATCTTCCATGACGACGCCGTGGCCAACGGTCTGCGCATCCTGGGACCCGACGTGAATGCCTCCGAATACCGGTTCACGCCAGTCGACCCGAGCACGATTCGCTATGGCCTCGGGGCGGTCAAGGGAACCGGCGAACAGGCGGTGAACGCGATTCTCAAGGTCCGCGAAGCCGGCGGTGTGTTCAAGGATCTCTTCGATTTCTGCCGGCGCGCCGACAAGCGCCTGGTCAACCGGCGCACCATCGAAGCCTTGGTCCGCGCCGGCGCATTCGATGCGCTAGACAAGCATCGAGCGCGCCTGCTGGCTTCTGTCGGCATCGCCATGGAAGCCGCCGAGCAGGCCGAACGCAACGCCATGCAGGTCAGCCTGTTCGACATCTTCGATGCCGCCGACAGCGGCGGCGAACAGGGTCCGAGGTACGTCGACGTGCCGCCGTGGAGCGAAAGGCAGAAGCTCAACGAGGAGAAGCTGGCATTGGGCTTCTACTTTTCGGGTCACCCCTTCCATGGTGTCCAGGCCGAAGTGTCGCGCTTCGTAGGCCGGCCGCTGGCCGCACTCGAAGCCAGGAAGGAAACGCAGTTGCTTGCCGGCCTGGTGGTCGGCGTGCGCAGCAAGTTCACGGCGCGCGGCAAGATGGCTTTCATCCAGATCGACGACGGTACCACGGCGCTCGAAGTCTCGGTGTTCAACGAATTGCTGGAGGCCGAGCGCGCCAAGATCAGGGAAGACGAGGTGCTGATCATCGAAGGCCGTGTCCAGCGCGACGATTTCGCCGGCGAGGGCCGGGTGAAGATCGTCGCCGAGCGCCTGCTGACGCTCGCCGAAGCGCGCAGCCGCTTTGCCCGTCACCTGCGCCTGTCGCTCAATGGCCAGGCCAGCGGCAGCAATGCGCGCAGCGCCGCGCAGCGCCTGCGCAGCCTGCTCGCCCCATACACCCCCGGCGATTGCCCGGTACGCCTGTCCTATCGCAACGCTGACGCGGCCTGCGAACTGGCTTTCGGCGACGCCAACCGGGTTCGTCTCGAAGACGATCTGCTGGCCGCGCTGCGTGAGTGGCTGAGCAGTGACAATGTCAGTGTAGACTACGCCTGACTTGATCCCGGAACCTCCAATGAGCGCGCTACCGAAAAACGAACGCGCCGCATGGGCACCCGGCGAAGGCGAGCCGGCAGCCGCAGCCTATGCGCAGTCGCTGCGCGAGCGCTTTGCCGGAGCCTGACAACTTCCCTGACCAGGGCCGTGTCGTCGGCACGGCCATCCGCGGTCAATCGTCGAGCACGACGCTGGTGTACACCTCCTGCACGTCATCGAGGCTTTCGAGTACGTCGATCAGCTTCTGCATGCGCAGCGCTTCGTCACCGGTGAGTGGTGTTTCGTTCTCGGCCTTCATCGTGACGTCGCCGAACTCGGCCTTGAAGCCGGCGGCGGCGAGCGCGTCCCTGACCGCCATGTAGTCGCTGGCGGCGGTGATCACTTCCACCGAGCCATCGTCGTTGGTCAACACGTCGTCCGCCCCGGCTTCGATCGCGGCGTCCATCAGTGCCGCCTCGTCGGTGCCCGGAGCAAACAGCATCTGGCCGCAGTGCCTGAACTGGAAGGCGACGCAGCCATCGGTGCCGAGGTTGCCGCCATACTTGTTGAAGGCATGCCGGACGTCGGCGACGGTGCGGGTCTTGTTGTCGGTCAGGCAATCGACGATCACCGCCGCACCGCCGATGCCGTAACCTTCGTAACGAATTTCCACGTATTCGACGCCTTCGAGCTCGCCGGTTCCCTTCTTGATCGCGTTGTCGATCTTGTCCTTGGGCATGTTGACGCCCTTGCCCTTGTCGATCGCCAGTCGCAGGCGCGGGTTGAACGACGGGTCGCCGCCGCCCATCTTGGCGGCGACGGTGATTTCCTTGGCGATCTTGGAAAAGGATGCGCTGCGCTTTTCATCCTGGCGGCCCTTGCGGTGCTGGATGTTGGCCCACTTGGAGTGTCCTGCCATGCTGACCTCTGATGTTTGCTGGTTTGGTGCGGGTGTTGCCCGGAGCAACAAAGCTGACCGCAAATGGTTGATAATCAAGCCCCGCATTCTAGCACTTCCGGTATTGTCCTCCCTCTCTGTCACCATTTCCCGGAGCTCATCATGGTCAAACCTCTTCTCATCGCCAAACACGAAGACATTGAACTGGCGCTGCTGCCGGCGCTGGCCAACCGGCACGGCCTGATTACCGGGGCCACCGGTACCGGCAAGACGATTACCCTGCAGCTTCTGGCCGAACGCTTTTCAGCGATCGGTGTGCCGGTGTTCATGGCTGACGTGAAGGGCGATCTGTCGGGCCTGGCGGCGCCCGGCAGCGTAACTCCCAAGCTGCAGGAGCGCCTGCAGGCGCTCGGCGTCGAGGACTACGCGCCGGCGAAATGTCCGGTCACCCACTGGGATGTCTTCGGCGCGCAGGGACACCCGGTGCGGGCAACCATTTCCGACATGGGGCCGGTCCTGCTCGCGCGGCTGCTGAATCTCAACGACACGCAGGCCGGCGTGCTGCAACTGGTGTTCCGCATTGCCGACGACAACGGCCTGCTGCTGCTCGATCTGAAGGACTTGCGGGCGATGATCCAGTATGTCGGGGAGAATGCCAAGAGCTTTACCACCGAATACGGCAACGTCTCGGCGGCCTCCATCGGCGCCATCCAGCGCGGCCTGCTGACTCTCGGCGAGCAGGGTGCCGAGGTTTTCTTCGGCGAACCGATGCTGGACATCGCCGACCTGATGCAGACCGACGACGGCCGGGGCGTGGTCAACATCCTTGCCGGCGACAAGCTGATGGGGTCGCCGCGACTCTACTCGACGTTCCTGCTGTGGCTGCTTTCCGAGTTGTTCGAGCAACTGCCCGAAGTCGGCGACCTCGACAAGCCGAAGCTGGTCTTCTTCTTCGACGAGGCGCACCTGCTGTTCAACGAGGCGCCTGCGGCCCTGCTGGAAAAGATCGAGCAGGTGGTGCGGCTGATCCGCTCGAAAGGCGTGGGCATCTATTTCGTCACGCAGAATCCGCTCGATATCCCCGACACCGTCCTCGGGCAACTCGGCAACCGCGTGCAGCACGCGCTGCGGGCCTTCACGCCGCGCGACCAGAAGGCGGTGAAGGCCGCCGCCCAGACCTTGCGGGCCAACCCGAAGTTCGATGCCGAGACGGCGATTACCGAACTCGGTGTCGGCGAGGCGCTGGTTTCCTTCCTCGACGACAAGGGGAGGCCGGGTGTCGTCGAGCGGGCCGCCATTCTGCCGCCGGCGTCGCGCATCGGTCCGCAGACCGCCGCAGAACGGCAGGCGACGATCACCACTTCGGCGATCTATGGCCATTACGAGAACGTGATCGATCGCGAATCGGCCTACGAGAAGCTCAAGGGCACAGCCGCCGCAACGGCGCAGAACGCGGATGCTCCGGCGCCGGTCGGCGCGCAGCCAGGCGGTGGTGGCTGGCTCGGTGGCCTGAGCGATCTGTTCGGCGGTTCCGGCGGCGGTCGGGCACGCGCCGGCGACTCGGTGATCGAGACCGCGGCCAAGAGCGCCGCACGCGCCATCGGATCGCAGGTGGGCCGCGAGATCATCCGGGGCGTACTGGGTTCGATTCTCGGCGGTGGTAGCGGCGGTTCGCGCCGCCGCTGACCGGTCGCCGTTGGCGGATTTCGTCCTCTTGTTGTCCGGTTGCGGTATCGTCAGGCCAGTCATTGCCCTTTAAGATCGCCTCACATTCAACAAGAGGAGGTCCTGAAATGTCCGCTGATGATCATGTCGTGGGGGGGCGCCGTAGTGCGCTGCTGGTGATCGACGTGCAGGAGTCGTTCCGCCGGATGCCGTTCTGGTCCGAGGCCGACGTACCGGCCTTCAAGGAGGCCTTGCTGCGACTCGACGCCGGCTGTCGCGCACAGCACGTGCCGGTGGTACACATTTTTCACGTCGGTCAGTCGGGGCCATTCACCGAGGACTCCGGCTACGTACGCGCGCTCGACTGGTTGCCGGGTTCGCCATCGGTGAGCTTCTGCAAGCACACCCACAACGCCTTTTCGGATACCGGGCTTGATTTGTGGCTGCGCCGCCGCGGCATCGAGCGTCTGATCATTGCCGGCATCCGCACCGAGCAATGCTGCGAGACGACGACGCGGGTCGCGTCGGACATCGGTTACCCGGTCGATTTCGTGACCGAAGCGACGCTGACCTTCCCGATGACGCATGCGTCCAGCGGCCGGACCTATACGCCCGCGGAAATCAAGGAACATGCCGAACTCGTGCTGGCCGGACGCTTTGCGCGCATCGTGAACGTCGATGAATGCCTGGCTGGCCTGGGAGACGGACGTGCTTGAACTGCGCCCCAACTGCGAGGCCTGCAATCGCGACTTGCCGCCCGATTCGCCGGAGGCGATGATCTGCTCCTTCGAGTGTACTTTCTGTACCGATTGCGTGCGCACACGCCTGGCCGGCCGCTGCCCGAACTGCGGTGGCGAGTTGCAGCGCCGGCCGATTCGCCCCGCAGACAGACTGGCGCACCATCCGGCGTCGACGCGGCGCGTCTTCAGGCCGCTCGCCGGCACGCCGAGCGTCGCGACGGTCGGGGTCGCCGAAACGACGGCGCGCTGAAGCGATGCGACCGCTGGATCTTGCGCTGGCAATGCTGGTGGTCAAGCTTTTCGCCACCCGCCTGCTGGCCTGGCTCCGGAGTCGCGCATGACCCTCGCGGTGTGGTTTGTGCTGACGCCCAACGTCCTGATGCTCGACTATGCCGGCCCGGCCGAGACGCTGCGCATGGCCGCCGAAATGGGCGGCCAACTGGTCGTCCATACCTGTGCGCCGGTACCCCGGCTGCGTACTTCGCTCGGTGTCGAACTGGCCGGACTCGCGGCCTTGCCGGCGCATCTGCCGCCGCGCAGCCTGGTGATCGTTGCCGGCAACAGCCATGAGGCCGAAGACTATGCGCGTCCCGAGGCGCACGCCGTTGTCTCCTGGCTGCGCCGTGCGCCGCAGCCCGATACCCGCGTCGCCAGCATCTGCTCCGGTGCGCTGCTGCTGGCCGCGGCCGGTCTGCTCGATGGCCGCCGCCATTGCACCACGCACCACAGCCTGATCGAGGAGCTGCGGGCAGCCGCACCGACGGCGAAGGTCGAGGAGAACCGCGTCTTCGTCGAAGACGGGCCGGTCCTCACCAGCGCCGGCATTACCACGGGTATCGACCTGGCCCTGTACCTGATCGAACGTCACGCCGGCGCTGAGCTGGCCGCTCGCGTCGCGCGTCGGCAGGTCGTCTACCAGCGCCGCAGCGGCAATGACCCGCAGCTTTCCGCGTGGCTGGACCATCGCAACCACCTGCATCCGGCGGTTCATCGCGTGCAGGACGCCATCGCGCAGGATCCTGCCCGCTCCTGGTCGCTCGAAGAACTGGCCGGGCAGGCGCACGTCAGCGCCCGGCACCTGACGCGGTTGTTTGCCGAGCACGCAGGGATCGGCGTCGTCGGTTACCAGCAAGGGCTGCGAATCGCCCGCGCGCGCGAACTGCTTGCCGACCGGCAACTGTCGGTCGAGCGCGTCGCCGAGCTGGCCGGATTTGCCTCGGCGCGCGATTTCCGGCGCGTCTGGCGACGTTACGAGGCCTGCACGCCAAGCGCTTTGCGGGCCGCCGATGGCTGAAGCACCGCCGTCGCGGCCGAGCATTGCTTGCCCAGTGCCGCCATTTCCGGCAAAACCTGCCGTTGATGCGGCAAGCCGGCGTAATATGCCAAACAATACGCCCATTGCCCTGCGGAGCATCCCCGGTTGTCCGACAAGAAGAAGCTCTCCGAGCGCGACATCTGCACCCAGTACATCAACCCGGCCCTGCAGCGTGCGGGCTGGGACTTCGCCATGCAGGTGCGGGAAGAGGTCAGCTTCACCAAAGGCCGCGTCATCGTGCGTGGCAAGCTGCACACCCGTGGCAGGCAGAAACGCGCCGACCACGTCCTCTACTACGCGCCCAACCTGCCGATCGCCGTGATCGAGGCCAAGGACAACAGGCACACGCTCGGCGACGGCATGCAACAGGCGCTGGGTTATGCGGAAACGCTGGACACGCCCTTCGCCTTCAGCAGCAACGGTGACGGCTTCCTGATGCATGACCGAACCGGGCAGCACACCCCGATCGAGCAGGCGCTTGCCCTCGACGATTTCCCCGGACCAGAGGAACTCTGGCAGCGTTATTGCTGCTGGAAGGGCATCGCCAGCACTGAAAAGCGGGCAACGGTCGAAACGCCGTACTACGACGACGGCAGTGGCAAGACGCCACGCTACTACCAGGTCATCGCCATCAACCGCACCATCGAAGCCATCGCCAGGGGGCAGAGGCGCCTCCTGCTGGTCATGGCGACCGGCACCGGCAAGACCTATACCGCCTTCCAGATCATCTGGCGGCTGTGGAAGTCAAAGGCCAGGAAACGAATCCTCTTCCTGGCCGACCGCAACATCCTCGTCGATCAGACCCGGACCAACGATTTCAAGCCCTTCGGCCCGGCGATGACCAAGATCAGCAACCGTCAGGCCAACAAGGCCTTCGAAATTTACCTCTCGCTCTATCAGGCGGTCACCGGCCATGACGAGGAGAAAAACATCTACAAGCAGTTTTCGCCGGACTTCTTCGACCTGGTGGTCATCGACGAATGCCACCGCGGCAGCGCCGCCGAAGATTCGGCCTGGCGCGAAGTACTCGACTACTTCTCCGGCGCCACGCACATCGGCCTCACCGCGACGCCCAAGGAAACGCGGGACGTTTCCAGCACCCAATACTTCGGCGAAGCGGTGTACACCTACTCGCTGCGGCAAGGCATCGACGACGGCTTCCTCGCACCCTACAAGGTCGTGCGCATCGACATCGACAAGGACCTGCAGGGCTGGCGCCCCGCAAAGGGACAGACCGACAAGCACGGCCAGTTGATCGAAGACCGCATCTACAACCAGAAGGATTTCGACCGTACGCTGGTCCTCGAGACGCGCACCGAACTCGTCGCCCGCAAGATCACCGAATACCTCAAGGCCATCGACCCGTTCGCCAAGACGATCGTCTTCTGCGAGGACATCGACCACGCCGAGCGCATGCGCCAGGCGCTGGTCAACCTCAACCCCGAGCGCATCAAGGAAAACCGCAAGTATGTGATGCGCATCACCGGCGATGAGCAGGAAGGCAAGGCCGAACTCGACAATTTCATCAACCCGGAAAGTCGCTATCCGGTCATCGCCACCACCAGCAAGCTGCTGACCACCGGCGTCGATGCGCAGACCTGCAAATTCGTCGTCCTCGACCAGCGCATCCTGTCGATGACCGAATTCAAGCAGATGATCGGTCGCGGCACGCGCATCAACGAGGATTTCGACAAATACTGGTTCACCATCATGGATTTCAAGAAGGCGACCGAGTTGTTCGCCGACCCGGCTTTTGATGGCGATCCGGTGCAGATCTTCGAGCCGCAAGGCGAAGAATCACCCGTGCCTCCCGATGCGCCTGGCCTGCCCGGAGACGACGATGCGCTGCCGCCACCCGAACCGCCACTGCCGCCAGAACCACCGGGCGAAGGGCGCGTCAGGTACGTCATCGGCGGCGAAGTCGTGGTCTACGTCGTCGCCGAGCGCGTGCAGTACTACGGCCCCGATGGCCGGTTGATCACTGAATCGCTCAGGGACTACACCCGCCGCGCGGTGCGCAAGGAATTCGCCTCGCTCGATGACTTCCTGCGTCGCTGGAGCAGCGCCGACAGGAAGCAGGCCGTCGTCGAAGCACTCGAAGCCCAGGGCGTGCTCCTCGAAGCGCTGGCCGATGAAGTCGGCAAGACACTCGGGAAGTCCTTCGATCCGTTCGACCTGATCTGCCACGTCGCCTTCGACCGTCCGCCCCTCTCCCGCCGGGAGCGCGTCGAGCAGATCAGAACGCGGGACATTTTCAGCCGATACGGCGAGCAGGCCCAGCGGGTCCTGGCCGGGCTGCTCGACAAGTACGCCGACGCCGGCATTCAGGACCTCGAAAACATCAGCATCCTCACCCTCGATCCCTTCAACCGGCTTGGCACCCCGCACGAGCTGGTCCGCGCCTTCGGCGGCAAGCCCGCCTACCTCAAGGCCGTCCACGACCTCGAACAACAACTCTACGCCTGAGCCACCCACGCCATGTCGATCAGCACCACCATCAAATCCATCCAGGACATCATGCGCAAGGATGTCGGCGTCGACGGCGACGCGCAGCGCATCGGCCAGCTGGTCTGGATGTTCTTCCTGAAGATTTACGACGACAAGGAAAGCGAATACGAGCTGCTTGACGACGCCTATCGCTCGCCGATCCCCGCGCCCCTGCGCTGGCGCAACTGGGCCGCCGACGCCGAAGGCATCACCGGCGACGACCTCCTCGACTTCGTCAACAACCAGCTCTTCCCGACGCTCAAGAACCTGCAACCGGCGCCGCACGACCAGCGCGGCTTCGTCATCCGCAGCGTTTTCGAGGATGCCTACAACTACATGAAGTCGGGTCACCTGATGCGTCAGGTGATCAACAGGATCGTCGGCGGCGTCGACTTCAACAAGGCGCAGGACCGCCACCTCTTCGGCGACCTCTACGAGCAGATCCTGCGCGACCTGCAGAACGCCGGCAACGCCGGCGAGTACTACACGCCGCGGCCGGTCACCCAATTCATCGTCGACAGGGTCAACCCGCAGCTCGGCGAGAAGATTCTCGACCCGGCGTGCGGCACCGGCGGCTTTCTCACCTGCGCCATCGAGCACGTGCGCCAGCACCAGGTCAGGACCGTCGACGACGAGCGGCGGCTGCAGCAGAGCATCCACGGCGTCGAGAAAAAGCCGCTGCCGCACCTCTTGTGCACCACCAACATGATCCTGCACGGGTTCGACGTGCCGACCAACGTCCGCCACGACAACACGCTGGCGCGGCCGCTGCGCGACTACGGCCCGAAGGATCGGGTGGACGTCATCGTTACCAACCCGCCGTTCGGCGGCATGGAAGAAGACGGCATCGAAAACAACTTCCCCGCCAGCTTCCGCACCCGCGAAACCGCCGACCTCTTCCTGGTGCTGATCATGCACCTGCTGAAAGATGGCGGCCGCGCTGCGCTGGTGCTGCCCGACGGCACGCTGTTCGGCGAAGGCATCAAGACGCGCATCAAGGAGCAACTGCTCGAAACCTGCAGGCTGCACACCATCGTGCGCCTGCCCAACGGCGTCTTTGCCCCCTACACCGGCATCAAGACCAACCTGCTGTTCTTCACCAAGGGCTCGCCGACGCAGGACGTCTGGTTCTACGAACACCCCTATCCGCCCGGCGTGAAGAACTACAACAAGACCCGGCCGATGCGCATCGAGGAGTTCGACGCCGAGAAGGCCTGGTGGAACGATCGCGTCGAGAACGAACACGCGTGGAAGGTCAGCGCCGACGACATCAAGGCGCGCAACTACAACCTCGACTTCAGGAATCCGCACAGCCCGGATGCCGTCGTCCATGACCCGGCACTACTGCTGGCAGAATACGCGGCCTTGCAGGCGCAAATTGGCGAGACGCGGGCTACACTTAAAGGTGTTCTGAACGCCGCACTACACGGAGGCCAATGACCATGCCGCTGATCAGCACGTTTTACGGCATCCTGATTTACATGTACTGGAACGATAACAAGCAACATCACCACCCGCATATCCATGCGAAGTACGCTGGCGATGAGGGCATCTTCGACATCGAATCCGGCGACTTGCTGGACGGCGCACTTCCCCGTCGTCAGTTGCGCCTCGTGCAAGCTTGGATAGAAATCCATCGCGACGAACTAATGGCCGACTGGTCGCTCGCCATCAAGGGCGAAACCACGTTCAAAATTGCACCACTGGATTGAGGTTGATCATGAATCCACGCATCACTGAAGTCACGCCCCTCGCCGACCATACCTTAATGCTGACCCTTGCCAATGGCGAGATCCGGCGTTTCGATTTGGCGCCCTATCTTCACTACCCATGCTTCGAGCCGCTGAAGCAAACCGCATTCTTCTTGCTGGCGCGCTGCGATCATGGCACTGTCGCCTGGCCGCAGAACATCGATTTCGACCCCGACACGCTCTACCTGGAATCGAAGCCGATCGGGCAGTCCGAGGCGGCCTGATTCGCCATGGCGACCTTGACCGTAGCTGTGCCGGATGAATTGGCCGAGGAGTGCAAGCGCCTGTTTGCCAATGTCGACCAGGATGCCCTCGTTACCACCTTGCTGGTCGACTTGCTCGGCCGGGTCTGACGGTTTCCCTTTGCCCGGCAGGTGATTGCGGACAATCCAGATTTGCCCTTCGGTTTCGTGCTCGATTTGCTCAAAGGCAGGGCTGAAGGACGCCAATCCGCCGTCCCGTTTTTGCCCGATGCGCGCCGTCAATTCATGAGATAAGCATGACCGTTCGTCTTCCCGAGTACCTCGACCTCATCGCCACCGCGCCGGAGGGCGTCCGGAAGCTGCGTGGGCTGATTCTGGAACTGGCGGTGCGCGGCAGGCTCGTGCCGCAAGACCCCAACGACGAGCCGGCGAGCGAGTTGCTCAAGCGGATTGCCAGGGAACGGGCACGGCTAGAGGCAGAAGGAAGTTGCAAGAAATCGAAGCCACTGCCGGCGGTAGGTGAAGAGGAACAGTTGCTTACGCTGCCAAAAGGCTGGGAATGGACGAGACTTGCCGATTTGCTTGCAATTGTTACCGATGGAGACCATCTACCTCCGCCAAAAGCAGACGACGGAATTCCGTTCTTGGTGATTGGCAATCTGAACGCGGGGCGGATATCGTTTGATGGTTGTCGATTTGTTCCAGAGACGTACTTCAATGAACTTGACTGGTCGAGACGCCCGACCACTGGCGACCTACTTTATACGGTTACCGGCTCATACGGGATAACCATCCCGGTCACAACTGATGCAGCATTTTGTGTTCAGCGACACGTTGCAATCCTTAAGTCGGTTCCGAGTTCTCCGACATCCTTTCTCTTGAGATACCTTCAATCACCATCGGCTAAATCGTTTGCCGATTTAGTGGCAACGGGTATCGCACAGAAAACAGTTACCCTCGGTGCGCTGCGCGTAATGCCCATCGCGGTTCCGCCCCTCGCCGAACAACACCGCATCGTCGCCAAAGTCGATGAACTGTTGGCCCTCTGCGACCGGCTGGAAGCGGAGCAGACGGACGCCGGCGCGGCGCACGCCAGGCTCGTCGCAACCCTGCTCGGCACGCTCACCCAAAGCACCGACGCCGCCGAACTCGCCGCCAACTGGCAGCGCCTCGCCGAACACTTCGACACTCTCCTCACCACCGAATCCAGCCTCGACGCCCTCAAGCAAACCATCCTCCAACTCGCCGTCTTGGGTAAACTGGTGCCGCAGGATCCGAACGACGAACCGGCGAGTGAACTACTAAAGCGGATTGCCAAGGAACGGGCGCGGCTGAAGGCAGTGGGAGCTTGTAAGCAATCCAGGCCGCTGCCACTGGTGCGGGCGGATGAGCAGCCATTCCCCATTCCAAGAGGATGGGTTTGGACGACCGTAGAATCGATTTCATTTGTTGGGACGGGTACGACTCCCTCGCGAACTAATCCAGCGTATTTCAATCCACCGTTGATCCCTTGGGTCACCAGCGGCGAGACGCGCGATCCGTTTATCGCGATGACAGATGAAAAGGTTTCTCCGCTCGCTCTCAAAGAAACAAGTCTGACGGTTTACCCAGTGGGTACACTGATAGTTGCAATGTATGGTCAGGGAAAAACCCGTGGCCAAATTTCCGAGTTGCGGATTGAAGCAAGTACAAATCAGGCTTGCTCGGCCATTACTCCGCTCTTGCCAAACATTGAATTACGCAAATACATCAAGCTGTTTTTCGAAAAGATCTACGACGAAATCCGTGAAAAGGCTGCGGGTGGCGCACAGCCCAATTTGAACGTCGGGAAGATCAAAGCAACGCTAATTTCTTTGCCGCCTCTCGCCGAACAACACCGCATCGTCGCCAAAGTCGACGAACTGATGGCCCTCTGCGATCGCCTCAAGGCCGACCTCGCCGAATCTCGCGCCCGGCAGCAGCGCCTCGCCACCACCCTGATTGAATCCGCACTCGAAGCCGCCTGATACCGGAGCCATCATGCCCATCCGCACTGCCCTCTGAAAGCTTGCCGCCCATCCGCAACCGCTGACCGAATCGCTCCTCACCAGCTAAACATGGCTCGAAGACAGGAACGTCGCCACCCCGGAGGGTCAGTACGACGCCTGGATGCGCATCGGGAGACAGGAGAACACGGGCCAGGGTGGGGGGCGTTGATCTGCCGGCGATCGCCCCGGATGGCTCATGGGTGCTGATTGAACGCAAGCGCGACACGACGCCGCGCGATGTCGTCGCGCAATCGCTGGACACCACCAGTTCAAATCGGTGGTCTGGCTGGTCCTTCTGATTCCCGGACGACCCGCCGTTCAACGGCGCAGGGTCATGACTTTGGCCCCAGCAGGACGAAAGGTCGAGGAGGGGCGGCTCGCTGCGGAAAGGAGCCAGTCGCTGAATTGTCCCGGCCTGGCGGTCGAGAGGTCGCCGGCACCTCCCGGTTGAGCAACGGCCAACGCCACCGCATTTCTGATCAGGCGGCAATAGGTGTAATAGGTGGCCCGGTCGGCACGCCACCGGCAATCACAGCGGTGGGTTGTAAGCGAAATTCCGGCTATCGATGACTTTGCCTTCGCCGTTCAGTACATCCACCGTCCAGTTTCCCGTCCAGTTCTGCTGCATCTTCATCATCGACCAGCTGGGCTGTCGGGCACGCGTCACGACGACCGATGTCTCCTGCATGGGCTGGCCCTCGAGACTCCAGCGCATCTTCACGGTCTGCCCGGCGAGGCCGAGCAACTCGCCATAGTAATAAACGACGGGCGTGCTGTTGGTAAACTGCTGGCGAAAATCGACCGGCGCGCCGTCCGCAACATTCGCGGTAAAGGTGGCGTTGGCCACCGAACCCTGGGTCTGCGCATGCACGCCCTGCCCGGACACCGAAGCAGCAAGAGCGAGCGTCAATGCCAAAAATCGAATCCTCACTGGATTTCTCCTGACTTTCTCCTGACTGGATTTGCGGCATGACCGTCGACAGTTGGTCATGAAGTGACTGCGGAGACCCGCTGTGGGCAGGAAATGTAACCGCCGCCGGCAGAGTATAGCATCGCGTATTGGCGCAAATGGTCCTGATACAGCTGCCGATCCTGCCCTGCTCAGCGCCTGTGGTCATCCGCCCGGCTTCCCGGCCCGATGGTGTCGTCCGCTGCCCTCCCGCACCCCTGCCAGGCGCTCGGCAAGAAGTCTTCCGGCAACAGACGCCGTGGTCTACCGATGATGGCGTACAAAGGGTACAGGTCGGTGAAGCCCGATACGGAGTCGCTGCGGCCCAGTTCGGTGTCACGCGCGACACGGAGATATCCGCCTCGGTCGTGTTCCTGCCGTAGCCGAAGGCGACGCCGAGCGCGGGCTGGCCGCCGAGCACTTTCGTTTCGGGGGCGTAGTTCGGCTGGAACAGGACGAGTGGCATGCGCGATGACAGCCCGCGCGGCGACACTGTCACCGCGCGGGAGCGCCTTGCTCGCAGCAGCGTCGCCGTTGTAGAAATGGCCTTGCATCGGCGGCAGCGACCAGCCGGGCGTTGCCGGCACCGCAGCCAGGCTCGCGAACTGACCCGATAACCAGAACGGCACCCCGCCTTCGTCGGCGCGCACAGGCTTTGACAGCACGAGTGCAACGGCGCAACTGCAAAGTGCGGCTAGCCTGCCGATGTGCAAGCGGCAAGGCCCGCAGTAGCCGGTCAGGTGCATGCGGTTATAGACGCCTTGCTGCCGCCGGCGAGCGGCTGCTACTGAACCTTCTGCACGCTGGTCGGTATCCGGGTACCGTCGAGCATCGATGGCGCCGTTTTCTTCGGCGAGTACATGCGGCTACCGAAAAAACCTACACAACACCTACACAACACCTACACAACGCCAACACAGGAATAAAAAGCAAAAAGCCCGACGTATTGGGTCGGGCTTTTTGCTTGTTTTCTTTGGTGGCCAAGCGCGGAATCGAACCACGGACACGCGGATTTTCAGTCCGCTGCTCTACCAACTGAGCTACTTGGCCAACGAGTGGCGCAGTATACCCAATCGATCGCACGTCGTCAAAAAACTTGGGAATGGGTCAGCCCTGGTCAGTCCTGCTGCACGACCCGGCCGACTCCAATCCGTTGGCCGCCAACGCCTGCTTTTCGCCAACGTGGCGGTCAGATCACGGCGGGCTGGCGGGCCAGGAGGGCTTGAGTCGCGGACAGTGTGGGTCACGCCCGGTAGGGGCGAAAAAAAAACCCGCCGGAGGCGGGTCCCTGTTGCACACCTGACGCGATCAAGCGCGCGCGATATTCGATGCTTGCTTGCCCTTGGGGCCCTGCGTCACGTCGAAGGAAACCTTCTCGCCCTCTTTGAGGGTCTTGAATCCACCCATGGTGATCGCGGAGAAATGAGCGAAAAGATCTTCGCTGCCATCGTCCGGAGTAATGAAGCCGAAACCTTTGGCGTCATTGAACCACTTTACTGTACCAGTTGCCATATTGCCACTTCCTTGAAAAAAGACTAAATCCGGGCATATTTCCCGACTTGAATGCTTTTAACTCAACAACGGCCGGAGCGGGATTTGACACACGCGGAACCACGACCCATCTGCTTGACTAAAAACATGCGCCCTTTTTACGCCAAGTCAGGCATACGCGTCAACTGTTTTCCGCGTTTACGACTCCCCAGGCTGCTCAATTGCGCCAAGATTGGCCAACAGCGGTATTGCGCATCCGCAAAGACTCGTTAGAATTCATCCATGGCAACAAAGCATCAAGACGGCTCACTGCTCGAAGCAAGACGCGCGCAACTCGCGCCGCCACCACTGTACAAGGTCCTGCTGCTGAACGACGACTTCACACCAATGGATTTCGTGATTGTCGTTCTGCAAAAGTTTTTTGGCCTGGATAGAGAACAAGCGACGCGGATCATGCTCAAAGTCCACACCGAAGGGCGGGGAATCTGTGGAATCTACTCGCGTGATGTCGCGTCCACTAAAGTTGAGCAGGTCACAACCTTCGCACGCAGCAACCAGCATCCCCTGGCGTGCGTAATGGAGGAAAACTGAATGATTGCGCAGGAACTCGAAGTCAGCTTGCATATGGCATTTGTCGAAGCTCGGCAGAAACGTCATGAGTTCATAACCGTGGAGCACCTCCTGCTTGCCCTGCTCGACAATCCGTCGGCAGCGGAAGCCCTGCGCGCCTGTGGCGCCA
>JAKOZI010000113.1 GCA_029780075.1 Pseudomonadota bacterium
GCCAGCTTTGGCGCCTGCGCCAGTTCGGCCTCATCAAGAAGGTCGTTCATGGCTATCGCTACTACCTCACCCGCCTGGGTCGCTCGACCATCGCCGCCGCTTGTCGAATCACTGAACAATCCATCGTCCCGGCTCTCGCCCACGCTACCCCGTGACCAGATCTGCTCAGGAAATGTAAAGATCTGAGTCATAAGTGACTAAGCACTGGCCGCCCAGAGCGCCAGATCGTTGCGACCTGCCCACCGAAAGACTGACCATGTTCAAACACCTTGTTTTCATCGACAGCCGAGTTACCGATTATCCCGCGCTGGTTGCTGGCTTGAGCGTTGACACTGAATGGTTCCTGCTCGATCAGGACAAGAATGGCGTGCTGCAGATGCAGGCGGTGCTTGCCGATCGGCGGGACCTGGCATCGATCCGCATCCTGGCGCACGGTCGGCCGGGCGCGTTGAGGATCGGTTCAGGGGAACTCACGTGCGAGAGCCTCGCATCCCATGCCGCAGAACTCGCAGCGATCGGCACCGCGCTGGGCGCTGACGGCGACGTGCAGATCTACGGCTGCGAAGTCGGCAAGGGGAGCGAAGGCCGCGCTCTTGTGCGCGCGCTGGCCCAAGCCTGCGGAGCGCATGTCGCGGCTTCCTCGATGCCGGTCGGTCATGCCGACCTCGGCGGAGTCTGGCGGCTCGATGTCGGCGAACTTCGCACTTCGCCAATTCACAACCCGCGCTGGCACGGGCTGCTCGGGATGACGATTACGCCGGTGGCGCATTCCTTTGAACGTAGCGTCCGCGAGTTCCTCAACTCCTCTGCTTTTGCCGCGCTGCGCGCCGATGGCTCGGTGGTGACCTGGGGGTGGTCCAACTATGGCGGCAATAGCAGCGCCGTGGCGACAAAGCTCGATGGCACGATTGACGTGACGCAGGTGTTTTCTACGGCCACAGCATTTGCCGCGCTGCGCGCCGATGGCTCGGTGGTGACATGGGGGAGTTCCTTCTATGGCGGCGACAGCAGCGCCGTGGCGGCAAAGGTCGATGGCACGATCGACGTCACGCAGGTGTTTGCGAGTTTTGGAGCCTTTGCCGCGCTGCGCGCCGATGGCTCGGTGGTGACTTGGGGCGGCAATGGTGGCAACAGCAGCGCCGTGGCGACAAAGCTCGATGGCACGATCGACGTGACGCAGGTGTTTTCGAATAATGATTCCTTTGCCGCGCTGCGTGCCGATGGTTCGGTGGTGACTTGGGGAGATGTCAGCTTTGGTGGCAACAGCAGCGCCGTGGCCACCCAACTCGATGGCACGATCGACGTGACGCAGGTGTTTTCAACGCAAGCTGCCTTTGCCGCGCTGCGTGCCGATGGTTCGGTGGTGACTTGGGGCTTTTCCGGCAATGGCGGCAACAGCAGTGCCGTGGCGGCGAAGCTCGATGGCACGATCGATGTGACGCAGGTGGCTTCGACATACGAAGCCTTTGCCGCACTGCGCGCCGATGGTTCTGTGGTGACTTGGGGGACTCCTGGCAGTGGCGGCAACAGCAGTGCCGTGGCGACAAAGCTCGATGGCACGACCGACGTGACGCAGGTGGTTTCGACGCCTTTTGCCTTTGCCGCACTGCGCGCCGATGGCTCGGTGGTCACCTGGGGGAATGCTACCTATGGCGGCGACAGCAGCGCCGTGGCGGCAAAGCTTGATGGCACGATCGACGTGACGCAGGTGGTTTCAACGATGTCTGCTTTTGCCGCACTGCGCGCCGATGGCTCGGTGGTCACTTGGGGGGATGGCCCCGTTTATGGCAACACTGGCGGCGATAGCAGTGCCGTGGCGGCAAAGCTCGATGGCACGATCGACGTGACGCAGGTGTTTTCGACGGGACACGCCTTTGCCGCGCTGCGCGCTGATGGCTCGGTGGTGACTTGGGGGAACGCCGGCAGTGGCGGCGACAGCAGCGCCGTGGCCGCCCAACTCGATGGCACGATCGACGTGACGCAGGTGTTTTCGAACGACTACGCTTTTGTCGCGCTGCGCGCCGATGGCTCGGTAGTGACCTGGGGGAGTTCCTCCTATGGCGGCAACAGCAGCGCCGTGGCGAGCCAATTGCACGATGTGGTGGGCATGGCCGATCCGTACACCAATGATGTTTTCACGTCTACGATGACGGGAAGGATCATCACCGGCACCCTGGGCAACGATCCCTCTCTGACGGGCGGGATAGCTGACGACCGGATCTACGGCCTCGACGGAAACGACACGCTCAATGGCGGTGCCGGCAATGACACTCTGTATGGCGGCGAAGGGATTGACACGATGAACGGCGGTGACGGCTCGGACCTCTATGTCGTCGACAATGCCGGCGACCTCGTCAGCGAAAGCAATGCTGACCTCGCTACTGGCGGCAACGACATCGTCCATAGCCACCTCTCGGCTTACACCCTGACCGCCAACGTCGAAAATCTTCGCCTGATGCTTGCTGGCGCAAGCAACGGCACCGGCAATGGTCTCGACAACACGCTCTACGCCGGATCCGGCGACAACGTACTCGACGGCGCCGCCGGCAACGATACCGTCTCCTACGCCTTGGCGAGCGCCGGCGTCACCGTCAGTCTCGCCATCGCCGGGGCACAGGCCACTGGCGGTTCGGGCTCCGACACCCTCACCAGTATCGAGAACCTGATCGGCAGCGGCTTTAACGACAACCTCACCGGCAACACCGCCAACAACGTGCTCGACGGCGCCGCCGGGTCGGATTTTCTGAACGGTGGCGTTGGCGCCGACACGATGCTTGGCGGCGACGGCACCGACTCCTATTGCGTCGACCACGCCGGCGACCTGGTCAGCGAAAGCAACAGCAGCCTCGCCACCGGCGGCAACGACATCGTCTATAGCTACCTCTCGGCCTACACGCTGACCGCCAACGTCGAACGCCTGCGCCTGATGCTCGCTGGCGCGAGCAACGGCACCGGCAACAGCCTCGACAACACGCTTTACGCCGGTAACGGCAACAATGTCCTCGACGGCGCCTCCGGCACCGATACCGTTTCCTACGCCTTTACCGGCGCCAGCGTCACTGTCAATCTCGCTTCCGCCGGGGCGCAGGCCACCGGCGGTTCCGGATCCGATACCTTGATCAGCATCGAGAACCTGATCGGCAGCGGCTTCAACGACAGTCTGGTCGGCAACACCGCTAACAACGTGCTTGACGGCGGCGCCGGGTCGGATTTTCTGAACGGTGCCACGGGCGCCGACACGATGCTAGGCGGCGACGGCACCGACTCCTATTGCGTCGACCACGCCGGAGACCTGGTCAGCGAAAGCAACAGCAGCCTCGCCACCGGCGGCAACGACATCGTCTATAGCTATCTCGCGGCCTACACCCTGACCACCAACGTCGAACGTCTGCGCCTGATGCTCGCTGGCGCGAGCAACGGCACCGGTAACGGTCTCGACAACACCCTCTACGCGGGTGACGGCAACAATGTCCTCGACGGCGCCGGCGGGGGCGACACCGTCTCCTACGCCTTGGCGAGTGCCGGTGTCATCGTCAGTCTCGTCACCGCCGGATCGCAGGCCACCGGCGGTTCCGGCTCTGACACCCTGATCAGCATCGAGAACCTCACTGGCAGCGGTTTCAACGACAACCTCACCGGCAACGCCGTCAACAACGTCCTTGATGGCGGTGCCGGCAACGACACCCTCAATGGGGGCGCCGGTGCCGACACAATGCTTGGCGGCGACGGCAGCGACCTCTACATCATCGACAACGCCGGGGACCTCGTAACGGAAACCAATGCCGCGGCGGCGGGCGGTATCGATACCGTCAACGCCCTGGTCGATCACACGCTCAGCGCCAACGTCGAGAACCTCAACCTCATTGCCGCCGGCGCCGTGAAGGGCACCGGCAACGGTCTCGACAACCTGATCTACGCCGGAGCCGGCAACAACGTCATCGACGGCGCCGGTGGCACCGACACTGTATCCTATGCCTTGGCGAGTGCCGGTGTCACCGTGAGCCTCGCCACCGCCGGGGTGCAGGCCACTGGCGGATCCGCTTCCGACACGCTGATCAGCATCGAGAACCTGATTGGCAGCGGCTTCAACGACAGCCTGACCGGAAACTCCGCCAATAACGTTCTCGATGGTGGTGCCGGGTCGGATTTCCTGAACGCTGCCACGGGCGCCGACACGATGCTCGGCGGCGACGGCACCGACTCCTATTGCGTCGACCACGCCGGCGACCTGGTCAGCGAAAGCAACAGCAGCCTCGCCACCGGCGGCAACGACATCGTCTATAGTTACCTCGCGGCCTATACCCTGACCGCCAACGTCGAACGTCTGCGCCTGATGCTCGCTGGCGCCAGCAACGGCACGGGCAACGCGCTCGACAACACGCTCTACGCCGGTGACGGCAACAATGTCCTCGATGGCGTCAGCGGGGTGGATACCGCCTCCTACCAGTTTGCGACTGCCGCCGTGGCGGTGAGTCTGGCGACCACCGCAGCCCAGGCCACCGGTGGTTCCGGATCGGACACCCTGCAAAACATTGACAATCTGGTCGGCTCCAACTTCCACGACACGCTGGTCGGCGATGCTCAGGCCAACACTCTCAATGGCCTGGCCCTGAATGACTACCTCGACGGCGGCGCCGGCAACGATGTACTGCTCGGCGGTGATGGCACCGATCTGCTGATCGGCGGCCTTGGCCAGGACCTCCTCACCGGCGGCACCGGCAGCGACACTTTCGACTTCAATGCGCTCAACGAAACCGGGTTGACCAACACCACCTGGGACGTGATCACCGACTTCGTGCATGGCACGGACAAGCTCGACCTTGCTACACTCGATGCCGACGCGGCGTTTGCCGGCGACCAGGCGTTCACCGCTCCGGTGCTCGGGGGGACGTTCTCCGGTGTCTTCGCCAGTCCCGGCGATCTGTATTTCGATACCACCGCGCATGTCCTCTACGGCAACACCGACGCCGACACCGCGGCGGAATTCGCGATTCAGCTCGTCGGGGTGAGCACCCTGACCGCTGCTGATCTATTCCTCTGACTCCGCCACGGTCATGACGCGCTGCGCCGCGCGCTGCGGACGACCATCGCCATCAGGGCCATGGCGCTGAAACCCGCGCCGGCGAGAAAGGTGAATGGGGCCCCGGCGCTGTCCCAGAGCAGCCCGGCCAAGGCGCTGGCCAGCAGCATGGCGAGTCCGCTGACGAGATTGAAGAAGCCATAGGCGGTGCCGCGCAGATCGGCCGGCGCCGTGGCCGCCACCATCGTCGCCAGCAGGCCCTGGGTCATGCCCAGGTGCAGGCCCCAGAGGGAGATGCCGGCCCATACCCAGGCCCAGTGGTTGCTGTACGCCAGGAGCGCATCGGCCGCGATCAGCACGACCAGTCCCCAGGCCAGCAGCCCGGCGTGGGACAGGCGGTCCGACAGCTTCCCGAAGGGGTAGGCACTGGCCGCGTAGATCAGATTCATGCCGATCAGCACCAGCGGCGTCAGGGCGACAGGCAGCCCGCCCTGCGCGGCGCGCAGGATCAGAAAGGCTTCCGAAAACCGCGCCAGCGTACATGCCGCGCCGATGCCCACCACCCACCAGTAGTCGCCTGAGAGGCGACGCAGGTTCTCGCCACGGATCGGGTTCACACGTCTGGCGACCTGCGCGCCCACGGGTTCGCGCACGCCGAAGAACAACAGCGCGACAGCGAGGCCTGCCGGGAGAGTGGCCACCCAGAACACGGCCCGAAAATCGTCGGCGCAGGCGAGCATCAACCCGATCGCCAGCAGTGGCCCGAGGAAGGCGCCCACGGTGTCGAGCGACTGGCGCAGACCGAATGCCGCCCCGCGTATGCCGGGCGGCGCGAGGTCGGCCACCAGCGCATCGCGTGGCGCGCCCCGGATGCCCTTGCCGACGCGGTCGATGAGCCGGGCAGCCACCACCATCCCGGCGCCCCCGGCCAGCGCGAACAACGGCTTGGCGATCGCCCCCAGGCCGTAACCGAGCAGGGCCAGCGGCTTGCGCTTGCCCCACCAGTCGGAGAGCACGCCCGAGAAGACCTTGACGATCAACGCCGTCGCTTCCGCCGTGCCCTCGATCAGGCCGATCGTCAGCGCGCTGACGCCGAGAGCCGTCATCAGGAACACCGGCAGCAGGCTGTGGATCAGTTCCGAAGACACATCCATCAGCAGGCTGACGAAGCCCAGCGCCCAGATCGCGGGGGGAATCGTGCCGGCGTCGCGGTTCACCGGCAGCACGGCGGTTCCTTTGCGTGGGTGTTGCTCACCGGGTCAGGCGCGGCGGCCGCTGTCGCCGTTGCGCCCGGCCAGGAACGCCTGCGCTTCTTCACGGCGCTCGAAGATATGCGGCGCGATGCTGCGCGCCGAGAACGCCTCGCCGAGCTTGGAGCGCAGAAAGGCGCTGGTGGCGTAGCGGGTGATCTGACTGAAGTAATTGGCCAGAAAGTAACGGTCCATCTCCGCATAGGCGTCGTACATGTCCTGGTTGATGCGAAAACGGTCGTAGTTGATGATCACCCCGACCCGCTTGCCGGCCGCCCGGCAGCGCAGTTCGCAAATATCCCAGATCGCCTTTACGTCGTCGGCGCCGCGCACGTGCATGCCCTCGAAATTGAGGAACAGGATATTGCGCTCCGGATCGTAGATCACCCGTTCCGGCAAGGACAGGTTGAGCAGTTCCGCCTCCAGGCCCATCGGGTTGGTATTGAAGATGCGCGCGTCCATTTCGCCATATTCGCCGATGATCGGCTCGAAAGCCATGTACGGCAGGATGTCCCGTTCGACGTCGATGCCCGGCGCCACCTCGATCAGCGCCAGCCCCCGCCGCACCCGACGGAAGACGCAGCGTTCGGTGATGTAATACACCGGCTTGCCACGATCGTAGGCGTACTGGCCGTTGAAGGTGATCTGCTCGACCTCTTTGAGGAACTTCCGCTGCTGGCCCTCCTCGACGATCCGCAGCTTGCCGTCAACGACCTCGACCTTCAGCCCACGGCCGGTGAAGGTGCCGACGAAGACCACCAGGCGGGCGTTCTGGCTGATGTTGATGAAGCCACCGGCGCCGGTCAGGCGGCCACCGTAGCGGCTGACGCCGACGTTGCCGGTGGCATCGCACTCGGCCATGCCCAGACACGCCATGTCGAGGCCGCCACCGTCGTAGAAATCGAATTGCTGGTTCTCGTCGAGCACCGCATCCATGTTCACCCCGGTCCCGAAGTTGCCGCCGCTCGACGGAATGCCGCCGATCAGCCCGGATTCGACGGTCAGCGTCAGCAGATGCGAAATCCGCTCCTCGTCGGCGACCGCCGCCACCCCTTCGGGCATCCCGACGCCCAGATTGATGATCCCGTTCGGCGGCAATTCGAAGGCCGCGCGGCGGGCGATGATCTTGCGCTCGGTCAGCGGCGTCGACACCAGGCTGGCGCGCGGTACCCGGAATTCACCGGCGTAGGCGGCGCTGTACTGGGTAGCCAGGGTCTGCATGTGCTGCAGCGGCTCGGCGACCACCACGCAGTCGACCAGAATCCCCGGAATCCTGACCTGCCGCGGTGGCAGACCGCTGCGCTCGGCGATCCGCTCGACCTGGGCGATGACGATACCGTTGCTGTTCTTCACCGCCATGGCCATCGCCAGATTGTTCAGGGTCAGTGCTTCGCGTTCCATGGTGATGTTGCCGAAAGTGTCGGCGGTGGTGCCGCGCACGAAGGCGACATTGACCTGGCCGACCTTGTAGAACAGCCACTCCTCGCCGTCGACCTCGACCAGACTGACGATGTCCTTGGTGGTCCCGGCATTGACCCGGCCACCGCCGTAGCGCGGATCGACGAAGGTATGCAGCCCGACCTTCGAGAACGATCCCGGCTTGCCCGCAGCAAGGTCCCGGAACAACTGGCAGATGATGCCCTGCGGCAGGTTATAGGCCTGGATGCGGTTGTCGAGCGCCAGTTGCGCGACCTTCGGCATGCGCCCCCAGTGACCGGCTACCACCCGCCGCAGCAGGCCTTCGTGCCCGAGGTGGTTGAGCCCCAGCGTCTTGCCGTCGCCCTGACCGGCGGCGGCGAACAGGGCCAGGTTCCGCGGGCTGCCGGTGGCCAGGAAGCGACGCTCCAGCGCCGACAGCAGGGCTTCGGCGAAGCCGGTCTGGACGAAGCCGGTACTGGCCAGGGTATCGCCGTCGCGGATCAGGGCGATCGCTTCGTCGGCGGTGACAATCTTGCTGCGCATGGTGGTTTCCTCTCGATCATCGAGGTGATTGTTGGCCGAAGCACTTCGGACGCGGTGCGGAGTCGGGCGGGAAGAAGAACTCAGCGCTCAGGATGCCGAGGTAATCGTCCACCAGCTCACCCATTTTGTCCTTGAAAATCCGATGTATTCGTCAGGAATTATTCGATGATCCCCTTTTCCTGTAATGCCTTTCGCGTTAGCTTCTGACGTAAGGGCAAGTCATTTTCATCACGGACTTCAATATTCGTGGCAAAGAACCATACATCCTTTGGAGTTTCAACATGGCCCACATACCAGCCAACTTGCGGATTTACTCTTGTTGCCCAGCCTGTCTTGGCCCAAAGCATAAAAGCCGGCGTTTGCTCGACAAGCATGATTTGTCGTAGCGTTTCGTAGGACGATGCACTGAATGGGAGAGTGCGCAGATGAACTTTCTTGAGGAAATTCACTTGTTCAATTGCGCTGATTTGAAGCGAACCATCTAGCCAGAATGTTGTTTCCTCAAAAGGCTCGCGTAATTCTCCGTAATCTGACTTGCGTAAATAATTTCGATACTTCTCCGCGCCGACCCGTCGTGCAAGCTCCTGAAAACACCAGACACAGGAAACCTTGAACGCACTTTCCAGAGTCTGGTCACGATTCCAATCTGGAAAGTCGTAAATATGCCCGTCCCATTTCAGCACATCGTCTTTTCCAGAGATAGCTTTTTCTTCGAGCGAGATCAGCGTATTCAGTATCTTGAACGTGGATGCTGTCGAGAATCTCTGTTTTGCGCGGGGATCGTTGTGGATGAATGTCTTTCCATTGTGTAGCGACGAAATCACGATAGTCCCGACAATACCTTGTTGGGCAAAGAGCCTGGCAAGTGCCTGGTCTTCAGCGACTGCTGGCACCGACAGAAGAAAGGCTAATAAAGCGATGAACAACTTACTCATGTGTTTATGCCTGATCGAGACAGGAAGAAGCCTCGCGGCCCTCCCTCCCACACCACCGGACGTACGGGTCACGTATCCGGGGTTTGATGAATTGAATGCCTACCGTGCCGCAAGGCTGGGTAGTCCCACCTTGCGCCACGCCCAAGTGAGTGGGCACGACTTGCCCACCCACGCTCACCCCCGCCTTCCGGAAGCGATTGACCAGTTGCAACAGTGGAGCATCCGGACAACGGCTTTTCAGCCGTGCCATCAGCCGGGGACGATAGCTGCCCGTTGCCAGTTGCGCACGCATTTCCAGCCAGCGGTGCAGGAGGTATTCCGGCAGTTGGTCGATGATCATGCCGTCGATTCCCGGCGCGCCTTTGTTCCTGCGCACTTGCTTCAAGGCGCGCGGTAGATTTGCCCGTTCCAACACTTGGGCAAACAGCGTTTGGGTGTGAATCGACTCGGGTTGTCCTGACGATCCAGAACAGAGTTCATCCTGCGGCTTGGCCACAGCCTGCTGGCGCAGGTGGTCAGATGCGTTCCCGTCTCTCTTCGTCACGATCCGTTGTCTTTCATCGTTCGGGCCTTCGGCGGTGGCGTCGCCTACGATGCCCTTGGCTGACTTCTCCACGGTGTTCAGCGCCAGTTACCCAACGCCCAGCCTAGATCCACTGAGGCACCGGGGAGATCTCCCGGGGTAATACACGTTACCTTCGCTGCATGGACGCCGAATTGACAAAATGCACCCCAACCGCAGATGGAGGGCTTTGCGGTCACGTGCCCGCTCGCCCCGGATGCATCACGCCTGATATCGGGTTTTTGTTCATCGCTCGGCAGCTTTGGATTGGGCTTCCAACCGCCCGCAGAACTCGCATCGTTCAGTGGCCAAGAGCAAAGCAGTTTGCTCCTGGAAATCCCGCTTCCACCCTCCAGACCCTGCCTCGCGACGACGTCCTTGCCCTTCTCCTTGCCTTCGGCTCTGCGTAGTGGGGTTAGACTCACCGCAGGTGTGGCAAAACCTGGCCATAGGACTTCCACCTATGAAGTCACGTGCCATGCCCGGCGCACAAATGGAGGTAACCGGCGCCGCGCGGCTTTATCGCGCAGCGTCCAGCGATCTAAGGGAGCGAGGTTGAGCGCCGGGTTATGTTTCATCGCATAAGAATCTTGGCAGTGATGATGGCAGGGTCGTTCTCATACCCGCGTTCCGCAAGAGCCACAACTTTTTGTTTGATGTCCTCGGGCGACCAAAAGAACCAGTTCATACCTAAGCCGGCGAAGCCGGAACCAAACAGGATGAGGTTTCTGTCATAGCCGAAACGGGATAAGCGGAGGCGACCATGACACAGATGCTGACCGATCGCTATCACGAGCGGCTTTCCGGAACGCTCTCCTGCTATGACCGGATCGTGATTACGGGGACGTTGCCGGGCGCGTGCTACGCGGCGGGAATGACGAGTTTTCTCA
>JAKOZI010000142.1 GCA_029780075.1 Pseudomonadota bacterium
GCCGGAATCTGGCCAACACTCGTTTCACCGAGTACCCCCGCTGCCAGTTGTTCCTCGATGAAGCGTTGCATCTCCTCTTTCTTCGGCAGTTCCAGCAGGTACTTCGATACGAACAGCCCGTTGTCGATGCCGGCCAGCGCGTATTCCACCAGGGCGTGGTCCTTCTGCGTGCACAGCAGGATGCCCACCGGCGGATTGTCGCCGGCCGTCATCATGTTCTTGCGATACCAGCTCACATAGGTGTTCAGTTGGCCGATGTTCTCGTGGCTGAACGCGGCGATTTTCAGTTCCAGAAGGACATGGCATTTGAGAATGCGGTGATAGAAGACGAGGTCCACGAAGTTGTGGCTGTCGCCGATCAGGATGCGCTTCTGTCGCGCCTCGAAACAGAAGCCGTGGCCGAGTTCGAGCAGGAAGTCGTGCAGCTTGTTCAGGAGCTGATCTTCGAGATGCGATTCGCTCATCACCTCCTGCGGCTTCAAGCCCAGGAACTCGAAGACGTAGGGGTCGCGGATGGTCAGCGTCGGATCGGCGCGCTCGGCATTTTCCTGCGCCAGAGCGGCCAGTTTCACTTTGTCCTTCGAAAGCCCGGATCGCTCGTAGTAGAGGCTGGCCATCTGCCGCTTCAGCTCCCGCACCGACCAGTTGCCACGGATGCACTCCAGCTCGTAAAAGGCCCGTTTGGTCGCGTCGTCGCATTGCAGCAGCTCTGCGATGTGGCTGAACGAGAGCCTGCTCAGGACATCGCCGGCGGCGACGCCGAATAAGGGAGTTGGTGACTCCCGATTGTTGCCGAAATTCGTTTGCGGCAAGAGAGCGACGCCCAATTCGGGAGTCAGCGTCTCCCGAATCTGCGGATAGCTCAGATAGAACTGGCGGTAGCGCCGCAGTTCCCTCGCCTCGGCGCGGCTGACGCCCGCCACCCTCAGTCGTTCCGACAATCGCTCGATCAACGTGTCGCCATACTGGGCGCGGTCCGAGCCCTGTTGCTCGTACTCCGTGATGTACAGACCGATCAGCCAGTTGCGCAGGGTGAGCCTGGTATTGACCGCCCGCGACGCCTGCGCCGCAAGCCTCGCGTGCGCGTTCCCGATGGTCGTCACCAGAGTTTCGAAAGACAGCCCAGCGGCGGCAGGGGT
>JAKOZI010000143.1 GCA_029780075.1 Pseudomonadota bacterium
CATCCTGCGCGCCGCCATGCGCTTTTCGAGCGCCGCGTTCACCGTGTCCTCGGGATCGGGCCCCGCGTCGCCGCCTTCCTCCGGCGCACCGAGCGCCTGGCTCATCGCCGCCGAGGTCTTGCCGCCCTGGCTCGAATGCGCCTCGTCGATGATGATGGCGAAGGTCCTGCCGCTCTCGGTGGCGATCTCGTCGAGGATGAAGGGGAATTTCTGCACCGTCGAGACGATGATCTTCCGGCCTTGTTCGATGAAGCGGCGCAGGTCGCCCGAGCGCTCGGCGTGCCCGACCGTGGCGCCGACCTGCATGAACTGCTTGATCGTGGTCTGGATCTGGTCATCGAGCAGCCGTCGGTCGGTGACCACGATCACCGAGTCGAAGACCTCCCGGTTTGCCTGATTCGCCTGATCCGTCTGATCGCCGTCGCGCTGCAGGCCGATGAGCTGGTGCGCCAGCCAGGCGATCGAATTCGACTTGCCGCTGCCCGCCGAGTGCTGGATCAGGTAGCGCTTGCCCGCCCCATGCGCGCGCACATCGGCCAGCGCCTGGCGCACGACGCCGAGCTGGTGATAACGCGGCCACACCTGCCGGCGCTTCTTCCTGCACGTGCGCGGATCCTTCTCCTCGACGATCTGCGCGTAGTTCTCGAGGATGTCCGTCAGACCCGCCGGGGTGAGCACCTCCTTCCAGAGGTAATCGGTCTTTAGCCCGTGCGGGTTGGGCGGGTTGCCGGCACCGTCGTGATAACCCTTGTTGAAGGGCAGGAACCACGAGCCCTTGCCGCGCAGCTCGGTGCACATCTGCACCTCGCTCTCGTCGACAGCGAAGTGCACCACACAGCGGCCGAACTCGAACAGCCGTTCGCGCGGATTGCGGTCGCGCCGGTACTGCTCGACGGCATCCTCGACCGTCTGTTTGGTGAGACGGTTCTTCAGCTCGAAAGTGGCGATCGGCAGGCCGTTGATGAACAGGCAGAGATCGAGCGCGCGGCGCGTCTCGTCGATGCTGTAGGCGAGCTGGCGCGTGATCGAGAAGCGGTTCTGCGCATGCCGCGCCTCGGCCCGGGCATTGCCTTTCGAGGCCGTGCCGTAGAACAGGGCAAAGTGCAACGGCCCGTGCGCCACGCCCTTGCGCAGCACGTCAATGACGCCTCGTTTGCCGATCTCGGCAGAAAGGCGGGCAAGGAACTTGAGGCGGTTGATGTCGCTGGCGTCGTTCGCGTCGGCCAGCGCCAGCTTCCTGAAGGCGTCGGGCTGGGTGGCGCGCAGGAAGGCGAAGAGCTGCGGCACGTCGAGCGCGTGCGCGCGGTCGTAGTCCAGCGCGCTGCCGGCGATGTAGCCGGTGCCGCCATAAGGTGCCTGTGGCCGAGCGACACTGTTCGGCATAACGGCCAAGCCCTCCACGCCGGTCATGTGCCGCATGATCAGCGTTTCGAGGCCCTTTTCGCTGGTGTCGGTGGGCATGGCGTTACAGCTTCACCTTCAGGATCCGATCAACACGAACGAAGCTGGGCAAGTGCTGCTTCAATACAGCGGGGTCGAGCTTCGCCAGCAACTCGAAGGATCGCTTGCCCTTGCTGTAGGCGTTTGAGCAATTGCGGGACGCGTGGACCAGCTTGTCGTACACGTCATGCCGATTCCGGCTCTCCAGGTTGGCCAATGAAGGCAGCGCGTTCTCTTGTAGCCTATGGCCGTAATGCTCCTGTAGCGCCCGCCGGTCCGTAACGATCCAGGTTTCCATGCAGGTGGTCATGAAGAGGACTTGCTCATCGCTTGCTCCGACAGGCTTGTCCCATTGATCGCGATGATTCAGATGCTCCCAGGATTGTTCGGGATCCTCCACTGGATCTTCGCTATCCACGAGCATCGCGATGTAGTCGCCCACCTTGCGAAGGGCGTAGGCGGTCTTGAAATCATCAAAAACCGATCCGCGTCCACCGCAAGCGTTGAGTCGAGGCATTCTTCCCGAGAAGCCCGCCTTCTCGAACAACTTCCGGAACCCCTCGCGGCAGCGAATCTGGTCCTCCTTCGATTCGCCGCCTTCCACGTACAGATGCGCACTCACCAGCGATTTCCCCCGATCTCGCCTTTGGTCCAGAGCTGGCCGAGCCGATACCTTTTCAGCCACTCGGCAAGGTCGGCCGTGTTCAATCGTTCCATGATCGTCTGTCCCTGGCTCCTGGTACAGACGACCACCGCATCGGGCATTTCTGTCATCGTATCGACCAAGATATCCGAGTGGGTGGTGACGATGATCTGGGTTCGCTGCGAGGCCGCTCGCAACAGATCCCCCAACTTCGGCAGGATGTCGGGATGCAGTCCCAGTTCCGGCTCCTCGATACAGATCAAGGGTGGCGGTTCGGGATCGCAGAGAATCGCCAGAAGGCAGAGATACCGTAAGGTGCCATCGGAAAGGCGCGTAGCGGGAATGACGAAATCTCCTTCCGTGAAGAACACCTGCACCGTGCCCCCCTCGACCAGGACATCGAAGTCGTGGATACCATCATAGAGGTCATTCAAGCCGCTGAGGATCGCCCTCTTGGCCGCCGGAAAGCGCGTCTTCAACCGGTTCAGGAAGAGGCCGAGGTTCGAGAAATCTTCTTTGAGCACGTCGTTGCGGTTGTCTGACCTTTGCGGTTCGCGGAATACCGTATTCCGCCCAAACGCCCATTCCCGGTAGATGCGCACGCGCTCGTAGTTCTGGGCCAACCATGCCAGTTCCGGATAGGCTTCGGGGTCGCGCCGTTGTGCCAGGATCGAGCGATCCGCTTCGATCGACTCCCTGGTTAGACCACGCTTTCCATGGCCACTCGTATTGACGACCGGCTGACCGTGCTGGTAGCGGTAAAAGAAGTCAACGTCTGCTTGCCCAGCCTGCGGGCGTGCTCGCTCCACACGCTCGTCCTCAAGGGAAAATGCCTGCGCCACCGAGCGGAACGAGAGCAGATGGCGCAGCGGTATCGAGTCTTTGGAGTCTCTCACGACGCAATCGACCGAAGCCGGCGCTTTCGTCCTGCCTTTCCATATCCATTCCCCGACGCCGCCTCCATTTCGAGTCACCTCTCGAAGTTCCTTGGGAGCGGAACGGATCAGGCTGATCGCTTCAAAAAGATTCGACTTGCCGCTGCCGTTGGGACCAATGAGGACATTCAGCGCCTGGAGTTCAATGCCAGGATTGTCAGGGCCAAAAGACAGAAAATTTCTTGGCGCCAGATGGCGGATCAAAATGCAGTTGCCTGGGTCGGACATGGTTCAAATCTCCTCAGCTTCAACTTCATCAAGATTGCTGGCGTCGTCGAGCATATCGCCGGCGAGTTCCGCAGAGGTGTCGGGCGCCGCTTCGTCGGGTAGCCCCGTCGCCGCCTCGCGCACATCGAGCTTGCCGGTCACGACATCGGCGACGAGGCGGGTGCGGTATTCGCGGAGGAGGTCGATCTCGCGTTCGAGGCGGGCGGTGGCGGTATCCAGTTCTATAGTTTCCTCCCGGATCGTTTCAACGATCCGCCGCTGCTCGTTAGTCGGAGGCTGGATGATTGGAAGCCGGAAGAATTCCTCGGGATATAAGCGGAGGCGCGAAGCGCGTAGTCCTGTCGAACGGCACATAATGTTCGACATATACGGCCTGCTTCTGAGCAGGCCATCCATGTAGATACCGATAATGCCAGCGGGTCGACGTGGTCGGTAAACAGCATACGCGGGGCTGATGATTCCCGCGTGCTTTGAGACGCCGAGAGCACCCATCCACGCCCACATCGTGTTGACAACAAGATCCCCCGGCCGACATAGCTTGTGCCCTGTGTATGAGGCCGCCTTGAACATCGTGATGTTCTTTTGGCTGCGTGGCGTGACTCCAGTGAGGTGAGACACGGACAACAGTTCTTCACTGCCATCCGTCGAACGTTCATCGACTTCGCGATAGAGGTACTTTGCACGCTGCACCTCCCAATGCTCCGGAATGTCGGCGAGCCAGGGGATGCCTGAGGGTTTGAAGCGGACGGAGGGGTCGAGGCCGCGGGTGACGGCGCGGTGGATGATGGCCTGCTTCTGCTCGTTGAGCAGCGCGATCACCTTCCGCTTCGCCCGGATCGCCCGCTCCAGCCGCCCGTTCGCCCAGTCCAGAAACCGCACGATCGCCACCTGCTCGGCGGGTGGTGGGAGTGCGACGGGCATCCTCTTGAAGTGCGAGAAGTCCAAATTTTGGCGAAGACCGGAGCCGTAGCCATAGATGGCTTTGCTCATGTCCCAAACGTTCAGGAACTGAAAGCCGAAGCCCGGACTGACACCAGCGTTCACTCTCAGAGCCAGATAGGCCGAGGTGATGATCCCGCGATCTCGCACTATGCCCACGCGCAAACTCGTGTGGTCGTTCTGAAGATCCGTCGTGCGAAGGACGATGTCGCCAGGATTGACGATTTGATAGGTCTCGAATGACTCGGGAACAAGTCCGTGGAGCTTCTCCACAGGCTTGATGACGATGCGGCCATAGCTGAGGGAGAGTACTGTCTTCTCCTTCATACCGTGGTTGCGTTCGTGGTTGACCACGAAGGCACCAAACGCGGGCCGGGTCTCCCAATGCCCCGGCACCTGCCCCAGCCACGGCAGCCCCGACTCCTTGTACTCCGCATACGGCTTGAGGTCGGCGATCATGGCTGCCCCTCATCCATCACTCGCCGGGCGGCGCTCTCGCGGACGTGTTCGATCGCCTGGTGCAGCCGCTCGCGCAACAGCGGCAAGGGTGGCAACTCCGTCAGGTACTCGCTGACGCGGATCGATTGGGCATCGAGCTGGAGCAGCTCGATGAAGTGGCTCCAGCTCAATGTTTCCGAGAGCGTCGCAAGAATCTGCTCGTCGGTCATCCATTCGGCAAACCGGGCCATCCGGGTCAGTGCGGTGTAGTTGAATCCCGCGCCGAACTCGGCTGTCCATTCTTGTGACACGGTCGCAAGAATCTGCTTGCCGTAAGCCGCGCGCCCGGCGTACAGATTCTCACGCAGGAGGCGCCGACCCACCTGCCAGCAGAGATGCGTGTAGGTGGCGTTGGCCACGGCGGCCAGCCGCTGGCGGGCCGACTGGACGAGACTTCGCAGGTCGCCCGGCAGCGTCGCTTGGTCAGTGAGCGCTGCTGCGGCTGCCGCGGCCGCTGGCAGGGTCGCCGCCGGCTTTTCAGCGCCGCCGGGTCGCTCGATCACCTTCTTCATGCGCGCTTCCCTCCGATCAACAAGCCGTCCAGCAAGCCCTCCGCCTCCTTCTCGATAGCCAGGATGTCGGCGCTGATCTCTTCGAGTGTGCGCAGCGGCTGCGGCTTGTAGAAGTGGCGCGTGAAGCTGATCTCGTAGCCGATCCGGGTGGCATCGTCCCTGATCCACGCGTCGGGCGTGTACGGCAGCACCTCGCGGCGGATGAAGGCCTCGATGCCGCCGTCTTCGAGCAGCGGCACCTGCTCGGTATCGCGCAGGTCGGCGTCGGGTTCGTACTCGACAATGGCGGGCCGGCCGTCCACGCTCACCGCGTAGAGGCCGCGCAGCGGCTCGGCCCTGACCTTGCCGGGCCTGTGCACCCGGGCGATGACCGGGGCTGCAGTGTCGACGCGCCAGCTCACGGCCCTGAGGATCTGCTTCAGGTCGGCG
>JAKOZI010000171.1 GCA_029780075.1 Pseudomonadota bacterium
TCTGGTGGCTGATCCTGAACGGCATCATTCTCAACATTCGACCCCGACGGTCGGCCGAAAAATACGCGTCGGTATGGACTCCCGAAGGCTCGCCGCTGAAGATTCATGTCGAACGCCAGGCCAAGCTGCTGCGAGGTTTTCTCGGACAAGCCGGGCAGCGGGTGCGGGTCGACTACGCGATGCGTTACGGTGAGCCGTCGATTCCGGCTTCGCTTTCCCGCCTCAAGGCCGAAGGCTGCAGCCGCATCCTGCTGCTGCCCCTCTATCCACAATACGCCGCCAGCACCACCGCCACCGCCCTCGACGCGGCCGGCGCCTGGCTGAAGAGTGTACGCAATCAGCCGGAAATACGGACCGTCAGGAGTTTTGCTGATCATCCGGGCTACATCGCAGCACTTGCAGCCAGTGTTCGCGAGCACTGGACCTGCCACCGCCGGCCGGACAGTTCATATCGCCTGCTGATGAGTTTCCATGGGCTGCCGCGCTACACGCTGGACAAGGGCGACCCCTATCACTGCGAGTGCCAGAAAACCGGCCGCATGCTGGCCGAGTCACTGGATCTGGGTCCGGAGCAGTACGAGATCTGTTTCCAGTCGCGTTTCGGACGTGCACAGTGGCTGCAGCCCTACACCGCGCCAACGCTACAGGCCCTCGCCACGCAGGGAGTGCGGCGGATCGATGCGATTTGTCCCGGTTTTCCGGCAGACTGCCTTGAAACACTCGAAGAAATCGCCATCGAAGGCAAGTGCGAGTTCCTGCGCGCCGGCGGCAAGGAGTTCTTTTACCTGCCCTGCCTCAACGAGCGTGATGACTGGATTCACGCACTGGCCGACATTGTCGCCCAGCATCTGCAAGGCTGGCCCACTCAGGTTTCACCCGACACCGCCAGCCTGGAACTCAGCGCCTTGCGCGCCAAGGCTCTCGGCGCGTCTTCCTGACGGGCAGCACAACCACGCGGCCGGCTCCCGCACGCGCTTGCCGGTCTGGCTCCGACCGGCAAGCGCAGGGAACCGTCTAGTCCATTGCCTCGTACAGCGGCAGGGTCAGGAACTCGGGGTATTCCGGAGTCAGCGACATCTTGTCGAAGATGACCGCCGCCTGATCGTAGGTCGCGGTATCTTCACCCTGGGCGCTGACCGTGGCTTTCACCTTGAGCAGTTCCTCGGCGATCATGCCGCGGACCATCTCGGCGGTGACCTTGCGGCCGTCGTCGAGAACGCCTTTCGGCGACACCACCCACTGCCAGACCTGCGAGCGCGAGATCTCGGCAGTGGCGGCGTCTTCCATCAGGTTATGGATCGGCACGCAGCCGTTGCCGGCCAGCCAGCTGCCCAGGTAGTGGATGCCGACATTGATGTTGTTGCGCACACCGGCTTCGGTGATCGGTTGCGAAGGTTGAAAGTTGAGGAAGTCGGCGGCGGTAAACGATTCGTTGCGCTGCTTCTCCCACTGGTTGGGGCGCTCGCCTAGCACTTTCTGAAATTCCTCGCCGGCAATCGCGACCAGTCCTGGGTGGGCCACCCAACCACCGTCGAAACCGTCATTGGCATCACGCGTCTTGTCGTGACGGATACCGGCCAGAGCCTTTTCATTGGCCACCGGATCGTTCTTGATCGGAATCAGGGCACTCATGCCACCCATCGCCGGCGCGCCGCGCTTGTGGCAGATCTTGACCAGTTGCAGCGCATAGCTGCGCATGAACGGGACTTCCATGGTGATTGCCCCGCGGTTGGCGAGGCAAAAATCCGCGTTTTTCTTGAACTTCTTGATGCACGAAAAGATGTAGTCCCAGCGGCCCGCGTTGAGGCCGGCCGAGTGCTCGCGCAATTCGTAGAGGATTTCCTCCATCTCGAAGGTAGCGAGAATCGTCTCGACCAGCACCGTGGCCTTGATCGTTCCCCGTGGCAGATCGATGTGCTCCTGGGCCATGATGAAGATGTCGTTCCACAGGCGCGCTTCGAGATGCGACTCCATCTTCGGCAGGTAGTAGAAGGGGCCCGCACCGCGCGCGATCTGTTCGTGGGCGTTGTGGAAGAAGACCAGCGCGAAGTCGAAGATGCCGCCGGAAACCCGTTGTCCGTCAACGGTGACGTGCTTTTCGTCCAGATGCCAACCGCGCGGCCGGATTTGCAGCGTGGCGATCTTGTCGTTGAGGGTGTATTCCTTACCGGCCTCGTTGATGAAGGAAAGCTGGCGGCGGATCGCCTTGTAGAGGTTGAGCTGGCCCTGGATCTGGTTGTCCCACTTCGGGCTGTTGGAGTCCTCGAAGTCGCTCATGTACGAATCGGCGCCCGAGTTGTAGGCGTTGATGATCATTTTCGCTTCGACCGGTCCGGTGATTTCGGTACGGCGGCGCTCAAGAGCCTTGGGCAGCGGGGAAATCTTCCAGCCGCCTTCGCGGATATGCCGCGTTTCCGGCAGGAAGTCGGGCATCTCGCCAGCGTCAATGCGCGCCTGGCGGGCTATCCGTGCTTGCAGTAAGTCCTGACGACGCCCTTCGAAAGCGCGGTGCAGCCTGGCGACCAGAGCCAGCGCTGCGGGGGTGAGAATGGTTTCGTAACCGGCGTGGATCGGCGCGCTGATCTGCATTCCGGCGGGCAGCGTAAGGCTCATGTGGTGGCTCCTGGCGATGGGTTATGGTGCGGTGCAAGGATCTTATTGAATGCCGTAGGGGAAGATAAGATCGATTAGAATCAATTGATTTTTTACTTCAGGTATCGAATAAGCCAGTGGATCATCTCAAGCAAATCGAAGCGTTCGTCAACTCGGCAACGCGTGGCAGTCTTTCGGCTGCGGCACAGCTTGAAGGGATTACCCCGGCGGTGATCGGGCGCCGCCTTGATGCCCTTGAGGCACGCCTGGGCGTCAAGCTGCTGTTGCGCTCGACGCGCAAACTGTCGCTGACTTTCGAAGGGCAGGCTTTTCTCGAGGACTGCCAACGGATTCTCAACGACCTGGCCAACGCCGAAACGGCAGTTTCGCTCGGCGGCATTCGCGCCAGTGGTCATCTCAAGGTATCTGCCCCCGCAGGTTTCGGGCGCCGACATGTGGCGCCGCAAGTGGCGGCCTTCATGCTCGCCAATCCCGATATCACGGTACGGCTCGATCTGACGGATCGTCTGGTCGATCTGCTCAACGAGGGGGTGGACTGTGCCGTACGCATCGGGGAAATGGCCGATTCGAGCCTGGCGAGCAACAAGCTCGGCGAGATGCACCGGGTCGTGGTCGCCAGTCCTGCTTATCTTGCAGCACGCCCCGCCCCAAGTACGCCGGCTGAACTGGCGACCCACAACTGCCTGTCTCTTGGCCAGCAGCGTGGCTGGGCGCTACGTCAGACGCCGGGTGGAGAAGTGGTGAATATCAAGGTTTCGGGGACTTTCGAGTGCAACGACGGCGCAGTGTTGCATGCCTGGGCGCTGGCCGGCAAGGGTCTGGCCTGGCGGTCGATGTGGGAAGTCGGCGACGATCTGCGCCACGGCCTGCTGGTTTCCTTGCTCGACGATTACGCCGCACCAGCGGTCGGCATCTACGCGGTTTTTCCGCAGCGACGGCACTTGCCCTTACGGGTACGCTTGTTTATTGACCAACTCAAGATCACTTTTGGTAACCCCCGGTACTGGGGCCTGGGCGGTGAAACGCGCGTATCGCCGGGATCGGAGTGATCCTGTCGCGATAGTATTTTCTCTATTTCCCTGATGACTCGCCGGCAACGCATTTCCTGACGGCCCGTAACAGAGCCCGTCTGGCCTTTTCAGCCTTGATGTGCGCCAGGGCTTGCGCCTTGTTGCACTCCTTGCAATAGGAATGCAAACCATCCGTGCTCCGTGAGTTCCTGTGAAACTCCAGTACGGGCTTTTCTTGTTTGCACTTGACGCAGATTTTCGTGTTCATGTGGGGATAGAGGGAAAGTGAGCAATGGTGGATCAGCGGAGGCCAGGAGGCGGAGGCAAAGCGATGTCCGCTTGCGCGGGTAAAAAAACTGACAATATCCATTCGGTCCTGGAACAAAAAAATTGATGCAAAAATTCAGCGGTTGACCGGGGCAATGGGCCGGATTGCGGCCCTGCCGCTGTCCATGGGCTTCGCTTCCAGGTGAACGGTGTTGCTACTTGACACCACTGGATGGTCGGTACAGAGAGCTTTAAAAGCAAAGGGTTGCCGTATTCGCGCGGGTGCTCTGCGGGCGCGAGCGGAGCGCGCCGCTGCGGTCTGCAGCGGCCACCACGGCAACGACGAATGCTTCAGGGCTTGCCGGCGCGGCCAGACCAATCTAAGCAAGGACTATGCCTTGATATAAACAGTGTTTATTCATCAGCGGCTTAGCCTGGGTCTGCTGTTACAGCTTCAGAACGAGCGGCTGTGGCTGTAAAGTATCCTGACAGTGGCGCGCCGTCGGGGGCTTCTACGGACGCGCCGCAGCATCGACCAGATTGCCTACTGAACGAGATGCCGCGTCGCCCCAGGGGGTGCAGGACGCAAAGGTATCGCTTCAGACAGTCGGGTGCGGGCGCTGCTTGCCGGTGACCAGGTTTTCGTGGTCCATATCCCTTTGCTCAGGGCGCATGCGTTTCCTGGCGTACTTGTCGTATACGCCTGAACTCAGAAAGAAGTCGAAGAGTTCTGGATCAATGTGCTGCTCCTGCTGCATCTTCCTCATGATGGCGAGCGCTTCGGACAGGGTCTTGCCTTTCTTGTAGGGGCGATCGATGGCCGTCAGCGCTTCGAAAATATCGGCGATGGCCATCATCCGCGCCACCGGGGGCATTTCCTCACGCCGGAGTTTACAGGGATAGCCGCTGCCATCCATCTTCTCATGGTGAGCACCGGCGATTTCAGGGACTTTTCGAAGGTGTTTGGGGAAAGGCAATTGCGAGAGCATGACCAGCGTCTGCACGATGTGCTCGTTGATTTTGTAGCGTTCTTCTTCCGACAGTGTACCGCGCTCGACCGCGAGATTATAAAGTTCGCCGCGGTTGTAGAGCAGCGTCGGAACGGCCATGCGAACCCCCCAGCGGTTGTCTGCCGGCATTTGATCCTGTGGGCGTCTCGGGAAGAGGTGCTCGGGCTTGTCGGCCAGCAGCGGTTCGGCGACCGGCAGCGCGGCGGGCGGTGTGCGCGCCTTGCGCAGCTTCTCCTCCTCGGAAATACCGATACGGTCATCGAGTGTGCGCCACCAGGTACGCCTGGCGATCGCCTGCAGGCGCTCGATTTTCTGCGGCGCCATGAATTCGCCACCTTCGTTGCAGTTGGCAATGAAGGCGAAATCGTCGTCGATCCGCAGCAATTCGGCAGCGAGTCCGGCACGCAGCGAGGGTTCATCGCCGCCGTCGGCAATCGCTTGCAGGCAGCGTATTTCCTCTTCACGCTTGAGCACTTCGAAGCGCATCCGTACCTCGTGGAGACGGTCATGGATCGTTTCCAGCTTGGTGGCCTTGTCCACCACGTATTCGGGGGTAGTCACCTTGCCGCAGTCATGCAGCCAGGCGGCGACGTGTAGCGCCTCCCTTTCGTCTTTGCTCAACTGAAAGTCCTGGAAGGGACCGCTGCTCGCCTCGCAGGCGGCGTCGGCCAGCATCTCGGTGAGTTCAGGGACGCGTTTGCAATGGCCGCCGGTGTACGGGCTCTTGGCGTCGATTGCGGCGGCGATCAACTTGATGAAAGCTTCGAAGAGGTCCTTCTGGGCCTTGATCAGCGCCTTGCTTTCGAGTGATACCGCCGCCGACCCGGACAGCGCCTTGACGAAGCTCAGACGGCTGCTGTCGGTTGCGCTGTCGCAGAGCAGGACCATCGCCCCGACCAGTTCGGTCTGCCGATTGAGCAGCGGCAGGGCAATCGCGTGCGTTACCCCGGACAGATCAGCGGTCGCGAGTCCCAGGCATCTGATGTCATCGGGCTGGAGCCGTTCGGCCCGCGCGCTGCCATCGATGAGGGCGGCACCGAGCAATGACCCGCTGTTCGAGATTTCCAGCGCAGGCAATTCGCCAGCCCATGCCGACCCGGTCTCATCGAGCGCCGCTGCCGGCTTCAGTTGCGTTTCTTCGGCGAGGTAAAGGATGCCGGCGCGCGCTCCGGATGCCGAGAGCGTGTCCCTGAGCAGACGCGGCAACAGGCTGTCGAAGTTTTGTTCCGCGGCAACGGCGTGGCTGATGTCGAGAAAGCGATGAATTGTTCGTTTCATGCTGTCCATGGTCTGCGCGAGTTCGCTGACTTCCCTGATCGAAGACTCAAGCATGATCGGCTGTGTGAACTCGAAGTGACGGATTGCCTCGGCTTCGTTGGCCAGGCTGCCCAACGAACGCGCGATGCTGCGCGCCAGCAGCCAGGTCAACGGGATCGTGATCAGCAGGACGACCAGCGTGGCGACCGCCGAGTGCTGTCTCAGTTGCAGTGCTCCGGCCATCAACTCGCTCTCGGGAATCGCGGTGACCAGATACAACGGCGGCACGCCTTCGAGCAACAGCGGGTTGACCGAGACCCGCCAACCGTCGTCCCGGACTTTGACGCGCAGGCTCCGGGCAGCCTGGCCGGGCATGTTTCTCACCGTTTCCATGAGCGACACCAGCGCCGGCACGCCGAGTTCGTCAAGCCGGGCCAGTTTGGGAGCAGCATCGCTCTCGGGAGACGCCATCACCATCCGGTCGAGGTCTTCGAAGGCCAGAACGTAACCTTGAGAATTGACCAGCACCATCTCGCTGCCCGGGGTCACCTTCCGGGTAGCCAGTATCTTACCCAGGGTATGCAACAGGATGTCCGCGCCCACCACCGCGTGCCCACCGCCGGCACGGTTGGCCAGGGTGGTGCCGACCTTGCGGCTGGAGTAGAACAGATAAGGCGGTGTCTTGACCTGTGTCGACGCTGACTGCGCCTGCTGAAACCAGGGCCGCTGCCGGGGATCGTAGGCGGCAGCGTAGTCCGGGCGGTCGTCTGCGCGCAGGATCTTCAGCCTGGCGTCGAGATAGATGAAGCGGCCACGGGCCTCGGCGCCGCCCGCCCGCTCGATGCTCTGAACGACGTAGCTGGCGCCGACCGGTATTCGCGAGGCCTCGGCTTCACTGCCCTGCCCGACACGGCCGACGAGGAAGAAGTCGCCATTGTCGTAGCCGACATAGAGCGACGACAGCGCCGCAGAGCTGTCTAGCGCCGCGCGCAGAAATTCGACGCTGTCGAGACGTTCCTTGAGGGAAGTGGCAGTGGTCACCCGTTGCAGGCTCAGCAGGCGGGTGGCCACCTCCGCCGGTTCGATGATGTGTTCCATTTCGAGCAGCGCTTCGCGGCTGATGCGGGTGGTCAGGTCGGCGGCGGACGCGGCCAGCAGGTCCGAGCTGAGCTGGTAGCCTATGCCTCCGAGGACGCCGCAGACGAGCAGGATCAGCGCCAGAAACAGCGTCGAGATATGGACGTGCAACGGGTAATGACGACGCATCGGTCGGTCCTCGGAGTACGATTGACGGATCTAACGATACCGAAAAATGAACTGCGCGTGCGCGCTCACAATTTTCGCCACCCCGGAGGGGCCGCCTGGCAATGACCGATCGGATGCGCAAACAGCGCTTGGCCCGCGTTTCGAGAACCGGTACGATGAGCGTTCTTCGCCGAGTGAGGCATGCCCCATACCATGTCCCGATCATCGACCGGCCTGCCGGCCTTCGAATGCAAGATCATTGCCCCCGGCGAGATCGCACCGCGCCTGCTCGTCTTGCCACGCCCACTGGTGTTTACCAACGGCTGCTTCGACCTTCTGCACCGCGGTCATGTCACCCTTCTCGCCGAGGCGCGTGCGCTTGGTGCGTCGCTGGTCGTGGCGCTCAACGCCGATGCCTCGGTCAGGCGCCTTGGCAAGGGCGACGACCGTCCGGTAAACACCCTGTCTGATCGACTGTCGGTGATCGCCGCTCTCGAATCGGTGACGCTGGTCACCTGGTTCGACGAGGATACACCGCTGCAACGGATCCTCGATTGCCGGCCGGAGATTCTGGTAAAGGGTGGCGACTGGCCGATCGAGCGAATCGTCGGCAACCGTGAAGTCACCAACTGGGGGGGGCGAGTACTGTCCTTGCCGTTCATTCACCAGACCTCGACCAGTGCGCTGCTCGACAAGATCCGGCGCCTGTAGTCAGCGTGCTTCGGACGCGCCAGGATCAGGCCTGCCGCGCCACGGTTTCAAGTTCCCAGAGCGCTCTTCAGAGAGGCAACGTCTTCGGCCGACTCGACAAGCAGCGTGCTGAGCCCTTCGGCGTCAAACAACTCAAACAGAATGCTGGCGTCGACCGGCTCGCAGAGCGTGGGATCTCGCCACGCGTGTTGTACATTGGCCAGCTTGTTGGCCACGAAGATCACCTCGGCGAGCGTCGTCGGGCTAGCTACGCTACACTCCATCTCATGCTCCTGCACCACCACCAGGATCTCTTCCGGCAACCCCATGGCCGCCAGCAGTGCATGCCCGATACTGTCGTGCCACTGCACCAGCAACTGGTGCAACTCGGCCGGATCGTCGACCAGTTCAGGGAAGCTCGCAGCCCGCGAGAGCAGGTAAAAGACACCGATATCGTGGACCAGTCCGACAAACATCGCTTCGTCAGGATGTACCCGGGTCAGTCGGCGAGCCAATACGCGCGACAGGGCGGCCACGTGCATGGTGTGCTCCCATAGCCGACGCGACAACGCTTCGAACGGCGCCATCTTCTTCGAACTGAGCAGTTGCTCCATGGCGACGGCAAAGGAGACGGTGCGTACGGCCTCCATGCCGATCCGCGCAATCGCACTGTTGATGTCGACGATGGGCCGCCCGGAGCGGTTGATCGCCGCCGAGTTTGCCAAACGGATGATCTTGGTGCTCATCAGGGGTTCGGCACTGACTACCGTGCCCAGTTGTTCGATGGTCAGGTCGGGTTTCCGCAGCGCGCTGCGCACCTGGAAGGTGATGTCAAGGAAAATCGGAAAGGAAACCACCTCGCCGGAAAGATCGCTGGCGATGTCTTCGAGGATGCTGAAGTTGTATTGACTATTCATTCTGTGCTTATGAGTCCGCACGCTGCGCGCCGCAGGGCGGCAGCGCAGCCTGGCAACGGCAATGACCGTTAACGGCGTTTCAGGAGGTCTTTCAGGTTGGCAAAGGGCTGTGCCGTCGCCGCAGCCTTGGTCGACGCGCCAAGCGAGTGGATGCCGCTCCGGCGCGCGGCTTCGGAGTCGAGTTGTCGCGAGTGTTCGTTATCGTGGCAGTAGAGGCACAGCAGTTCCCAGTTGCTGCCGTCGCCGGGATTGTCGTCGTGATTGTGGTTGCGGTGATGCACGGTCAGTTCGCGCAGGTTCTGGTGCGTGAATTCGCGGGCGCAGCGCCCACAGATCCACGGGTAGATCTTGAGTGCCTGTTCACGGTAACCCGCCTCGCGGCCAAGGCGGTTGCGCACAGCGTCGGCAATCAGACGATCGGTTTGTGCGCTCTTGGGGTTGTCGTTGGCCATTTGTGTACTCTCATTGGAATGAAGCGCGTGCGCGATGCCGGCAGCCGCTGCTAGGCCAGAAGGCCGATTAGCGGGACGCGCATTTCACTGGCGCTGATGCCGCCATGGACGCCGAGCATGGCAAAGCGCTTCTCGCCTGGCAACCAGTCCTTGATCGTCCAGTTGTCCTTCATCACCAGCGTGTAGTCGCCGACTCGGGACGACAGGCGCGGATGATACGGCGGGGGACCGAACCAGCCGGCAGCGATCAGTCTGTCGCTGGCATAGAGGTGCGCTGCGCGTGCGAGATGGCGTCGGACATAAGCTTCGAAAACCGGTCGCTTGTCCGGCGCGACGTAGCAATAGGCGACCCGGCGCTCTCCGCAAAGGGGACGCAGCAGCAGTTCGCCGAGCTGCGGATGGTCGTCGAGACTGATCACCCGTCGCGGTGGCGAATCGATGAAACCATGGTCAGCGGTAACCAGCACCCAGCTGCGACTACCGCGCACCCGCCGCAGGAAGTCGCCGAAGAGGCCATCGAAAGCGGCCAGCGTGTGCACCGCCTGTCGGCTGTCGGTTCCGTAATGATGCGAATAACTGTCGAGGTCCGGATAGTAGGCGTAGATATAACGCGGTATTGCGGTTTCCTGCAACAGCTCGCCCAGGCAGGCAAACATTTCGTCGAGTGAACCGTAGGCCCTGGTCTGGGCCGCGCGCGCGTGCCAGGCGTTGAAGGCGCTGCCGACGATATTCTTTGGTGCCACCACCCAGGACTCGCGGTCGAGCCCCTGAAACAGGGACGCATGTTCGAAAAGTCTCGGCGGCAGTTCGTTGGCGGACAGGCGGACAGGCCCCATGCGGGGCAGCAGCGGCAGGATGGCCAGCGTCTGGTCGATTTCGTCGAGGTGCATGTGCCAGCCGGTGAGAGCGTGCTGCGCTGGCGCGAGCCCGGTCATCATCGCCGTGATGGCGCTGGCGGTGGTCGATGGAAACACCGAAGTCATGCTGCCGAGCAGGTGCTGATGCAGATGCGGGCTGGCGGCCATGTGTCGGACCAGGGTACGCTGGCCCAGCCCGTCGATGACCAGCAGGAGCACATGGCGTGCCCTGCTCAGCGTGACTGCCGGCAGGGTCGCCAATTGCGGATAACGAGCAAGCGTGCTGCCGCAGGCGGTGGCGATGCTCTGCATCAGATTCACGATGCCGCCGCCGCAATAGTCAGGAAGGAGGGTGGTGCTCATGGTCCAGCCATTCTACGCCAAGCGACAGCGCTGGGTACCACCGTGCCGCAGCGCACGACATGAACCGTTCGTGCCCGGCAGGCGGTTCATTGCTGCGAATCGGGTTGGCAGCGGAGCCTGTCCTGGAGCATCTCGGGTGCAGCGTCGCTGGGCATGCCTGTCGGCACCAGCACATGGCCCTCCGGCTGCGCGAGCAGCCATTGCCGCCAGTCGTCCCACCACGAACCCAGGTGCTTGGCCGCGCCGGCGAGAAAATCGTCAGGTGCCGCCGGCAAGATTTCATTGGTCCAGTAGCCATGCCGGCTGGGCGAAGGTGGATGGACGACGCCGGCAAACAAGCCCGAGCCCCCGAGAACGAACCGGACCGGCCCGCTCGGCAGGCGCGCAGCACGGTAACTGCGTTTCCATGACGAAACATGGTCGTCGATGGTCGAAAAGAAGTAGCGCGGCACCGTGACCTGGGCGACGTCCGATCCGCCCACGCCACCGTACTCGCCCAAATCCGGGCACTCGATCATCGCCCCCAGAATACTTCCCGAAGCGGCACGCTGGTCGTCGATTGCCGCCATGCGGGCGAGCGTGCTTATCACCAGGTTGCCACCGAGGGAGTAGCCTGCAAGATGGACGCGCGTCGCGCCAGTGGCTTTTTCGACCGCCGTGATCGCGGCCATCGCGCCATCGGTACGGTAATCTTCGAAAGTCGTGCGTGTGACGGCTTCATCGGGCTTCAGCCAACTGACCATGAAGGTCGTGAAGCCCTGCTCGCTCGTCCATTTGGCGAAGGAGTCATCCTGCCGCAGGTTTAGGAGGTAATATCGGTTGCTCCAGGGCGGCAGCAGCAGCAGGGGTATCTTGTAATGCCGGGGGGTCGTCGGCTCGAAGTGGAGCAACTGCATCAACCGGTTCCGGAAGATCACTGTTCCGCGGGGATTGGCGGGGCATCCAACGAGGCGGCGCTCGTCGGACCCAGCGCCTGGACCGTCCGACGCGACACCGGTTTCCAGGTCTCCGAGCAGGTTCTTCAAGCCATCGACCAGGTTGCGGCCCTTGCTGTGCAGCGTTTCGCGCAGTACTTCCGGGTTGGTCAGAATGAAATGGGTCGGCGATAGCGAATCCAGGTATTGCTGCGTGAGCAATCTCACCTGGCGTTGACTGGCCTCATCCAGGCCCTCGACCTGTTCGATCGTCTGCTGCAGGTGACGGGCCGTGATCAGGTACGATTGCTTGATGAAGTCCAGGAGGTAGTTCTCTTCCCATGCCGGGTCGCTGAAACGCGGGTCTTCGCCGTCGGGCTCGGCGAGCGTCTGCGACGGCATGCCCATGGCTTTCAGCATCGCCTGCCGCCACAACAGCAGATGGTCGTGCACGACTTCCATTTGCGCCTGTGCCAAGCGGTAGGGATTGACCAGCAGGCGTGCCGAGAGATCCATGCAGGCCCTGGCAACCGCAAGCCCCTCCGGCGAAAAGGCCACACGGCTATTCCGGGTCAGGCGCTGCAGGTAGCCGGCCAGCTGCCGCGAGGCGTGTTGCGCCATGGTCGCATAGTTCCCTGCGGACTCCAGCGGAGCCGGCAAGGGGCCTGTCTCTCCTTCGCTTGCGGGTGCCGGCATGCCGATCGAAAGCTGCCGCGTCAGGTGGCCGCCGCCGCGGCCGTTTTCCTGACAAAACGCACCCGCCCCTGGTCATCCTGCAGACGCAGCAGTCTTCCGGCGTGTTCGAGCCGGTTCAGGTGGGCAATCGCTTCGCCCATGGCGAACATCGTCTGATGCGTGTCGAGATCCCTGGGGAACAGGGTGATCAGCAACTCGGCCGCGCTGCGCGGCGTGTTGCAGTGCTCTTCGAGGACCTGCAGGCGCTCCTGATGATGGGCATGCAGGGCATCGACCCGGTTCTCGATGCCGTGGAATGGCAAGCCGTGCGAGGGCAGGACCAGGGTTTCCGGGGGTAGTTCGCGATAGCGGTCGATCGACTGCAGATAGTCGCCGAGCGAGTCGGCCAGCGGCGTAACGGCAAAGACGCTGACATTGGTCGAGATCTTCGGCAGCAACATGTCGCCGGAAATCAGCACCCCGAGTTCGGCGCAGTA
>JAKOZI010000224.1 GCA_029780075.1 Pseudomonadota bacterium
TTCTCGGCGTTGCAGATGCCGCCTTCGATCAGGCCGATGTCGCAGGCGCCGCATTCCTTGATGTCGGTCAGCGGCGAGCGGTCGAAGTCGACGCGCTCGACCAGATCGAGCAGCCGTTCGTCAATGTCGAGAAACGCCATGTGGCAACCGAAGCAGCCGGCCAGTGAAGTCGTCGCCAGACGCAGCTTGCGGTTCTGAACCACAGCCTCCATCTCAGATCTCCTCTTCAGTGGTCGTGCGGTGCGCGAGGCGCTCGACCTGCATGCCGATCGGATCGACGTCGTAGCGCCGCTGGCCGATCGGCACTGCGAAGCCCTTGCGTTTTTCGAGGATCACCCCGACCGGGCAAACGTGCGCCGCCTTGTCGGTCAGCGAAAAATCAGTATCGGCCAGGCGTCCGGATTCGGCATTGACGATCAGGTGCTTGGTGATCCCGCGCCCCGAGAGCGAGAAGACGTGTTTGCCGTCGACGTCGCGGCTGGCGCGCACGCACAGTTCGCAGAGAATGCAGCGATTGAAATCGAGCAACACCTGCGGGTGCGAGGCATCGAGCGGTCGACTGGGGAAGAACTGATTGAAATGCGGCGACAGCATTTCAAGTTCGTAAGCCAGCGCCTGCAGCATGCAATTGCCGCTCTGTTCACAGGACGGGCAGAAGTGATTGCCCTCGACGAACAGCATCTGCAGCATCGTCCGGCGCTTGTCGTTGAGATCCGGCGAGTTGTTCTCCACCTCCATGCCGTCCCTGGCCGGCATCGTGCACGCGGAAACGTAGCGGCCGCTGGCTTTCACCGTGCACAGCTTGCAACTGCCCTGCGGCTTGAACTCCGGATGGTGGCAGAGGTGCGGGATGAAAATCTCGGCAGCCATCGCCGCATCCATGATCGTCTGCCCCTCCTCGAAGGGCACCGGCAGCCCATCGAGCAGAATGCTCTGCTGTGTCATGTGGTCACTCCCGGAACCCTGGCGGCCAGACCGAAGTGGGCCGCGGGGTCGTCGCGCCCGGTCATCTGGCGCGCTGCCGCCAGGGCCTGGTCAAGATCGAAGGCGGGCTCGAAATCGAGCGAGCGCAGGCGTCGCTCATAAGCCGGACGAAACTTGTTCAAGGTATCGAACAAGGGGTTGCACGCCGACTGGCCGAGCCCGCAGTGGCTGGCGACGTGCAACAGGCGATGGATCTTGAAAATCTCGTTGATGTCGTATTGCGAACCATGACCCTCGGCGATCTTGTCCATGCAGTTGGCGACCAGGGAAGTGCCGACCCGGCAGGGCGTGCAGAAACCGCAGCTCTCGTGCGCGAAGAAGTGGGCAAAATTGCGCGCCACTTCGAACATGTCGCGATGCGCGCCGAAGACCATGAACGCGCCGGCGGTCGGCACGTCCTCGAAAGCCACGTGGCGAGAGAACTCGTGCATCCCGAGGCAGGTGCCGGAAGGACCGCTGACCTGCACCGCCTGCGCATTGCCGGCGCCGCATTCGTTGAGCACCTGCGCCACCGAGACGCCGAAGGGATAATCGTAGATGCCCGGCATCTCGACGTCCCCCGAGATCGACAGCAGCTTGGTGCCGGTCGACTGCTTGGTGCCGAGACCGGCGAACCAGGCGCCGCCATTGACCGCGATCAGCGCCGCCTTGCACAGCGTTTCGACGTTGTTCACCACCGTCGGCTGACCACGATACCCGACGGTGACCGGGAAGGGCGGACGAATCCGCGGCACGCCGCGCTTGCCCTCGAGCGATTCGAGCAGCGCCGATTCCTCGCCACAGACATAGGCGCCGGCACCGACATGGATCTCGATGTCGAAGCACACGCCATCCTGGCCGCACAACGCCGTTCCCAGCAGACCGTCGCGGCGGCGACGGGCGAGGTTTTCGCGCAGCGCCGGCAACAGGTAGGCGTATTCGCCGCGCAGGTAGAGCAGACCCCTGGTCGCACCGATGGTGAAACCGGCGACGCTCATGCCGTCGAACAGCAGGTCGGTGTAGCTCGACAGCAGCACGCGATCCTTGAAGGTCCCCGGTTCGCCTTCGTCGGCGTTGCACACGATGTAGCGCTCGGGCGGCTCGCCGCGGCAGGGCGCGCGCCGTGCCGACTCCCACTTGATATAGGTGGTGAAACCGGCGCCGCCGCGCCCGCGCAGGTTCGAGGTCCGCATTTCCGCGAGCATCGCCTCGGGACCGCGCGCCAGCGCGGCCCGGAGGGCTTCTCCGGCCGGCCAGCAGGTATTGAGCAGCGCATCGCGGCGGCGGATGTTGTCCTCGATCCGGAAATACTCGCGCGGCCAGTCGTCCAGCGGCAGTTCCGCCCGGATCAGTTCGCTGATGCGGTCGATGCGCTCGGCCGACATGCGGGTCATCGCCCGGCCGTTGACCAGCAACGCCGGCCCCTGGTCGCACAGGCCCGTGCAGGAAGTCGCGTCGACGCTGACCAGCCCGTCCTCGGAAACCTTGCCGCGCTCGATCCACAGCCGGTTGCACAGGCGATCCATCAACTCGGCGCTGCCCAGCATGCGGTCGGTGATGTTGTCCGAGAAGAGCACGCGATAGCGACCGACCGGACGCAGGTGGAGAAACGAGTAAAAACCGGCGACCCCCTCAACGCGCGCGCGCGGCAACCCGACCGCCCTGGCGATCGCGGTCAGCGCCGCCGCCGGCAAATAGCCCAGCACTTCCTGCGCCTCGCGCAGAATCTGCACCAGCATCCCCGGGTCACCGCGGTGACCGTCGATGATCGGCTGCAACAACTCGCCCAGCCGTTCTGCCCCAACGCATTCGTCCGTCACGCCAGTCTCCCGAAAACCGCAGCCGTTCCCGATACCTTGCTGCAGCCTACTGCTTCGGCGATGGCGGGTGCTGATATACGTCAACAAAAGCGCCGATTGAGTGGTTCCCGGACAGACGCGCAGCGGCGGAGCAAACTCCCGCAGATCCCCATTTCATTTCGTGCTGCATTGCAGCATAATAATGTTTGACCGTGTGTCACCGTCAGGCCCGTCATGCGCCACGCAGCGGCCGGCTGAACGGATCGCCGACAGGCGAGGCGGCACGCGGACCCGATGGCGGTGGCGGGTAGTCCCGATTCCGACCGCGTTCCGATCACTCCGGTGAGCGTCAACAGGAGCACCATCATGCACTTTGAGACACCCCTCGAATTTCTCGAAAGTCGAACCTACGACGAAATCAACGTCGGCGACAGTTCGTCGCTGGTGCGCACGCTGCGCCCGGAGGACGTCAAGCTTTTCGCGCTGATGTCCGGCGACATGAATCCCGCGCTGGCCAGTACCGAGTTCAGGCACAGCGGCCTGTTCCAGGACTTCATCGCACACGGCATGTGGACCGCCTCACTGATGTCGACCACCCTCGGCACGCAGTTCCCGGGGCCGGGAACCGTCCTGATCGAGTCGATGGTGCATTTCTCCCGGCCGGTGACGATCGGCGACACGATCACCGTGACGGTGACGGTCAAGCAGAAGTTCAGCCACAACCAGCACATCATTCTCGACTGTTCCTGCGTCAACCAGGACCAGTTGCTGGTGGTTTCGGGCAGCGCCGAGGTGCTGGCGCCACGCGAAAAGATCAGAACCAAGCGTACCGTCATGCCGGAAATCACCATCTCCGACAAATACGCGCGCCTGCAGGTCCTGGTCAAGCGTGCCGAAGGCCTGGCGCCGATCGACATGGCCGTGGTGCATCCCTGCGACCGCGAATCGCTGCGCGGCGCCCTGCTCGCCGCCGAGGCCAACCTGATCGACCCGATCCTGATCGGCCCGGAACAGAAGATTCGCTCGGTCGCCGAAGAAAACGGCTTCGACGTCGGGCGACACCGCATCGTGAACGTCCGGCACAGCCACGAAGCGGCGGCCATGGCGGTGACCCTGATCCGCAGCAACGACGCCGAAGCGCTGATGAAGGGCAGCCTGCACACCGACGAACTGATGGCCGAGGTGATTGCCAGCGGCACCGGCCTGCGCACCGAACGGCGCATCAGCCATGTCTTCCTGATGGACGTGCCGACCTACCCGCGCCCGGTGATGATTACCGACGCGGCGGTCAACATCCTGCCGACGCTGCTGGAGAAGGTGCACATCATCCAGAACGCCATCGATCTGGCGCACATCATCGGCAACCCCGAACCCAAGGTCGCGATCCTCTCGGCGGTCGAAACCGTCAATCCCAAGATCCAGTCCACCATCGACGCCGCTGCCTTGTGCAAGATGGCCGACCGCGGCCAGATCAAGGGCGGCATGCTCGACGGGCCGCTGGCTTTCGACAACGCCGTCTCGCTGGTCGCCGCCAAGACCAAGGGCATCAGCTCGGCCGTCGCCGGACGCGCCGACATCCTCGTCGTGCCCGACCTCGAATCCGGCAACATGCTCGCCAAGCAGCTCGAGTATCTCGGCAACGCGCTCAGTGCCGGCATCGTCCTCGGCGCGCGCGTGCCGATCGTCCTCACCAGCCGCGCCGACACCGCCGAAACACGCATCGCCTCCTGCGTCATCGCCGCCCTGATCGCGCACGCCGCGCGCGAAAGGCAGTCGGCGAGCTGAACCGGCTGACGGCTCGCGGCGGCAGCGATCGCGAGCCGTGCCCCGGTGCAGGCGTGAACCCCGAAGTGGGCGCACGCCTGTCGAACGCGCGCCCCCCTCGCCGCACCCGCAGGCGCACCCGCAGGCGCACCGGAAAAAAGATTTCGCTTCTCAAATGCGCCGCAAGACCGTGATTTCACGGCTTTTCCCGTCGCCGCGACCGGCGCTGTGGATAACTACATCTAGTTACCTTGTTGCCTTGTAGCACTACATGTAGTAGCTTTGCGTCTGTTACGCCATGCCAGCCGCGGCCCTGCCGCGGACCGATGCGCAGGGCTGCCGCGGCGATCCACGGCACGGCAGCGCGGATGCCAGCGCCGCCCGCTTCGACCATCATTCATCCATCGAGGGACAGACCATGAGCCAGCTTGTACACCAGTTACCCCTGTCGGCGGTTGCCGAGGCGCCGGCGATCCAGCCGCTCGCCGAACAGGAAATCTCCGCCGAGGTCCTGGTCGAAAAATACGCCAAGGGCAATGAAACCTCGGTGCATGACGTGCGCCGCCGGGTCGCACGCGCGCTCGCCGCCAACGAAGACGAGAAGCAGCGCGCGCACTGGGAGGCGCGCTTTCTCTGGGCGCAGGAAAACGGCTTCGTGCCCGCCGGACGCATCAACTCGGCGGCCGGCACGACGCTCGCGGCGACGCTGATCAACTGCTTCGTGCAGCCGATCGGCGATTCGGTGGTCGAGATCGTCGACGGCAAGCCGGGCATCTACAGCGCCCTCGCCGAAGCCGCCGAAACCATGCGTCGCGGCGGCGGCGTCGGCTACGACTTCTCGTCGATCCGGCCGATCGGCGCGCTGGTCAAGGGCACGCAGTCGCGCGCTTCCGGGCCGGTGTCGTACATGCGCGTCTTCGACCGTTCGTGCGAAACCGTCGAATCGGCCGGCGCCCGGCGTGGCGCGCAGATGGGCGTGCTGCGCTGCGACCATCCGGACATCGAAGTCTTCATCCACGCCAAGGACCACGGCGACCTCTCCAACTTCAACGTCTCGATCGCCGTCACCGACGCCTTCATGGCCGCCGTCGAGGCCGACGCCGAGGTCGAACTCACGCACCGCGCCGAACCCAACGGCGACATGAAGCGCGCCGGCGCCTTCCAGCGCGAAGACGGCGTCTGGGTTTACCGTCGCGTGCAGGCGCGCGACCTCTGGGACCAGGTGATGAAATCCACCTACGACCACGCCGAACCGGGCATCCTCTTCCTCGACCGCATGAACAAGGACAACAACCTCTACTACTGCGAAGTCATCGAGGCCACCAACCCCTGCGCCGAACAGCCGCTGCCGCCCTACGGCTGCTGCTGCCTGGGCTCGATCAACCTGACGCTGTTCGTCAAGGACGCCTTCAGCCCGCTCGCCGAATTCGACTTCGCGACCTTCGCCGAAGTGATCCGCATCTCGACGCGCATGCTCGACAACGTCCTCGACGTCACCGCCTGGCCGCTCGAACGGCAGCGCGCCGAAGCCGCCAACAAGCGCCGCGTCGGGCTGGGCTTCACCGGCCTCGGCGACACCCTGTGCATGCTGCGCCTGCGTTACGACCGCCCGGAGGCGACCGCGATGGGTGCGCGCCTCTCCGAATTCATGCGCGACACCGCCTACCTCGCGTCGGTCGAGCTGGCGCAGGAGCGCGGCGCCTTCCCGCTGTTCAACGCCGAGCTGTACCTCTCGGGCGGCAACTTCGCCTCGCGCCTGCCGACCGAGATCAAGTCCGAAATCCGCCGGCACGGCCTGCGCAACTCGCACCTGCTGTCGATCGCGCCGACCGGCACGATCTCGCTGGCCTTCGCCGACAACGCCTCGAACGGCATCGAACCGCCGTTCTCGTGGACCTACAACCGCAAGAAGCGCATGGCCGACGGCACGCTCAAGGAATACGCCGTCGAAGACTACGCCTGGCGCCTCTACAAGCACCGCGGCGGCGACGTCGAGAAGCTGCCCGACTACTTCGTCACCGCCCTCGAAATCTCGGCCAGGGCGCACAAGGACATGGTCGCCGCCGTCGCCCCGTACATCGACACCTCGATCTCGAAGACGGTGAATGTGCCCGCCGACTACCCCTACGAAGAATTCCAGGATCTCTACATGAGCGCCTGGAAATCCGGCCTCAAGGGCCTCGCCACCTACCGCCCGAACAGCGTCCTCGGCGCGGTGCTCTCGGTCGATTCATCGTCCGGGTCGCCGTCCGGATCACACTCCGGGTCACAGTCCGGATCACAATCCGTTTCGCAGAAACAGGCCGAAGACCGCAAGCAGCCGCAGGACTTCGAGACCGGCGACGCCAACCGTCGCCTGACGATCAAGAACCTGCCGGCGCCGGTGCTCGCCAGCCTGCGCTGGCCGAACCGGCCGAACCTCGCGGAGGGCAACATGGCCTGGACCTACATGATCGAGCACACGCACGGCAAGTTCGCGCTATTCGTCGGCCAGGTCGACCAGGAAGGTCGCTGCTGGCCGTTCGAAGCCTGGGTCAATGGTCCCGAGCAGCCGCGCGGCCTCGGCGCCGTCGCCAAGACGCTGTCGATGGACATGCGCGCCAACGACCACGGCTGGCTGGCGCTCAAACTCGAATCGCTGGCCAAGACCGCCGGCGACGAAGGCTTCGAAATGCCCTTCCCGCCGCACGGCGAAAGAAAGCGCATGCCCTCGGTGGTCGCCGCGATGGCGCAACTGATCCAGTTCCGCGTCGAGCGCATCGGCGCCTTCGCCAACGCCGGCCCGACGCCGGTGCTCGACGCCATGTTCAGCCGCAAGGAACCGAAGACCGGCACCGACGGCACGCTGTCGTGGACCGTCGATGTCTTCAACCCGGCCACCGGCGAAGACTTCGTCCTCGGCCTCAAGGAAATCACCCTGCCCGACGGCGTCACCCGCCCCTACTCGGTGTGGCTCTCCGGCAACTACCCGCGCGCCCTCGACGGCCTGACCAAGCTGCTGTCGCTCGACATGCGCGTCCTCGACCCGGCGTGGATCGGCATGAAGCTCAGGAAGCTGCTCGACTACCCCGAGCCGCTCGGCGACTTCATGGCCTTCATCCCCGGCACCCGCCGCCAGACCAACTACCCCTCGACCGTCGCCTACCTCGCGCAGTTGATCATCCACCGCTACGCGATGCTCGGCATCCTCGACGAGACCGGCCTGCCGCTGCAGCAGATGGGCATCCTGCAGACCCCTGCCGGCAGCACCGCGGCGCAGCCGACGGCCGGAAAGCTGTGCAACGAGTGCGGGAATCTGACGATGATCCGCAAGGATGGCTGTGATTTCTGCACGGCTTGCGGGGCGGTGGGGAGTTGCGGGTGAGGGCGGGAAGGGGACGACGTAAGGGAATGCTGGCGGGCGACAGGAGAGTACTGTCCGCTGGCAATTGGCTTCACCGTGATCTAACACTTCGCCGAGCTAATGGAGGACTGGAATCTATGCCAATCGATGCAGGCACCGAAGAGAATCCCGCCGCTGGAGTAGTTGCCGCTGCCGCGTGGCGTGTCAGAGCGATTTCGGTGCTGCCCGGTTATCGTCTCTCGGTAACGTTCGCCGATGAAACCAGCGGCTTCGTGGACCTGTCGGCAGTCAGGTCCGAGCCATCGCTTGGGGTATTCGCTGCGCTTGCCAACCCGCAATGCTTTGACCAGGCCGGCGTCGTTCTCGGTGTAGTCACGTGGCCGAATGGTGCCGACCTGGACCCGCTCTGGATGTATGAGGAAATCTCCACAGCCAAAAATAAAACGTGGTCTGTCCCCTTTTAGCCACGATGCTCGGCATCTTCGACGAGACCGGCCTGCCGCTGCAACAGATGGGGATTCTGCAGACGCTGGCGGGAAGCACCGCGGCGCAGCCGACGGCTGGAAAGCTGTGTGGGAAGTGCGGGAATCTGACGATGATCAGGAAGCACGGGTGCGATTTCTGTACGGCTTGCAGGGCGGTGGGGAGTTGCGGGTGAATCTGGATGACCGGTCAAGGCGACGGCGTGTCGGCGTCCTGGCTCCTGTTCGTCGGGCAACTCCTGACGCAATTGACGATATCGATATCGCATCGGCGATCGGGCTATCTAGCTGTTGCAAAAAGATTTTTTGATGAAGTCTGTCGCTGTTTTGGCCTACACGACGCAAAGCATTGCGTCGTGTAGGTCTGCTACTCACGTTAGCTCATGAACTCGGCACCAGTCGCAATTGATCGAGGCGCGTTTGCCCTTCTTGAGGACAGTGTGGTCCTTGCCATGCGCTCTGAATCTGAGGAAGATTTCGAGATCGGTGCCACCCTTGCGCGTTCGTCAATCTTGGCAACGATGCTCTTTGTGGAAGCTTGCGCTAACACCTGCTTGGATATGCTGGCTCTCGACTCAACGTTTGCATCTGACGTGGATCGCCTCCCAACGCTCACGAAGTTCGATCTGTTCGCTCGACTGTTCCGCCGTCGCCTTCCGCTGGACCGCTCTCGGCATGAGGTCCAACAGATAGTTGAGTTAAAGCGCCTCCGTGATTCATTTGTCCATCCGAAGGGCCAGCGCATCATTTGGGAGTCTTGGTCCCCAGATGAGAGTATTTCGCGCTCCCCACGCACTAAGGCAACGGACTTGCCGAAAATTCTCTCGTTCTGCGGCTACGAAGACACCCCTCGCGCAATGGCCGCCGCACACGGCTTTCTGCGCTATTTCTTTCGCGACCTGTGTGGCTTTCGCCCCTCTCATGTCAGTTCATTTCTGTTCTCTGAGCAGCCAGTGCCGAGCCCACACGAAAAGCTTGTTCCCTATTGGAAAGCGGATCGTCATTACTGGCTGCGTGAAAACAACGTTCGCCTTGACTACTTGCGCATCGGCAAGCTATGAGCTCACCTTTCGTTCGAAAGGGTACCGGCAAGCTACGCTTGCCGGTACCCTCCGGCCCTTCGGGCCTCTGGCGGCCCCTCAACTCACTACAAGGGCTTCCCCACTTTACGCAAGCGTTTTGAAGCTTTTGTCTCTGTCTTTTTCCTTTAATCCATAAGGAATAGGCGGAAACCGGCCGTGGCGCTCTGGCCGGGTCAAGGGCAGGCTGCGGGTTTTGCAGCCTGGCGGAGCGAACCATTGACGGGCCAGAGCGCCGATACGCTCATGCGAGCTTGGATGCGACGGTTTTCCGCATCCAAGCTTGCAGACCCGGCGGCGAACCTAATGCTTACCCCGGCTTCATTTCCTCGACGTTGTTCGTTACCGTCGCACCGGCACCCTGTTGGAAGGTCGCTACAAGTCTTCTCTGGTGCAGGCCGATGCCTATCTCCTGCCTTGTCAGCGCCATATCGAACTCGATCCCGTGCGCGCAGCGAGGGTGAGCCTGGCCCCTTTTCTCTGACTCATTTTCTCTCTTGAACTGGCCGGCCATGAGACGCGCGCATGGTGTCGTCGAGGAAACCGGAAAGGCACCATGGTGGAACCAACAACCGTCATGTAAACTCGAAAACTCGTACTCGTTCGCTTGCCTTCGTCTGCAATGATCGGCGAGATTTCCGGAGGCGAGAAACTTCTGAACCTACATCCTTTGGAGAGCAGCGATGAGATCCCGAATTCTTGCCTATGCTGCCGTTATTGTCGCCCTGATCCCGCTGTCAGCACATGCCGGATTCACGGTGTCTGTCACGTCCTTGGCCCAGGGAAACATTCCCACACATCAAGAAGATAACCGGCGCTACGCTTCACTCGCTGATTGGACGTCGGCAGGATTTGTCGCCACCACGCATGCCCATGCCGACAGGGACGCCTTCGATTCACCCTTCGATGGGGCAGATGCGACCGCCGTGTTTGACCAGTCCAACCCGACAAACGCCGTCTTGCGGTCCAAGGTCGTGGCGCGGCGCTTTTATGGTGGTCGCTATCAAAACATCGTTTGGGCGCAGAGCATCTTTTCCCTGAACTATGGCCTGCAGATTGAAAACCTGACGGGATCCCCTGTCGACGTGAACTTTGCTGGCGAAATGCATGGACTGTTTGCGACTCCCGTACGTGACTTTGCGCACGTACAAGCGGAGGAGAAAGTACATCTGACTGGTCTGACGACGACAGGCGGTGACAAGGGCAGTCTCTTCGTAAACTTTGACGGCGCGAAGTCCGATGGGCTGTGGTCAAGTTTTGTCCATCCCGCCAAGGTCCATGACGATATCTATGGAACGATCGACGGGTTCGAACTCAATTCATTCGAGTACTACGGATCGAGGTCGGTCGCCGGGGGTGCAATAGTCTTCAGCGATGTCGACTACGACCTCCTTCTGACAGCAGATCTCGATATTGGCAACGGCTTGGCACTGGTGGACTTCACCAATACCGGACACCTGATCGTGACGGCAACCGATCCGTTTACCGGCGCAGATCGCAGTTCGGACATCCTCGTCACGCTGGTGCCGATTGTTCCCCCGGTCTCGGTGCCCGAACCCATCGGCCTCATTCTGCTACCTCTTGGCGCCCTCGCATTGACCCGCAGACACCACGCACACCGAGTGCAGCAGCGTCAGGACGGTTCTCCACCATGAACGAGCAGCGCACCGGTACCCTGTGGGACGGCCGCTACGCTGGGGAATTATCGGTCCTTGTTCCGCCCGGAACGGGATGCCGAGGCAATCCGCGACATCCGCATGGCCCGGGATCAGGGGCAGCCGCTTGGGGAGGCGGGGTTTATCGACCGTATCGAACGGGCGCGCAGCCGCCCGGCGGGCGGAGAGGGCGACGGACTGGCCCCGCCCCCCTACTCAAGCCCGAAAGTCGGTGGTCAGGATGCGCGGCGGCGCAGGGTCAGGCCCATCAGCGCCAGGCCGGCCAGGGCCAAGGTACCCGGCTCGGGCACGGACTCGAAGCGCAGATTGTCGAGGCCGAACACCCAGCCGTCTTGCGGGTTCGTCAGCACTAACTTGTAAACCCCACCGGTCGCCACCGAGAAGGGGTAATTGCAGGGGTCGCAGCCGGTGCCGGTGGTGGACGACCAGAGGAGCGCGTCGCTGGCGTCGAAGGCTTCGACGAGGGTATTGCCACCCAGACCGCCGAAGGGCACGTAGTCGAACGAAATGCCGCTGGTGGGCGCCGCGAACGAGATGGTGGTGTGGCGGGCGCGTTGGTTACCGGCGTTGCGGTTCTCGAGGATGTTGCCCGAAACCGGCGGGCCACCACACTCCGAGGCGCAGAAGGCCGTGGTGGCCTGCGGGGCACCAGCCAGATCGGCCGAGAAGGTGACGCCCAGGGCGGCGTACTGGTTCGTCAGCACGGTCCCGTTGGGAACCTCGTCGAAGGTGATCAGCGCGGCGTGTGCAGTCGCAGTGGCCAGGGACAGCGCTGCAAGAGCGCCGAGAGAACGGATGGATCGCATGGTAAGAGCGTAGTAATCGGCCGTTGGCCGCAATGCGTCCACAAGAAACACGGCGCGACGAGAGCCAGACGGTGAGGTAAGGTGGACTACCGCGTCGGCGAAGACCGAACAGTCACTGGAGCGTCCCTGCCCGAGTAAGAGCGTGGTCCTGGGTCACGTCGGCGACATTGGTGAGACCGTGAGAACGGTCATCCCGTTTGA
>JAKOZI010000256.1 GCA_029780075.1 Pseudomonadota bacterium
CCTCCTGCGTCCCGACACATCTGTCGTCGACCCGCGTTTCCTGCTCTACTACTATTTGTCTCCATATTTTCAGAGCGTCATCGCCGAACGGGCAGTTCATGGCGCAACAGTCAGCCGCATTCCGTTGATCCACATGGGATCATGGCCCGTTGATATTCCCCCAATAGACAAACAACGACGCATTGCGGAGGTGCTGGGGGCGCTCGACGAGAAGATCGCCGCAAACAGGCTGCTGGTCAAGGCAACTCAGCTTCTCGCCGCCTCGATATTTGAACGCGCTAGTGAGCGAGCGGCCCAAACGACCTCGACCTTCGGCGAAGTCGCGCGCATTGACGGTGGCAGCACCCCGAGTACCACCGAACCCGACTACTGGACGGGCGACGTCGCTTGGGCGACTCCGACAGACGTGACGGCGCTGCCTAGCCCCTACCTGCGACGAACAGCCCGCACCATCAGCCAGGCCGGACTTTCCGCGTGTTCTTCCCCGCTCTTCGACCCTGGTTCGATCCTCATGACTTCGAGAGCCACGATCGGGGCATTCGCCATTGCGCAGGTTCCGACTGCCGTGAACCAAGGGTTCATCGTCGTTAGACCGCGCGAAACTAAGTTGCTGTGGTGGCTCTTCCACGATATGCAAAAGCGAGTGGACGAGTTCAAAGCCCAAGCCAACGGAGCCACTTTCCTTGAGCTGCCGCGCGGCCGATTCAGGGACCTTCCAGTCGAGATCCCGCATGCGGAGGAACTCGAGGGGTTCGCGCGCAAGGCCGAGCCTCTTCACGCACGGGCAGCAGCGGGCGCAGCCGAATCGGAGCAGTTAGCCGGACTTCGGGATACGTTGTTGCCGAAGTTGATGTCGGGGGAACTGCGTGTCAAGGACGCCGAGAAGCAGGTCGAGGAGGTGGTGTGAGATGAAGCCTTTCGGGAGCGAAGCCGACTGGGAGGACCTCGCGCTGGAGGACCTCGGCGATCTCGGGTGGGAGCCGAAGGCCGGCAAGGACATCGCACCCGGTTCGGGCGAGCGAGTGAGCTGGGACAGCCTCGTCATCCCCCACCGGCTCCAGGACGCGTTGTTGCGACTCAACCCCGAGGTCCCCAAGCACTACCTGGACCAGGCCATCGCCGAGATCCTCGCCATCCGGTCCGGAGACGCGCTGACCGAGAACCACCGCATGCACGGCATACTCGTTGGCGGGTATTCCGGGCTCAGCTATGTCGACGACGAAGGCGTGCAGCGGTCGCCAACGATCCACGTCGTCAGCGCCAACCCAGATCGCAACGACTGGCTCGCAGCCAACCAGGTGCGCCTGGTCGACCGCGATCACGATCGGCGATTCGACGTCGTCCTCTACTGCAACGGCCTGCCTGTCGGCATCATCGAGGTGAAGAAGGGCGGCGCCCACCACGCTGACGTTTCGGCTGCGCACGCACAGTTGGAGACCTATGTCCACGAGTTCCCGGCGGAGTTCCGCTTCGCGCTGCTCACGATTGCGACAGACGGCGTCATCTCGGCCTACGGCACGCCGTTCACCCCGCTCAACCACTTCGCGCCCTGGAATGTTGACGACGACGGGCGCCCGGTCGAGCCGGGCGAGAGCCAACCGGACGGCAGCACCCCGACCAGC
>JAKOZI010000272.1 GCA_029780075.1 Pseudomonadota bacterium
TCCAGCCCGGACATGATGACCTCGGAGGCGAAGTCGAGTACGTTCGGCGTCTGCTCCTGCAAATGCTCCAGGTACTGGTTGCCGCGTTGGCGGCGAACGTCGGCATACAGAATGGATCGCTGCCAGGCATCCACTGCATACTCGGTTGCCATCGCCGATAGTCGCAACGGGTCCCACAGCAACTGCCCCCAATCGGCCGCTGGTGATGTCGTGGTGTCTCGATTCATGGCGATGGGCACTCCTTCTGTGATGAAACTGAAAAATTGAATGGCAAGGGGCCGCAGGCACATCGTCTTGCTGGCCCTTCCTCACTCAGTACATATGCTGGCCACCGTTCATCGATACATTGCTGCCGGTCATGAACCCCGCAGATTCACTGACGATGAATGCAACCAGTGCAGCGATTTCCTCAGGCCGTCCCAGACGACCCACGGGAATACCGGCAATCACTTGCTTGACCACTTCTTCCGACATGCTCGTCACCATCTTCGTATCCAGATACCCCGGCGAGACGGTGTTGACCGTCACGCCCTTGCGCGCCACCTCCTGCGCAAGGGCTTTAGTGAAGCCATGCATGCCGGCCTTTGCGGCGGAGTAGTTGGTCTGGCCGAACTGCCCCTTGGAGCCGTTGATGGAGGCGATGTTGACGATCCTGCCCCAGCCGCGTTCGAGCATGCCGTCGATGAATGGCCGGGTGACGTTGAAAACGGAGTCGAGATTGACGCGCAGGACCGCATCCCAATCGGCGTAGCTCAGCTTGCGGAACGTAGCATCGCGCGTGATGCCCGCGTTGTTGACCAGAATGTCGATGTGGTAACCGTCTGCTTGAATGAGGCCGGCCAACTCCTGGCAGGAGGCATGGTCGGCCACATCCGCGCCGTAGGCGATGAAGTTGTAGCCTTCGTCCGTCTGGGCTTCCAACCACGCGCCGATGCTGGCATTGCCTGGCGAGTGGACGACGAGCACGGTATGGCCAACATCGTGCAAGGCCCGGGCGATGGCTTCGCCCAGGCCGCCAGTGCCGCCCGTGACCAGGGCGGTACGTTGTTCAGCCGGCATTGCGGCCACCGGTCTTGCCCGGTGCCTCCTTATCCTGCGCCGAGGCCCACACGGCTCCCCACTGTTTGAAGATATCCTGGAACGGGAGTACCGCATCGCCCTGGCCTACGGCCTGCGTAACCGATTTCTGCCAGTCTTGAATAGCTATTTGCAGGCCTTGGGTGAAGGTTGTCTGGTTTTTGATCGCGACTTGTGTCAGCGCCTGCGCGCCGCCCACGTGGTACTGGAACTGACGCCAGAAGGCTTGTGCGGGCAGCGTGGCCAGTTCCTGCCAATTCTGGGCCTTGAGCAGGCTTTCGATTTCGGCGCCGGACTCGGCAATGCTCTCGCTGCCCGCGCGCGTGGCGTTCTCCAGCCATTGCTGGCCGTTTTCCTGCATCAAGCGCTGTAGGCGTAACTGCAGTTCCACGTTCGCCTTGAACAGGTTCAGGGGGATAGTTTCGTTGCTCATGGTCAAGCTCCTTACTGGTTGAAATGCCCAAGTGGGCGGTGAACCGATCAGGCCATCTGGCCGATGGTTTTGCGAAAACGCGCCAACGACAGGGAAAACAGCACCGTGCCGATCAAGGCCAGCGCCAGAAAGGGCTGCCACACCGTCTCCAGGCCCGCACCCCGGTAGAGAATGGCCTGGCTCAATTCCACGAAATGGGTGGTGGGCGCGATCAGCATGATGTTCTGCACGATCTCGGGCATGCTTTCGCGCGGCGTGGTGCCACCCGAGAGCATCTGCAGCGGCATGATGGTGAGCATCATCAACATGCCGAACTGCGGCATGTTGCGCGCCAGCGTGGCGATGAAGATGCCCATCGACGTGGTGGCGAAGAGACTCAGCGCCGCGCCGGCGAAAAACAGCGCAAGGGAGCCCTCGATGGGCACGCCCAGGACGCCGCGCACCATGAGGTTGAGGGACAGGAAGGAGGCGATCAGCACGACCAGAGCCATCGACCAGACCTTGGAAAGCATGATCTGCGCGGGCGTGACCGGCATCACCAGCAGGTGCTCGATGGTGCCGTGCTCGCGCTCGCGGATCAGCGCTGCGCCGGTCAGGATGATGGACAGCAGTGTGATGTGGTTGATGATCTGCACCACCGAGCCGAACCAGGCCTTGTCGAGGGCGGGGTTGAAGCGCGCGCGCAAGGCCAGATCCACGGGTGGCGCGGTGGTGCTGCGATAACGCTTGACGAACTCGTTGACTTCACCGGTGAAAATTTGTTGAACATGGCCACTGCCGGTGAAGGCCTGGCTCATGCGGGTGGCGTCGACATTGAGCTGCACGGCAGGCGATCGCCCCGCCAGCACGTCGCGCTGGAAGTTGGGCGGAATGACCAGAGCGAAGGTGTACAGCCCCGCGTCCATGCCCGGGTCCACGTCCCTATAGTCGATCATGGCCGGCTGGGTGAACTGCGGGGGGTAGAAGGCCGAGGCAACCCGCTGGGACAGCGCCGAATTATCCTCGTCGACGATGGCGATGGGCGCGTTGTGCAGCGTCTCCGGCATGGACGTGGCCTTGGTGTAGACCGACGCGGTGAACACATAGACGATGAGTACGAGCATCATCGGATCACGCCAAAGGCTCCACAGCTCCTTGACACCGAGGTCGTAGATGTTGGCAACGTTTCTTCCGCTCATCTCAGCGCTCCTGCTTCTTGAGTAGCAAAACGGCCGCACCGAGAATCACCGGAACCGACAGCAGCATCGACCACAACGGCCCCGCCAGATCGGCCAGGCCGAGCGCTTTGCTGAACACGCCACGGCTGATGGAGATCATGTGCGTGGCGGGGTAGATCTCGCCGATGAACTTGCTGGAGCCTTCAAGCGAGGACACCGGATCGATCAGGCCGGCGAACTGGGTGGCCGGAATCAGGGTGCCGATCATGGCGAAGAACATGGCCGCGATCTGGCTGCGCGTGACGGCCGAGGCGAGCAGCCCCATGCCTGTCGCGG
>JAKOZI010000275.1 GCA_029780075.1 Pseudomonadota bacterium
GGAGCTGCGACCAAACCGGTAATCATCGTCTCAACCATGGCCTGTGCTGCGGCATTGAGGTCGAAGGCCTCGGGATGCGTCAACCAGAGCTGGATCACGCCGTGGAAAAACGCCTGCAGCAAATGCGCCGCGAGGTTGCTGTCGGTGTCCGCCGGCAGCCGCCCCTGGGCGATCGCGCGCAGGATGATGCGCTCGACGGCGTAGACGCACTGGCGGTCCATTTCATCCGCATGCGGCGCGCCGTCGGTCGTCTGGGTCAGGCGCTCCGACTTGCAGAGCAGGATCTCCAGCACGACCCGGGTACGAGGATCCGAGCCGATGTTTAACATGCTCAAAAAAACATGCTTAAGAATCAATGCAGTGCGGCGTAAAAAATCTCTAATGGCACAACAAGCTCGTAATTTCGGGGTCAGGTGATGAGTTTCTTCGTCCCTCCTGGTGTGGGGTTGATGCCCAGGGCGCGATAGATGGCCATCAACTCGGGCTCAGCGACGGTTGCCTTGCGAACATTGAGGGTACGGCCATCGCGCTGGCGGAAGGTGGCGGTGACCCGGCGCTGCACCGAGAGGGTCTCACGCAGGGTCGCCCAACTATCGGCGATCCCCGCGGCCTTTAACTTTACCCGCAGGAACTGCACGCACTGATAGGCCAGCACGGTGATGAAGAGATGGCCGTCTGAGCGGTTCTCCTTGTGGTGATAGACCGGTCGCAGGCCGAGTTCGCTCTTCAGGCTGCGAAAGACGCTCTCGAGGTCGGTGAGCATCGTATAGGTGCGCCAGAGCCGCTCTTCATCCCAGGCGAGTTCGTTGGTGCGCAAGCAATAGACCCCCGGATGAGTGGCCATCGTGCCGTTGACCGGGGTTTTCTGCCAAGTGAGCCCGGTGACGATTTTTCCGGAGTCATCGGTGGCCAGGTCTACCGTGAAGTGCTGGCTGGCGCCGCCGCTTTTCTGCTTGAGTCGGCCGACGCGTTCAAGTAACTGGTCGTGGCGTTTCTCGCAACGAGGCTTGTTCAGGCCCTCGCTGATTTGCTGCAACCCGGCTTCGAAACGCTGGCTGGCCTTGGCGTGCATCGCCTCTTCCTTGAGCTGGCGACTCGGGGAATGGCAATGCAGGAGCCGTTCTTTGCCGTCCTGGCTGACCTCCTTCTGCAGATGCAATGGCTCCTCGGCAGCCGTCTCGATGGTCACCGAGCAGGTCTCGTCGAACTGGCGTGTGCCCCCGCGACGAACCACCAGATAGCGGTACCCGTGTTCGCCGAGCCACGTGATGTTGGCCTCGGTGGCGATGCCTGCGTCCATGACCACCAGCGCCCCTGCCGGGGCGTCCAGTGCGGCCAGCATGCCGGTCAGTGTGCAGCCTTCACTCACGTTGCCGGCGAAGGTCTGTGAGCGCCGCACAAAGCCGCTGCCGTCAAGCACCAGACCGAGGGTCACCAACGGGCAGTCGCTGCGCTTCTCTTTCGAACGCCCGCGCCTGGCCTTGCGATTGCCACTGACTTCGCCTTCGAAATAGGTGTTGGTCAGGTCGTAGAGGGTGACCGTCTCTGCCAGGTCAAAGAGCGTCTGAACACTGCTGAACAGACGCGTTTCAATCGCCTCCCGATGCTTCATCAGGACGTCCGAAGCGCGGTACAGGCCCATGTGTGACATCGTGGCGAAGTCGACGTCGATCAACTCACCCAGGGCACTCTGCCGCACCAGCCAGTTCCAGGTCGCCAGTTCAGAGCCGGGCCGCCCCATTCTCCCGATCAGATTGCCGATAATCGCCGCACGCACGACGCCACTCACGCCCAATGCGCTCAACGTGTCGATCAAACCCAGTTCCGTCAGGGCAAAGAGTCCCACCTGTTCCACGCCGACCGAACGGGGTTGTGTCAGTTGCAGCGAGTCGACATCGACGTCCTGGAAGTCCGCTGGCGGCCGCAGATTTCCAGCGTCAGCGGCCGCCGGCTCGACGGCCGGCGCGCGCGCCACCAGTTGCCCGACATAGCGCTGAGCGGCACGCTCGATAGGCTCCGCGCATTGCAGCGGCAGCAGCGCTTGCTGAGGATGAAGCAGGTGCTCGATGCGGCTACACAGGATCGGCCAGTCTTCCTGCTTGAGCGCGAAGTTTCGCCCGAGGTTCAGGACAGTGATCTGCCGCACCTTGCCCCCGACGCGCTCGCCGCGCACCAGCCGATAGGTGAAGTACCCCTCGCCGGTCGCCTGGTTGTTGGTCCGTGTCCGTCGAATAAACATGCTCACGATCGTACAACAAAAGCAAGGGAAATTCTGGGCCAAGACAACAAATTATGGCACAACAAAAAACCGGCAAAAACCGCTACATTCTAAATCAACACGTTATATTTCAAGCCGACCCGAAAACACCATGTTATGACATCGGGGTGTTAAACTTCGG
>JAKOZI010000277.1 GCA_029780075.1 Pseudomonadota bacterium
GCAGGGCATGGAACTTGGCGTTGCTCACCAGAACCAGGAACAGCATTCCCGCCAACAGCGCACCAGCGGCAAAGAAAGGGCGCTGCAGGACCAGCAGCAGACAGGAAAACAGCAGCAGCCAGAGTCCGAGGTGGATTGCCAGGGCCGCAGCCGGTCGCCTCCACAAAGGTCGCGTCGGCGGCTGCAGGAGACGCTCGATCAACAGTGAAAGCCCCGCGCCAGCCACGGCCGCCGGTGCCGCTGCTGACCAGAACGAGTCAGCCACCGTAATTGAGCAGGCGCAGGATGCGCTCGGAAACCGTCGGAGGCAGGACCGACAGGAACCAGGTTCCCAGATTGAGCGGAAAAGGAAAGCTGATGCGTGCCCGGTTACGCTCCAGACCACGCCGGATGTAGCGGGCAGCCCGCTCGGCGGACCACAGAAATGGCTTCGGACCGGGCATCGCGCGGCACATCGATGATTCCACGTAACCCGGCATGACGACATTGATGCGGATGCCCTCGGCTGCCAGCCAGCCGCGCATCGCCTCGCCATAGACCTTGATCGCGGCCTTGCTGGCGCAATAGCTCGGCGCCACCGGCAACCCGTAAAACGCGGCCAGGGAACTGATCAGGGCGATCTGTCCCTGCCCGCGCAGGCGCATCGCCGGCAGCACCGCATTGACCGTCGCCCACGCCGCCACGACGTTCACCTCCAGCAGGTCCTGCACCTCCGGCCAGCCCTCGGCGGCACCGTCCGGCCCGACATGCGTGTTCAGGCCGGCATTGACGATCACCAGATCCAGTTGTTCCTGCGCGCAGAGCGTCCGCAGCCAGTCCGCCAGCGCGACGCGGTCGCGCAGGTCGAGCACCTGCGTCAACACGCGAGCGCCACGCGCCTCGCAGAGCGCCGTCAACTCCGCCAGGCGAGGCGCATTGCGTCCCTGCAGGACGAGGGTCCTGCCCGCTTCGGCATAGACGGCGGCCAGAGCGCCGCCAATACCGCCGCTGGCGCCGGTAATCAGCACGCTTGCGGGGAAAGCCGGTGGGTTCACAGGAGTTCGTCCAGCGGCGAGCGCTCGGGCTCCAGCAGCCGCCGGCAGTTGTTGACCGCCATGCGGATGCCGGCCTGGGAATAGAAGCCCCCATTGACCTGCGTGGTGTGGATCACCGTATTTCGAAAGCGCCGGAACAGTTCGGCATCCGGTTTGCCGCTGTCCTGCCAGAAATCATCCAGTGGTCCCTGAAAGGTGAGGCCGGGCAGATTGTAGATCGGGTCGCTCAAGGTCACCGTCGGACATCCCGTTCCGACGGACAGGAAACCGAGCGTGCTGTTGATCGTCACGACCCCGCGCGCGGACGACAGCAGTTTTTCCAGATCGCCGCTCTCCAGGTAGTCAATGCGGCCCGACAGAGCAAATTTCTTCTCCAGACCGGTGACGACCCGGCGATAGTCGTCCAGGCCCGCGTCCAAGGGATGGTTCTTGATCACCAGACGCGCGGCCACCGGCGCCTGTCGTGCAAATGACGCCATCACGAACTCCATCACGCCGTTCATGTGATCGAATCGGGAGTGGTCACGAATCTGGGCATCGCTGTTCAATTGCAGCGGCAGCAGGAAGAAAGGCGCACGCCGCTCGACCAGAGCGTTGATCAGCGCAGCGTCCTGCGGCTTGCGCCAGCGCAGCATCGTGAAGCGGCGGATATAGCCGGCGTACTCGACTGCCGCATTGACTGGCGCGTGCGTCCGGTAGCGGTTGAAAAGGATCGGATTGGCGATGCCGGCCACGTGGTAGGCCACATCATGGGCGGCGCGAATCCGGAACGGCGAGGCAAAAGGCTCACCGTTTCCATAGTCCGGCAGGTGTTCGCCAACGCGGCGAAACCAGTCCGGGTCGCGTGGCAGCAAGGAATGACCATTCACCCCTTCGCGCTCGAGCGTTACCCAGTAAGGGCGCAGGTAGCCCTCTTCAAAAACGTGGCTGCGAATGCCGACGGTCGAGGCGTGGTCGACCGCCGGCCGATGAATCGGCCGGCGGTCGCCAAACAATATCTGATCGGTGATGCCATGCCGACGCCATTTCTCGTCCAGGAAATCGCGCAGGCCTGACAGGTCGTCACGGTAGTTCCACGCCGGCCGCGCACCCCAGTAAAGCAGATCACCGGCATTGAAGTTGATCTTGAAGACGCGGTAGCCGTCCGCCATCAAGCGATCGGCCAGACTGGCAAAGAACGGCGAGCAAACGCCCTGCAGGAACAGAAAAGAACGCTTCAAGCTACCCCAATCCCCTGCAGCGCCCGCCAAATGAGGCAATTTCCTGCAATTTCTGCGGTGGCAGAGCCCGCTCACCTGACCAGCGGTCAACCACCTGGCCGGTGCCCGCTCGCGCCCCTACCGCCGTGACGGCCACCCTCAGCGTTTCCGGTAATTCATGCATCATCCGGCCAATCATAACACGGCCGGCCGACCGCCCGAGTTGCCGACGCCGGAATGATCGATGCAGTTTCTGGTGTTTCGACTGCCGGTCAGTCGCCCCCGGCCGCAGCGACCGGAGTCAAATCGCCGCACCCCGCCGCGGCGGAGCTGCGACCAAACCGGTAATCATCGTCTCAACCATGGCCTGTGCTGCGGCATTGAGGTCGAAGGCCTCGGGATGCGTCAACCAGAGCTGGATCACGCCGTGGAAAAACGCCTGCAGCAAATGCGCCGCGAGGTTGCTGTCGGTGTCCGCCGGCAGCCGCCCCTGGGCGATCGCGCGCAGGATGATGCGCTCGACGGCG
>JAKOZI010000291.1 GCA_029780075.1 Pseudomonadota bacterium
CCGCTCGATGAAGAGCAAGGGGCGCAGCCTGCGGCAACGCCGGCCAAGCCCGCCAAGGCATCCAGGCCTGCCAAGCCCGCACCCGTGCAGGCGTCCGCGGACCCGCTGGTCGATACCACGCCCTTCGGCGTGGATGCGCCACCGCCTGCTGCGGCCGCTGCCCCCGGCAGCACCGAAGACGGTGACGCCGCGCTGTTCGGCTTGCTGTGGCCGCTGGGCGAGTCCGTGAAACTGGATTCGACCATCGACCGCCGCACCCTGCGCGCGCAGATCGCCCGCCTGGGCGAGCTGGGCTACGCGCTGGACTTCAAGACGCAGGAGTGGAGCCGCCAGGCCGAACCACAAGCTGCGTGAGCAGACGCCGCATGCGCGGTGTTCTTCATCCACCCGCCGGGGTTCCTTCCCCATGCGGGGGAGGCCCTGGCCATTTTCTGGAGGTCTCCATCATGTCCATCATCGCTTGCGATACCCCGCGTTCAACGCTGGATGAACCCGCGTGGCGGGAACTCTGCAAGGCGGCCGCCGCACACGCCCAGCGCGGTTGCGGCTTGTCCTAGGACCACTACGTGACGCTCTTCAGTTCGGAGATCGACGCGCTGGCCAATAGATTGCCGGAAGAGCAGCGTGCTCAGGCTCTCGAAATCGCCGCACAGGAATGGGACTACGCAACACCTGCCGAGCGGCAGGAATCCCAGGACTGGAATGCAACGCACGGCTACTGCTCGCACGGCATCGAGTTTGGCTACTGCCCGGCCGGTTGTGATCGAGACGATGACGACTGGGACTGAGGACAGGGCATAGGTTCCTTCGCGCACCTGCGACATTCCATCACCCGCTGGGGGTTCTTCCCCACGGGAGGCCTCCGGCTCAACTTTTCGAGGAGGCCTCTCATGGGCTGGTATTTCTCAAACCAATCGCGGTCCGAACTGATCGCGGAACTGATCGCAACGCAAGAGACCGAGCGCGCCAGCGTCAAGGTCATCGCTCACACCCTGCGCGGCAACGTGCTGTGGTCCGTCGCCGAAATGACCGCCAAGGTCGAAGGCGTGCATCGTGATCTCGCACCGGACCAGTCCCTTCGCTACATCCGCTGCGATCTGCTTGAACGCAGCGGCGGCCAGTGGGGACGAGTCCATGCACCCGTACTACTACACGTGCCCGCTGTCCTATCTGGACCTCGCACCGGAGCAGTCCGCCGACTGGCGTGCAGGCGTTCGCGCCTACCACGCACGGCGGCGCACACCCACGGCATCCGCGGCATCCGCCGCGGCGTCGATGGCCTGAGCCAGGAGGAACCGACATGGACCCGATTTTGGCTTCGCTCACGCCATCGCTGCTGGCACTCGTTGAAGGCAGTTTGTCCAACGACGAAGTGTCCTCCGACGAGGAAATGCTGGCGTACTTCATCGACAACGGCCTCACCGAGGAGCAGGCGCGACAGGCACTGACCTACCGCGATCAGTACCTCAACAACATCTACCTGGACGGCTTCACGCCGATCACGGCGGCGGACGAGGCGCTTCACTTCAACCCGCACACCCGGCAGTTCGAGCCGGACTGAGCGGTTTTCTCCCACCCCCTGGGGCAGTACTTGCCCCAGCGGGCGGTGCTGTTCCCGTTCATCCGAGGACACCACCATGCCCGCAAACACTTCTTCCACGCTGTACCGCATCGACGAATGCCCGGACGTGATGGCCGACGCCTGCGTCGGCGATGACCAGGGCAACCTGATCTTCCTGTCCATCTGGGCGCGGGACACCGCCGTCCAGCAGATCCTCGCTCGCCTGACCCTCGGGCGCGACGAGCAGGGACTGGACCAGTTCCACATCCTCACCGACCAGGGCGGCAGCGTCCCGGTGTTCATCGGCAACGTCGATCGCCTGGAGAAGCGCGTCACGCGCGCCTATCGGCGAACGCTGTTCGGTTCGCTGTCCAACGTGTGGCTGTTCGACCGGCGCTGCGTCAAGCCCGACAAGGCCAACGCCAGCGCATTGGCACTGCTGCCGCGCGACAGCGCCCACCGGCTTGACCGCCTGTGGATGCTGGTGCGGGACACCTGTCCGTTGCCGCTGCTCGACCACTGGCGCGAGACCGTGCTGGACCTGCTGCAAAGCCGCGAGATGCTGGCCCGCCTTCCGTTCGCCCTCGGGCCGCTGGAAGGCCATCGGCTCGCCATCGACGTGCCGGCACTGACCCTGGCGCTGGGCTCCCTGATCCGCAGCGACACGCTCACTGCCTATCCGTATCCGTCCAGGATCTGGACGCCGGAAGCGGTAGCGGCCTGATCCACCCTCGGAGGCACGCCTTGGCATGCCTCCGTCTTTCATCCCCGCCAACCAGGAGACTTCCATGGCCCTCATGTTCCCGCGGCTCGCCCGCAATTTCGTCAAGAACGGATATTTCCCGACCGACGAACCCACGCTCGAAAGAGCCCTCAACGCACTGATGCCCAGCGATGGGCCGATGTGCATCCTCGATCCCTGCGCCGGCGAAGGCGTGGCGATCGCCGAAGCCGCCCACGCCCTCGGGCGCGAGCAGGCCAAGGCGTTTGCGGTCGAGTTCGACGCGGAGCGGGCACGCCATGCCCGCGGCCTGGTCGATCACTGCCTGCACGCGGACCTGATGGACACGATGATCTCCAAGCAATCCTTCGGGTTGCTCTGGCTCAACCCGCCGTATGGCGATCTGTCCAAGGACGTCAACGGCAACATCGGCTATCAGGGCCAGGGCCGTGCCCGCCTCGAAAAGCTGTTCTACCAGCGCAGCCTGTCGCTGTTGCAGTACGGCGGCGTGCTGGTCTTCATCGTCCCCGGCTACGTGCTCGACGCGGAGCTGGTCGGCTGGTTGACGCGCCACTACACCGATCTGCGCATCTACCGAGCGGTG
>JAKOZI010000297.1 GCA_029780075.1 Pseudomonadota bacterium
ACTGCCCCACCTGGACCGGATGAACCCCGTGTTCCTGGCCAATCTCATTGATCGTCTTCACCCCTCGCAAGGCCTCCAGGCCTACCTTCGCCTTGAACTCCGGGGTGTGTACCTTCCGCGTCTTCACTTCGCTCATCGCTTCTCGTTCCCTATGACAGCGCCTAGCTTAAACCACTGTCTCAAATCCTGGGACCACTATATTTTGTCTCGCACAACGCTCGCGAGGGGTTTTGCCGACATTTCGACAATTGTAAAAACATGTGGTTGCCTCGCGATTGCGGGGAGACTTCACCTAAAGTAGAGCGGGAGTAGAGAAGAATGCCGGACACTTACAGCGTAACCGGCATTCGGCCGTGCGCTTCTTGGGCTCTGATTGGTTACGGCCTAACCGGGCTTGGTGCTCGCACGGCAAGCCGTGCTTGGCCTTGCTGGGGGGGGCACTCTGTCAGAAGTGTCACCAAATGTGTCACCAATAGCCCCGCAAAGCACTTAGGCTAATCCGAAGATTGGCCTAAGTGCTTGATTCCGTTGGCACGCCCGGAGCGATTCGAACGCCCGACCCCTTGGTTCGTAGCCAAGTACTCTATCCAGCTGAGCTACGGGCGCCTTGCCGTGTTTGAGCGCGAGATTATACCCAGCCGCTTCGCCGCGCTCAAGCATTATTTGATCTGTCGGAGCGCTGTGGTCACCGCTGCAACGGCAGCAGCGCCCCGATCGGCGGCGGGGTTGGCGGCGGGCCAGGCCGAACGGGGTGCGGCGCGGGTCGCGATGCGTCGGTTCAGCCCAGCGCCCGTTCGACGATCTCGCGCACATCCAGGGACAATGCGGCGAGGCTGCGCAGGCCTTCCAGGACAGCGCGCGCGTGTTCCTGACGGCCGCTGTCGAACTTGCGCCAGCGATCGAATCGTCTTGCCAGGCGCGCCGCGACCTGTGGGTTGATGGGATCGAGCTGACCGATCTGTTCGGCGAGGAAACGGTAGCCGCTGCCGTCGGCGGCGTGAAAACGGACGTGGTTGTTGCCGAAGGTGTTGAGCAGCGCGTAGACCTTGTTCGGATTGTGCAAGTCGAAGGCCGGGTGCGTCAGCAGTTCGCGGACCACCGACAACGTTGCCGGCAGACGGCTCGACGCCTGCACCGCCAGCCACTTGTCGACCACCAGGGCTTCGCCATGCCAACGTTCGTAGAAAGCGGCCAGAGCCTGCGCGCGTTCGTCGCAGTCGTCCTGGGCGAGCGTGCCGAGAGCAGCGAACTTGTCGCTCATGTTGTCTGCGGACGCGAACTGATGCAGCGCCAGCGCGCGTGTTGCGGCGCTGGCGAGTTCTCCGAGGTAGCCTAGGCAGAGGTTGCGCAGGGCCCGCCGTCCGGCGGCGGCCGGTGTCGCCTGATAGGGTCCGGTGGCCGCCAGCGAGTCGTAGCATTGCCGCAACTCGGCGCCCAGGTGTTCGGCGAGGAAGCGGCGCAGGCCATTGCGGGCAGCATGTAGCGCGTCCGGGTCGACGGTGGCCATTTCTTCGGCGAGCGTGGCTTCGCCGGGCAGTGTCAGCACTTCGGCGGCGAAAGCGGGGTCGTCGCCGGCACGCAGCAGGACCTGCCGCGCGGCCGCGGCGAAGCTCTGCGGCCAGTCGGCCGCGCGGCCGGCGGCAAGGTCGGCAGCGGCCGCCAGGATCAGTCGGCCGGCCAGGCGTTGTCCGGCTTCCCAGCGGTTGAAGGGGTCGCTGTCGTGCGCCAGCAGGTGGCTGAGGTCCGCATTCCGCCAGTCGTAATCGAGTATCACCGGCGCCGAGAAGTCGCGCAGCAGGGAGGGCACCGGGTCCGCCGGCAGATCTTCGAAGACGAACTGCTGCTCGGCGGCGGTGAGCGAGAGGACGCGCGTCGTCTGGCCGCCAGCCGCTGCGCTTTCTCCGGCCAGCCGGATCGGCAGGTCTTTTCCGTCCGGCCCGACCAGGCCGATGGCCACCGGAATGTGGAAGGGCGGGCCGGGATCGGCTGCCGTCGGCCGCGACTGCGACAGGGTCAGGAGGTAGCGCCGTGTGGCGGCATCGAAGTCGCCACGGGCGCGCAGTTGCGGTGTGCCGGCGTAGTCGTACCAGTGCTTGAACTGCGTCAGGTCCACCCCCGATGCGTCGGACATGGCGGCGACGAAGTCGTCGCAGGTGACGGCCTGGCCGTCATGGCGCTCGAAGTAGAGATCCATGCCGCGCCGGAACGCGGGCTTACCGAGCAGGGTCTGGATCATGCGCACCACTTCGGCGCCCTTTTCGTAGACCGTGCTGGTGTAGAAGTTGTTGATCTCGATGTACGCGTCGGGACGCACCGGGTGCGCCATCGGACCCGCGTCTTCGGGAAACTGGGCGGCGCGCAGCGCGCGCACGTCGCGGATGCGGGTGACCGCGCGGCTGTGCATGTCGGCACCGAACTCCTGATCCCGGAAGACGGTGAGCCCTTCCTTCAGCGAGAGTTGGAACCAGTCGCGACAGGTGACGCGGTTGCCGGTCCAGTTGTGGAAGTATTCATGCGCGACGACGCGGTCGATGTTCTGGTAGTCGCCATCGGTGGCGGTGTCGGCGCGCGCCAGCACGTACTTGGTGTTGAAGATGTTCAACCCCTTGTTTTCCATCGCGCCCATGTTGAAGTCGCCGACGGCGACGATCATGTAGTGGTCGAGGTCGCATTCGAGGCCGAAAACGTCCTCGTCCCAGCGCATCGCGCGTTGCAGGGCGTCCATCGCGTGCGCGCACTGGTCGAGCTTGCCGGGTTCGACGAAGACCGAGAGGGCGACGCTGCGGCCGCTGGCGGTGGTGAGGTGGTCGCGCAGCACGTCGAGGCGCGCGGCGACCAGCGCGAAAAGATAACAGGGCTTGGGAAAGGGGTCTTCCCAGCGGGCCCAGTGGCGACCGTCGGCTTCGTCGCCGCTGCCGACGGGGTTACCGTTGGCCAGCAGCACCGGCAGGCTGGCCTGGTCGGCGTGCAGGGTCACGACATAGCGCGACATGATGTCCGGGCGGTCGGGGAACCAGGTGATGCGACGAAATCCCTGTGCCTCGCACTGCGTGAAATAGCCGTCCTTCGAGCGATAGAGTCCCGACAGGCTGGTGTTGTGGTCCGGATCGATGCGTACCAGCGTCTGCAGCGTCAGCGACTCGGGTGGGCTGTCGATGGTCAGCGTGGAATCGCTGCAGGTGTAGCGCTCCTTGCCGAGCGCCTGGCCATCGATCGCCACCGTGAGCGTTTCGAGCTCATGGCCGTCGAGTTGCAGGGGCTGTCCGGGTGGTACGGCGGGATTGCGGTGCAGGCGCAACTCACAGTGGACCAGGACTTCGCCGCGGTGGATCTGCACGTCGAGTTGCACGTGCTCGACCAGGAAGGGTGGTGGGGTGTAGTCCAGGCGAAAGATCTTTTGCGGGGTTTCGGTTTGCATGGGTTCTCCGTGTCTGCCCGGCGCCTGGGATCTGCGGGCGCGCCGGCGTGGGGCCAGGCTCAGGGCTTGTTCAGCAAGCCGGCGCGGATCAGGCGGTCTGAGATGCCTTCCGCGAGCTTGCGGTAACCCGTGGCGTTGGGGTGGATGGGGTCGGCTTTCAGCGCCGGGTCGGAGAGGACCGACGCCAGGACGCCGTCGACCAGCGGCAATTTTTGTTCGTTGGCCAGGTCGGCGTAGATCGCAGCGTCGGGGAGTTTGCCGGTGACCGCGCCGATCAGCGACAGCTTCGGTACCGCGACCAGCACGACCTGAACTCCGGTCGCCTTGATGGTCGTGATCAGCGCGCGCAGATCTTCCTTGACCGCCGCTTCGGGACGTCTGCGCAGGAAATCGTTGCCGCCGATCTCGACGATCACCAGTACCGGACGCGTCTCGGCCAGCACCTGCCGAATGCGCTGGCCGGCGTTTTCAGCGGTGTCACCCGGCACGCCGGCGTTATGCACTTCCCAGCCGCTGCTCGCGGCCAGTCGACTCGGGTAGTCCTCGCCCGGACCGGCGCCGCTACCGAAGGTAATGCTGTTGCCGAAAGCGAGGACCTGGCTGCCGGCGGGCAGTGCCGCCAGCCGTGGCGCGTCGTGGCAGCCTGCCAGCAGCAGGAGGGCCAGCAGCAGGCGCAGAAGGCTCACGGCAACTCGTCGCGATGCAGGAGGAAGACATACTGGTCGCCGGCGCTGGTGTCGAGCCAGGTGAAGGGGGTCGCCGGGAACGCGGCTTCGAGCTGCTCGCGGTTGTGTCCGATCTCGACCACCAGCAGGCCGTGCGGCTTGAGGTGTTTGCCGGCACCGGCGAGGATGGCGCGCGTCAGGTCGAGACCATCCTCGCCGCTGGCCAGCGCGAGTTCGGGTTCGCGCCGGTATTCGGCGGGCAGGGTAGCCATCGATTCGGCATTGACGTACGGTGGATTGGCGATGATCAGGTCGTAGCGCTGCTTGCCGATCGCGGCGAACAGGTTGCCCTCGGTGAGGCGGATGCGCGCCGCGAGGTCGTAATCGGCGACGTTGCGCCGGGCGACGTCGAGCGCCGCCGGTGAGAGGTCTACGGCGTCGATGCGGGCATCGGGGAAAGCGTGCGCGGCGACGATCGCCAGGCAGCCCGAACCGGTACAGAGATCGAGCACGGCCTGCACCGCGTCAGGATCATCGATCCACGGCGCCAGTTGTTCGCGCAGCAATTCGGCGATGAACGAGCGCGGGACGATGACGCGTTGGTCGACATAGAAGCGGTACTCGCCGAGCCAGGCCTCGTGGGTCAGGTACGCCGCCGGCAGTCGTTCGTCGATGCGTCGCTGGATGATGCGCAACACGTTCGCCCGTTCCCCGCTGGTCAGGCGCGCTTCGAGAAACGGTTCCAGGCGATCGCGGGGCAGGTGCAGGCTGTGCAGCAGCAGATACACGGCTTCGTCCCAGGCGTTGTCGGCACCGTGCCCGAAGCACAGTCCGGCGGCATTGAAGCGGCTGACGGCGAAGCGCAACAGGTCGCGCAGCGTCGCCAACTCGGTCTGAGCCTGTTCAAACATCGGCGGCCGGCAGCAACTGTTCGAGAATGTGGCGATAGATGGCCGCCAGTTGTGCCGGCGCAGCTTCTTCGACGCATTCATCGACCTTGTGGATGCTGGCATTGACCGGACCGATCTCGATCACTTGCGGGCAGATGTCGGAGATGAAGCGTCCGTCCGAGGTGCCGCCGCTGGTCGATAATTCGGCCTGGTGGCCGGTCACGGCGCGGATCGCCAGCAGGGACGCGTCGATCAGCGCGCCGCGAGCGGTCAGGAAGGGTCTGGCGCCGAGCGTCCAGACGAGGTCATGGTCCAGTCCATGCCGATCGAGCAGCGCGCGCAACCGGGTCTGCAACTGCTCCGGAGTGCTGGCGGTGCCGAAACGGAAGTTGAAGTCGATGACGACGCTGCCGGGGATGACGTTGCCGGCACCGGTGCCACCGTGGATGTTCGAGACCTGCCAGGTGGTCGGTGGAAAGCAGGCGTTGCCGTCGTCCCAGATGGTCTCCGCCAGTTCGGCGATCGCCGGCGCGACCAGATGGATCGGGTTTTTCGCCAGTTGCGGGTAGGCGATATGGCCCTGAATGCCTTTGACGGTCAACCTTCCAGATAGCGAGCCGCGTCGCCCGTTCTTGACCATGTCGCCGAGGGCGTGCACGGCGGTGGGTTCGCCGATGACGCAGTAGTCGATCGTTTCTCCGCGTTCGCGCAGCGCCTCGGTGACGACGACGGTGCCGTCGGTGGCGTCGCCTTCTTCGTCGGAAGTGAGCAGGAAGGCGAGCGAGCCCGCGGGTTCCGGACGTGCGGCGAAAAAGGCTTCGGCCGCGGTGACGAAGGCGGCGAGGGAACTCTTCATGTCCGCGGCGCCGCGTCCATACAGCATGCCGTCCCGGTAGACGGGTTGAAAGGGGTCGCTGCGCCATTCCTGCAGCGGGCCGCTAGGGACGACGTCGGTGTGGCCGGCGAAGCACAGCAGCGGACGGGCCTCGCCACGGCGTGCCCAGAGGTTGCTGACACCGCCGCGAGGCATGAACTCGCAGGCGAAACCGATGGCTTCGAGACGACCGGCGATGATCTGCAGGCAACCGGCGTCGTCGGGGGTGACCGAGCGGCAGGCCATCAGTTGCTCGGTCAGGAGGAGCGTGGCATCGCGTGGCGTGTTCGAGGAGCGCTCGGTGGGCATCTGCAGGTTCCCGGCTACTGGCCGTCGGCCTCGTCGAGGCTGATGGTGAACTCCTTGTACGACGGTCCGCCGGGGTTGGTCGCCGAGAAGTCGAGTCCGATGTCGGTGACTTTTTCCCGCGTCACCGGCGTAGGCGGCGCCTGGTGGTTGTTGATCATCCACGACAGGTTGGTCGGTGAGTCGGCATTGAGCAAGGCTTCCTGCAGGGTGATCACGTTCGAGCTGTAGAGGCGGTAGAGATCCTGCTCGAAGGTCTGCGATCCGGGAGCGAGGCTCTGTTCCATCGCTTCCTTGAGGGCCGGGACGTTGCCGCTCTCGATCAGTTCCTGCACGTGATAGCTGTTGAGCAGGACTTCGACGGCCGGCGCGAGCTTGCCGTCCTTCTTCTTCACCAGACGCTGCGAAATGATCGCCTTCAGGCTGACCGAGAGGTCCATGTACAGCGAACTCCGGCTGTCGATCGGGAAGAAGTTGATCACCCGGTTGAGCGCGTGATAGCTGTTGTTGGCGTGCAGCGTGCCGAGACAGAGGTGGCCGGTCTGGGCGTAGGCGATGGCCGCCTGCATCGTTTCCTGATCACGGATTTCGCCGATCAGGATGCAGTCGGGTGCCTGCCGCATGGCGTTTTTCAGCGCGTTGTCCCAGCCCAGCGTGTCCATGCCGATTTCGCGCTGGTTGACCAGCGACTTCTTGTGCTTGAACAGGTATTCGATCGGATCCTCGATGGTGAGGATGTGGCCGCTGCACTGCGCGTTGCGGTGGTCGAGCATCGACGCGATGGTGGTCGATTTGCCCGAGCCCGTCGATCCGACAATCAGGATCAGGCCGCGTTTTTCCATCACCAGGTCGGCCAGCACCGGCGGCAGCAGCAGCGAATCGAGCGCCGGGATGTTGCCCAGGATGTAACGGATCACGATCGATATCGAGGCGCGCTGCTGGAAGAGGTTGATGCGGAAATTGCCGAGCTTGGGTACGCCGAACGAGAGATTCATCTCCTTCGTCGCCTCGAAGGCGTTTGCCTGCTCGGGAGTCATCAGTTCGGCGGCGATCTTCTCGATCATCATCGAATCCATGACCTGCTGATTCACCGGCACGGTGTTGCCCTGGATCTTGATGTGGATCGGCGCACCGGCGCAGATGAAGATGTCCGACGCCTGTCGTTCGGCCATCACCTGAAAAAGCTTGTCGAGGATCATGCGTTTGCCGCCGTTTCAGGGCTACCCGGGGATGCGCTCAGTCGCCACGCAGGAGATCGTTGATGCTCGTCTTGGCACGCGTTCCGGCGTCCACCTTCTTGACGATGACCGCGCAGTACAGGCTGTAGTTGCCGTCTTTGGTGGGCAGGTTGCCGGCGACCACGACCGATCCCGCCGGCACGCGGCCATAGCTCACAGTACCGGTCTCGCGGTCGAAAATCTTGGTCGATTGACCGAGATAGACGCCCATCGAGATCACCGAACCGGCACCGACGATGACCCCCTCGACGACTTCCGAGCGGGCGCCGATGAAGCAGTCGTCCTCGATGATCGTCGGGTTGGCCTGCAGCGGTTCGAGCACGCCGCCGATGCCGACCCCCCCTGACAGGTGTACATTCTTGCCGATCTGGGCGCAGGAGCCGACCGTCGCCCAGGTGTCGACCATCGTGCCTTCGTCGACGTACGCGCCAATGTTGACGTACGAGGGCATCAGGACCACGTTCCTGCCGATGAACGCGCCGCGCCGGGCGGTCGCCGGCGGCACGACGCGGAAGCCGCCCTGGAGGAACTTCTCGCTGTCGTAGGCGGCGAACTTGTTCGGTACCTTGTCGAAATAGCGCATCGCGCCGCCATCGATCAGGCTGTTCTCCTGTAGCCGGAACGAAAGCAGCACGGCTTTCTTCAGCCACTGGTGCGTGACCCAGTCGCCATCGATTTTTTCAGCGACGCGCAGGCTGCCGGCGTCGAGCCGGCCAAGGACCTCGGCGACGGCTTCGCCGATGCCCTGCGGGGCCTGGCCGGGCTGTAGTGAACTGCGGATCTCCCACGCTTCCTCGATGATCTGCTGGATGGCCTGCATGTCTGCTGTTCCTAGAGTCTTGAGATGAATGAACGGATGCGCTCGGCGGCTTCGACACAGTCTGCCAGCGGGGCAACCAGAGCGATGCGCACGAAACCAGCACCTGGGTTGACGCCTTGGGCGGTACGCGCCAGATAGCTTCCCGGCAAAAGCAGCACATTATAGTCGGCGAGCAGCCTGCGGGCGAACTCGCTGTCGCTGAGCGGTGTTTCAGCCCACAGGTAGAAGCCGGCGTCGGGCATGGCGGTCGACAAAACCCCGGCCAGGCGAGGCGTGACGGCGGCGAACTTCTCCTTGTACCGGCGCCGATTATCGACCACGTGCAACTCGTCGTTCCAGGCCGCGACACTCGCCGCCTGTACTGCGGGACTCATCGCGCTGCCATGGTAGGTGCGGTACAGCAGGAAGGCCTTGAGGGTTGCCGGATCGCCGGCGACGAAGCCCGAACGCATGCCCGGCACGTTCGACCGCTTGGAAAGGCTGGAGAACATGACCAGTCGCTCGCAACCGCGACCGAGCAGGCTGGCAGCCTGCAGGCCGCCAAGCGGGGGATCGGTTTCGTCGAAAAAGATCTCCGAGTAGCACTCGTCGGAGGCGATCACGAAGCCGTAACGGTCGGCCAGGGCGAACAACTGTTGCCAGTCGCTCAGGCGCAGCACCTTGCCGGTCGGGTTGCCCGGAGAGCAGACGAAGAAGAGTTGCACCCTTTGCCACTCGGCCGCGCTCAGCGCCGTGAAGTCGAACGCATAGTCGTTGGCCGGCAGGGTGTTCAGGAAGCGCGGTTCGGCACCGGCGAGATAGGCCGCGCCCTCGTAGATCTGGTAGAACGGGTTCGGACTGACGACCAGCGGGGTGTAGCCGCGCGAGGGATCGACCACGGCCTGGGTGAAGGCGAACAAGGCCTCGCGCGAGCCGTTGACCGGGATGACCTGCGTTTCCGGGTCGATGCCGCTCAGGCCATAGCGGCGTTGCAGCCAGGCGACGATGCTGCGTCGCAATTCGTCACTGCCGAGCGTCGTGGGATAACTCGCCAGGCCCGACAGGCCGGTGGTCAGCGCGTCCTTGATAAAGCCTGGCGTGGCATGCTGCGGCTCGCCGATCGACAGCCGGATCTCGCGAAATTGCGGGTTCGGTGTGACGCCGGCAAAGAGTTGCCGCAGCTTCTCGAAGGGATAGGGCTGCAGCTTGCTGAGGTTGGGGTTCACTGGCTGGTACTTCCCGTTGTCTGCTCGCCGGCGGATGTGAGCCTGGCGGTCCCGATCGGTGCTCCCGCGAGGGGGGGCGGCGTCAACCCGCCGCTCCGCAGCATCTCTTGAATTTCTTGCCGCTGCCGCATGGGCAGGGCACATTGCGTCCGACCTTGGCCTGCTCGTGGCGGACGGTCCTGATGCTGCGATGCGCGATCCAGAAGCGGTAGATATTGCTCACCGCCTGCGGCAGATTTTCTTCGCATTCCTCGCGCAGGCGTTCGAGTTCCCTGCCCGAGAACCAATCCTCGCCGGCCGCAATGGCCGCCGCTTCGGCGTCGCCGGTGAGCATGAACAGCGGAAACAGTTGTTCGTCGAGGTAAGCGATTTCCTCGCTGTCCTCCTTGTCATCGTCCGCGCCGAGGGTCTCGAACCAGTCCTGCGGTGCGTTGTCGATGCCGTGCAGGTAGGCCTGGCACCAGGGGACGTAGGCAGCGTCGGCATTCTCGTCGTCGTCCTGTTCGTAGAGTACGAGCAGGGGCGGTTCGCCGCTCGCCAGTTCGGTCTGCAACCGGGCGGCGAGAAGGCGAAGCAGGTCGGCGGCTTCGCGTCCGGTTTCGCTGCTGCCGGCGTCGACGCTACCGAGCACTTGGCTCAACCAGTCGGTTTCGCTGACCGGCTGCGGCCCCGACAGCGCCGCGCACAGGTAACCCTGGGCTTCGTCGAGACGCATTGCCTGGTCCAGTACCGGTTCGTCGAGCAGTTCCTCCAGGCGCTGGAATTGCGCCTCGGTCAGTGACTCCTGCATGCTCTCAGCCTCGGGTATTTGACTGGGGGGCGAAATCGGCAAGCTGCACCGTCGGCGCCGGTGTCCAGCCCGCCTGCCGGTGTTCGGCGACGACCGTGGTGAAAATGCCGCCGCGTACGTAGAAGCGGGCGGTCAGCCGCATGTAGCGTGGCTGGGTAGCACCCGCCAGATCGTCAAGGATGCGGTTGGTGACATCCTCGTGAAAGCAGCCGGTGTCGCGGAAAGACCAGATGTAAAGCTTCAGGCTTTTCAGTTCGACGCAGGTTTCATCGGGGATGTAGTCGAGCAGCAGTGTCGCGAAGTCGGGCTGGCCGGTTTTTGGGCACAGGCAGGTAAACTCGGGGATTTCCATATGCACATGAAAATCGCGCTGTGGCGCCGGGTTGGGGAAGGTTTCGAGAATATGGGCCGGCGGTGTGGTCATTGTTGTTCCGAGCGGTGTCCGGGGAGAACGAATCGGGCAGACGGAATGCTATCATTGGCACCTATAATAGCATTCCGCGCGAATATCTGCGTGTCGTCCGCCGCCATGTTATGGCCTGGCACTCGCTCAATACCATGTTTTTGCCGATTTTCTCTGGCGCGGCTTAAGCAGTCGCGTTCTCGTTCATGCGCCTGACCAAACTGAAACTCGCCGGCTTCAAATCCTTCGTCGATCCGACGACGCTGGCGCTGCCCGGTCAACTCGTCGGTGTGGTTGGACCGAATGGCTGCGGCAAATCCAATGTCATGGATTCGGTACGCTGGGTGCTGGGCGAATCAAAGGCCTCGGAGTTGCGAGGCGAGTCGATGCAGGATGTGATCTTCAATGGTTCCGGGACGCGCAAACCGGTGTCGCGAGCGGCGGTGGAGCTGGTCTTCGACAATACTCTCGGGCGCCTCGCCGGGCAATGGTCACAGTACGCCGAACTGTCGGTCAAGCGCCTGCTCACCCGCAACGGCCAGTCCGAGTACTACATCAACAACCTGCACGTCCGTCGCAAGGATGTGACCGACCTCTTTCTCGGCACCGGTCTGGGACCGCGCGCCTACGCGATCATTGGCCAGGGCACCATTTCGCGAATCATCGAGGCCAAACCGGACGAACTGCGCGTGTTTCTCGAAGAAGCCGCTGGCGTGACCCGCTACAAGGAAAGGCGCAAGGAAACCGAAAACCGCCTGGCCGACACGCGCGAGAATCTGGCCCGTGTCGAAGACATCCGTCTCGAACTCGGTTCCCAGATGGAGCGCCTCGAGGGACAGGCCAGTGTCGCCCGCCAGTATCGCGAGTACAACGACGAGTTGACCCGCAAGCAGCAATTGCAGTGGCTGCTGCGACGCAATGAGGCGCAGTCGGAGCGTGCGCGCCTGGCGCGTGAAGTCGAACAGGCGGGCATCGACCTCGAAGCACGCAACGCGGCGCTGCGTGACCTCGAAACTCAACTGGAGGAGGCGCGCGAAGCCCATTTTGCTGCCAGCGACGGCGTGCATGCGGCGCAGAGCGACCTGTTCGCGGCCAATGCCGAGGTGGCGCGCCTGGAAGCGGAGATCCGTCATCGCCGCGAATCGCGACGCGAGTATGAGACGCGGCTGGCACAGTTGACCGATGAGCAGCGGCATTGGCAGGCACAGGCGGCCCGGCTGGCGAGCGACGACGAGCACTGGCAGGGGCTGCTGGTGTCGGCGGAGGATCGCGTTGAACAGGGTCGCTGCCTTCTCGAGGCGTGCCAGGAACGCTTGCCGCTGGCCGAGGACAGGCACGGTGCTGCGCTGGAGGCCGTCAATCAGCAGCGCATGGCGATGGCCCAGGCCGAGCAGCGACTGCACGTCGAGCAGGCCAACCGCAGCCACGCGCAGCGTTCGCTGCAGATCATCGCCAGCCGCCGCGAACGCCTGGCGCTTGAGCGCCAGGCCATGCCGGCCCCCGACGCCGAAGCGTTCGTCGACCGGCAGGCAGAACTCGCCGAGTTGCGTACGCGCATCGGCGTGCTGCTGGAAAGCCAGCAGCACCAGCAACTGGCGCTGCCGCTTCACGAACAGCAGCGGCGCGCGGTGCTCGGAGAAGTCCAGCACGCGCAGAAGGAACGTGCCGAGGCGAATGCTCGCCGGATGGCGCTGCAGCAACTGCAGCAGCGCCTGCAGGTCAACGGCCAGCTCGACGACTGGCTGCGCCGGCATCGTCTGCAGGACGGCGAACCGCTGTGGAAGTCGCTGCACGTCGAAGCCGGCTGGGAAGACGCCGTCGAAGCCGTCCTGCGCGAACGCCTGAGTGCGCTGCCGGCGAAGGTCGCCGACCCGGCGTGGAGCAACGATCGGCCGGGCAGCAAACTGAGCTTGCTGTTGCCCATGATCGAGCCGGGTGCCGTGGTGGTTCCCGGAGAAGCCATGTTGCTGTCGCGCATACGCTGCGACAACCCGCAGTTGGCGGCGATTCTCGCCGACTGGCTGGGCGAGGTGCTGACCGCCCCGGATCTGGCGGCGGCGCTGGCCGGCCGCAGCCGTCTGTCGGCCTGCGCGTATTGCGTGACGCCGGGCGGCGACATCGTCAGCCGGCAGAGCGTGACGCTGTTTGCGCCGGAAAGCGCCGGGCACGGCTTGCTCGAACGTCAGCGTGAGATCGACGCCCTGGCGGTGGTGATTGCGCAGCGCGAGGACAAGGTCGTGGAGGCGCAGGCCAGGCTTGGCGAAATCGAAGCGCTGCTGACTGACGCGCAGAATGGCCTGCAGGAATCTCGCCAGCAACTGGGCGTCCTGCAGGACCGGGCGCACGCCATTCAGGTCGAAACCCTGAAGCTGACGCAGGCGCGCGACCGCTTCCGTGAGCGACAGGCGCAGATCGACGACAGCCTGGCCGAGATGGCTGCCGAGGAGGAAAGCGAGGGTGAGCGCCTTTTTCTCGCCGACGAGGCGATCGACTCGCAGCGGGAACAGCTAGGCGAGTTGCAGACGGTCATGGCAGCGGCGCGGGCGGCACTCGAGCAGGGTGAGCGGGCACTGCGCGACGAGCGCGAGCAGGTCAACGGCGCTGAACGGGAACTGCGTGAGGCCGAGTTTGCGCAACGCGAGTGCCGCAACAAGTTGCAGGAACTGTCCGGCAATCGGGTTCTGGCACAACAGCAACTCGAACGTATTGTCGGCGAACTGGCGCGCTGCGAGGAAAGCGCCTTGGCCATGCATCCCGAGGATCTGGAGCCCAGGTTGCAGGAAGCCCTGGACCACCGCGTTGCTCACGAACATGCGCTGGCGTATGCTCGCGACGCCCTGGAGAACGCGGCGAACGGTCTGCGTGCCCTCGACGAGCAGCGCTTGAAGGTCGAGCTGAGCCTTGAACCGTTGCGCAACCGGATTGGCGAACTGAAACTCAAGGAACAGGCCGCCACGCTCACCTTCGAGCAGTTCGCCTCGCAACTGGCGGCGGCCAATGCCGACGAACAGTCGCTGCAGGGTGAACTCGTCGGTGCACGCCTGGGCAGTCTGCAGAATGCGATTGCCGCGCTGCAACGCTCGATCGAAGCGCTCGGTGCGGTCAACCTGGCGGCCCTCGACGAACTCGAAGCGGCGCGTGAACGCAAGGGCTATCTCGATAGCCAGTCGGAAGACCTGACGCAGGCGATGTCCACGCTGGAGAACGCGATTCGCCGCATTGACCGTGAAACGCGGGATCTGTTGCAGACCACTTACGACGCGGTCAACCGTAGTTTCGGCGAACTGTTTCCGACGCTCTTCGGTGGTGGCGAGGCCCGCTTGATCATGACCGGCGAAGAGATTCTCGATGCCGGTCTGCAGGTCATGGCGCAGCCACCGGGCAAGAAAAACTCGACGATTCACCTGCTTTCCGGCGGCGAGAAGGCGTTGACCGCCATTGCGCTGGTATTCTCGATGTTTCAGCTCAATCCGGCGCCGTTCTGCCTGCTTGACGAGGTCGATGCGCCACTGGACGATACCAATACCGAACGGTTCTGCGCGATGGTGCGACGCATGTCGGCGAACACGCAGTTCCTGTTCATCAGCCATAACAAGATCACGATGGAGATGGCGCAACAGCTCGTCGGGGTGACCATGCAGGAATCCGGCGTCTCGCGCATCGTCGAAGTCGATATGGAAGAAGCGCTGCGCATGCGCGAGCAACTCGTTTAGGAATGGAAATGACCGACTTGCAGATGGGTTTGATCGGCCTCGGTGGTGCCGGCG